>JABFWF010000174.1 GCA_013362405.1 Lysobacter sp. | reverse complement strand
CGGGAATCACCTTCGCGATCACCGGCCCGTGGGAACGCGGGCCGCTTTGAGGCGACTGCACCAGGCCGCGACCGCATCGGATGTGCGGTCGCGGCGCTGGTGACCAACGCGGTTCGGATGTCCACAAACGCGAACGGCGCCCGAAGGCGCCGTTGCATGATCCGCTTCCGGATCGAAGCTCAGTAGCGCCCTTGCGCGCCTGCCTCGAGCTCGTCCTCTTCCGCTTCCGGCGGTTGATCGCCCACCGTCCACAAACGCTCCAGTGCGTAGAACTCGCGCACGCGCGGCAGCATCACGTGGACCACGACGTCGCCCAGGTCGACCAGCACCCATTCGGCCTCGCGCTCGCCTTCCACGCCCAGCGGCTGGACGTCGAGGGTCTTGGAAAACTTGACGACTTCGTCGGCGATGGACTTCACGTGACGGGTCGAGGTGCCCGAAGCGATGACCATGTAGTCGGTGACGCTGCTCTTGCCGCGTACGTCGATCTCGATGACATCGCGCGCCTTGAGTTCTTCCACGGCCGCATGCACGGTCTTCAGCAGGACATCCACCGGCGGCGGCGGGTTGGGCAGGCGGGTCTTGATGACTTGCGCTTCGGTACTCAAGGGGCGATGACTCTCTGATCGGGGGATTGCGTGCCCGGGGATTATAACGAAGCCGGCGTGACGCCCCGGACGCCGTAGAGGGCATTGCGGCGGATGTATTCGGCCACGGCGGGCGCGACGCCCGATTCCCACGGTTCCCCGGCCGCCATGCGGCGGCGCAGCTCGGTGGAGGACTCCGGGCGCTCACGATGCAGCGGGAACACCGCCAGGCCACCGGCCGGAGTGCTGTTCAGGCTTTCGGCGGGGCGACGACGCGGGCCGATCTCGGCCTCGACCTGCGGTGCCACCGCCGCAACCGCGGCCGCCTCCAGGTGCGATCCCGGGCGCGCGACCGCCAGTACATGCGCCAGCGCGAACAGCTCGCGCCAGCGGTTCCAGGTGTGCAGCGCCAGCAGCGAATCGCCGCCGATCATCCATACCAGCGGTGCGTCGGGCCCAAGTTCGCCGCGCAGTTCGCGCAGCGTGTCGACGGTGTACGAGGGCCCGTCGCGAAGCAGTTCGCGGCGGTCGACCTTGAGGCCCGGCTCACCCGCGATGGCCAGATCGAGCATCCGCGCACGCGCGTGCGCGTCGGCGTGCGTGGCCCCCTTGTGCGGTGGATCGGCGGCCGGCACGAAGTAGACCTTTGCATCCAGCGCATCGCGCACTTCACATGCGACAGAAAGATGGCCCGCATGCACCGGGTCGAAGGTTCCGCCGTAATAGATGCGCAGGGTCATGCGCTGCGTGCGTCAGCCGGCGAGCAGCCGCGTCGCGCGCGGTTCGGCGACGGCCAGCAGCAGGCGCTCCAGCGCCAGCCATGCGTCGACGGGCTCTTCGCCATAACGCGGACGACCCTTCGCAATGCGGTCCACGCGGCCGGCTTCGGCGACGAACGCGTCCCAGCGCGGCGAGGCATGACGCGCCAGCGCGCGCTTGTACATCGGCTGCTTGGAATCCCAGATGCGCTGCGCTTTGAATTCGGACGCGAGATTGCCGCCGCGTGCCTGCACGCGCGCGAGCGTGGCGGCGCGCTGCAGTTCCATCACGATCATGCCCAGCAGGCCGGGCACGGCCTCGCCTTCGGCACGCAGGCCCGCGAGCATGCGCGACACCTGCGCGCCCTGCCCGTTCAAGGTGGCATCGACGAGACGGAACACGTCGTATCGCGCGGCGTCGGCGACGAGTTCGTCCATGCGCTGCCGGTCGAGCGACTGCCCGTCGGAAAGCAGCGCGAGTTTGTCGATTTCCTGCGCCGCGGCAAGCAGGTTGCCCTCGACGCGTTCGGCCAGGCTCTGCACGGCGTCGTGGTCGGCGCGCAGACCGCGTGCGCGCAGGCGCTTTTCGATCCAGTCGGTGAGCTCGTGCGGTTTGACCTGCCAGGCAATGGCGATCTGCCCGATGCGGCCGATCGCCTCGCTCCATTTGCCGCCGTGCTGCTTGCTCCAGTCACCGGCGGTGATGAGCAGCGTCACGTCCTGCGGCGGATCGGCGCAGAAATCGGCGATGACTTCCGCGCCTTCCTTGCCCGGCTTGCCGCTGGGCAGACGCAGTTCGACGAGGCGACGACTGGCGAACAGGCTCGGCGCGCGGAAGGTTGCCGACAGCGCGTTCCAGTCGGGTTCGCGCTGGTTGCCTTCGGCTTCGAACACCTCGCGTTCGGCGATGCCCGCGCGGCGCGCGGCGGCGCGCACGGCGTCGGCGGCCTCGAGCACGCGCAGCGGCTCGGGCCCGGCGATGAGATAGGCCGGATGCAGCGACGCGGGCTCGGGTCGATCGAGGCCCAGCTGCGCTACGAGCTGCTCCGGACGCAGTTCCATCAGGGCGTGGTCGTGTCCGAGGTCGGCGGCGGCGTCAGTTCGGCCGGCGCTGCCGCCGCGGCAGCGGTGGCATGACGGGCGACCGCATCGAGACGACGCAGCACGGAGGCGACCATCTCGCGGCGCATTTCGCCCTGCAGGATCTCGCGCTCGCCTTCGGTACCGATGGCCTGCACGGGGTTGGACACGTAATCGCGCGCCAGCTCGATGGTCTGGCGCGGCACGATGGCCGTGCCGTCGGGGCGGCGAAGTTCGAACGTGACGGCGTAGCGCAGCGAGTACTCCTGCGCGCGACCGAGTTCGTCCAGGCTGATCGGGCGATCGCCCCACTGCTCGGCCATGAGGTCGAGCACGGTGGCATCCGTGGTGC
>JABFWF010000066.1 GCA_013362405.1 Lysobacter sp. | reverse complement strand
GCGTCGTTGCAGCAGGAGCTGACCGACGCCGCGTGGGGCGGCAGCGACGCGCGTCCGGGCGAGGCGAAGCTCGCGTGGTGGATGGAGGAACTGCAGGGCTGGTCGCGCGGCCTGCGCCGCCATCCGCTGGGCCTTACGTTGCAGAAACTCCCGGCGCCGTGGACGACGCTCGGCGCGGCGATTCCCTCGCTGCGCGAAACCCGCGAGCGTCCGCGCGATCGCGACGAAGCCTTTGCCGTGCTTGCGCCGTTCGCGCAGGCGGTGGCGCAGATCGAGGCGGCGCTGTTCGATGCGACGCCTGCCAGCGCGCCCGCCGTACAGTCGAGCCTGCTGCACGTGCGCCTCGCGCAAACCGGCGAAGCGGCCGTGCCGATGAGCGTCATCGCCCGGGCGGGCGAGGGCGCCACGACGCGCGCCTGGGCTGCCGAATTGCTCGAAGCCTGGCCCCATGCCGAGGCCAGCCGGCCGCGTCGTGTATGGAACGCCCTTGCACGCCAGCGCCTGCGTCGCGGCGATGCCTCTCTGCCGCTGCCGCCGTGGTCCGCGCTTTGGGCCGCGTGGCGCGGCGCCCGCGGCTGAACCTGCCCGTGGTGCCTATCGCCGCGATAGGCGCCGCGATGCCCCGAAACTGACTGTTGCAGCCTGTCCGGCTGGCCGTCCGGATGCGGCCGCTACAATGGCCCGGCTTGCGCTCCCCCGCGCCAACCCCATTACGTCCGCCGTGACCACGACTTCCACCACTCCGCGCCGTCTCCCCGATGTAGCTTTCGACGCCGCCGCCGCGGCGCGTCCGCTCGACTGGGTCGGCATGTCCAACATCGCCCTGCCGCTTCGCGTGGCCGGGCCCGACGGCGAGGCGATCACCGTCGCCGCGTCCGTCGACGTCAGCGTCGACCTGAAGGACGCCAACGCCCGCGGCATCCACATGTCGCGCATGTACCTGCAATTGCAGAATGCCTTCGCCAGCGAGACGGTGACGCCCGCCGGCCTGCGTCGCGTGCTGCAGACGCTGGTCGAGAAGCAGGGCGGCATCTCGACGTCCGCACGCCTGGTGCTGCGCTACGAACAGCTCCTCCTGCGTCGTGCGCTGGCCAGCGACAACGCGGGCTGGAAGCGCTATCCGGTGGAGATCGACGCGACCCTGCGCGATGGCCACCTGCACCTGGCGCTGGCCTTCTCTGTCGAATATTCCAGCACCTGCCCGGCCTCGGCGGCGCTCTCGCGCCAGCTCAACGCCGAACGCTTCGCCGAGGATTTCGCTGCGGCGCGTCCGCTGTCGACAGCGGTGGTGAGCGAATGGCTCGCCTCCGAGCGCGGCCTGGCCGCCACCCCGCACGCCCAGCGCAGCCGCGCCGACGTGCGCGTGGAACTGCGCCCGGCCTTCGACGAGGTGCCGCTGGCGGCGCTGATCGATGCCCTCGAAGCCGCGCTTGCCACGCCCGTGCAGACGGCCGTGAAGCGCGAGGACGAGCAGGCCTTCGCCCGCCTCAACGCCGAGAACCTGATGTTCTGCGAAGACGCAGCCCGCCGGGTCGCCGCCGCCCTGTCGGCCGACCCGCGCATCGAGCGCTTCGACGCCCAGGTCTCGCATTTCGAAAGCCTCCACGCCCACGACGCCGTCGCGCGGGTGACCGGGCAGGGCGCCCCGACCTGACCCTGCGGGGCGCCGTCGGCCCCGGTCGCGCTGCCCTTCGTCGGCCCGTTCCGCGACGCCCGTCTCATTAAGGTATGCTCCCCGACCTTGCTCGGGGGCCTAGACGGGTCATGGGGAAGCCCTTTCGTCGGTGGTGGCAGGCCGCGTTCGCGGCATTCAGCATGCTGGTGGCGACGTCCGCGTCGGCGCAGCTGTTCGACGTGTCCCGCCTCGACGACGACCCGGTCCCGCTGGAAGTCCTATCCGGCCGCCACGAAGGCGAATTCGCCAGCGTCGAAGGCCAGGCCATCCAGGAGACGACCCGCCGCCCGCGCTGGTGGCGCCTGACCGCCCGCGAGGCCGTCCAGCCGGCCGATTCACCGAACCTGGTCCTGCGTTTCCCCTACCTCAACCGGGTCGAAGTCTGGCGCCCCGGCGACGCGATCCCCGTGCGCCGTGCGCTGATCGGTGCCGACGCCGACTCCGAATTCTCGACGCGTGCGCTGGTCATACCGCTGCCGCAGGGCCTGGCGACCGGCGAATCCATCTACCTGCGCGTGAGTGCGCTTTCGCCCAACGCGATGTCCGTGGACGTAGAACCGCTCGCTGCCGTGCATCGGCAGGACCTGCGCCATGTCGCGCTGCGCACCTTCGTGCTGGGAACGCTGGTGGTGCTGGCGTTGCTGGCGGTGGGGTTCTGGGTCGGGATCGGCGAGCGGACATACGCCTATCTTTCGCTGACGCTTGCCGCGCAGGCGTTCTACCTGGCATGCGTCGGCGGCGAAGTGCGCGCGGTGCCGTGGCTGGCGGAACTGGTCGGCTTGGATCCGCGCGTGGGCCGCATGTTCGGATTGCTGGGCGTGGTGGCGAGCAACAGCTTCGTCGCGCTCTATCTCAACCTGCCCGAACGCCATCCGCGTTTCATGCGTGTCCTCCACGGCTGCAACGCCGCGCTGCTGGTGCTGCTGCTGGCCAACCTCGGTACCGCCGCGGGTTGGCTGGCGTGGGTGGCCAACTCCGTATTCCTGGTGTCGGCGGTGACGACGTTCGCGGTCAGCGTCAGGGCCGCGTGGAGCCGCCAGCGCGAAGCGTATTTCATGGTGCTGTCGTGGGCGCCGATGATCGCGCTGGTGATGCTGCGCCTGGGCGAAC
>JABFWF010000236.1 GCA_013362405.1 Lysobacter sp. | reverse complement strand
CGCGCGCAGCTGGCGATGGATCGCGATCACCGCCATCTCCTCGTCCTCGTGCGTGCTCGCGGCGATCCAGACGGGGCGTTCGCCACAGCGCGCGCGGCACTGCGCGGCGAAGCCGGCGAGGTCTTCCGGCACGGCGACGTCGAACTTCAGGTTGCCCACTTCGGCGACCTGTTCGGGGTCCGCGCCAAGCCGCACAAAGCGCTGGCCATCGGCATGCGACTGCGCGGCCACCGTCCGCACCGTGCGCAGGGCGCGCGCGACGAGCGGCGCAAGCACGCGATACCCGCGCAGCGAGCGCTCCGACAACCGTGCGTTGAGGATGACCGCCGGGATGCCCGCGTCGCGGCAGCCGAACAACAGGCTCGGCCACAGTTCCGTTTCCATGATCAATGCGGCGTATGGGCGGTAATGCTTGAGGAAACGCCCGACTGCGCCCGGCAGGTCGTAGGGCAGGTAGACGTGTTCGACCGCATCGCCCCATAGCGCCTGCACGCGCTCCGAACCCGTCGGCGTGATGGTGGTGACCAGCAGGCGCAGATCCGGTCTCGCACGTCGCAGCGCGTTGACCCGCGGCACGGCGGCGTTGACCTCGCCCACCGAGACCGCGAGGACCCACAACGTGCGCATCGGCGGGGCATCGCCGTAATGCGCGTAACGCTCCTGCCATCGCAGGAAATACGCGGGCTGCCGCAGGCCGCGCCAGATCAGGTGGTAGACCGTGATCGGCGCCAACAGATACAGGGCGACCGAATACAGGCCGCGCAGCAGGCGCTCGATGGGGTCTTTCGGCATCGGCATAAGGATAGCGAAGCCGGTGACGGCCGGGCGAAGATCCCGCGATCCGCGCATTGTTCCGTCGGCACGGATAGCGCTCGCATCGCGAGCGTCTACTGCATGCAGGCAGCCGCCCCGTAGAATCTGCGGATGCCCAGGGCTGTCGAATCCCCCACCTCGCCGCCGTCTCCGCCGTTCGGCCCGCGCCACTGGCCGATGTGGCTCGCGCTCGGCGTCATGTGCCTGGGCGCGCGCCTGCCGTGGTCCGTGCAGCGCGGGCTCGGTCGGCTGATCGGCGCGTTCGCGCTGGTGGTGGGCACATCGCGGCGCAAGGCCGCGCAGATCAATCTGGAGCTGTGCTTTCCGGAGATGTCCGCCGATCAGCGCGAGCGCCTGCTGCGCGACAGCTTCCGCGACCTGGGCATCGGGTTCTTCGAGTTCGCCCGCGCCTGGTGGGGTTCGGCGGCTCCGATGCGCCGCACCGTGCGCATCGAAGGGCTGGAACTGCTGGACGACATCCGCGCGCAGGGCCGCGGCGTGCTGATGGTGTCGGGCCATTTCATGACGCTGGAGATGTGCGGCCGCTTGATGTGCGACCACCTGCCGCTGACCGGCATGTACCGTCGCCATCGCAGCCCGGTGATGGAGTGGGCCGTCAAGCGCGGCCGCCTGCGCTACGCCAGGGCGATGTTCACCAACGACGAGATCCGCCCGGCGATCCGGCACCTCAAGCAGGGCGGATTCCTGTGGTACGCGCCAGACCAGGACATGCGCGGCAAGGACACCGTCTTCGCGCCGTTCTTCGGCGTGCCGGCGGCGACGATCACCGCCACGCACCAGTTCGCGCGCCTGAGCGGCTGCGTCGTGGTGCCGTTCTTCCATCGCCGCGAAGGTGCCGACTACGTGCTGCGCGTCGGCGCGCCGCTGGAGGATTTTCCGTCGAACGACGCCGCGGTCGATTCCACCCGCGTCAACGCGGCGATCGAGGCGATGGTCCGCGAGGCCCCGACGCAGTACCTGTGGATCCACCGCCGCTTCAAGCGCCGCCCGCCGGGCATGACCTCGCCCTACGGCAAGCGCTGACGGCTATTCGCGCGCGAGCAGGCTGCCGGCGTACAGCGCGGCGAGCAGCAGCGTCAGCCCGCCCCAGAACGTCGAATAGAACGCCAGGTGCGTGTTGATCGGGAACACCGTCACCGCGAGCGCCCACATCGCCGGACGTGCGCGTTCGCGCGCCTGCTCGTCGGCGAAGCGCCACGCGCGCCACGCGAGTGCGAGACCGGCCAGCCACAGCAGCACGCCGAACGCGCCGGTTTCGCTGAGCACTTCCAGCACGATCTGGTGCGCATGCAGCGCCGGGCCCGTGCCCCACGCCGCCACTTGGCCCGGCGCGGGATCGCACGCCGGGAAAGCCTCGCGGAAGCCGCGGGCGCCGACGCCGTTGATCGGATGCTCGCGCGCCATGCACAGCGCCGCGCTCCAGATGCGTGCGCGGCCGGAAAGCGCGCTGTCCACGCCTTCCACGTCCGCGGTGACCGCATGCGTGGTGCGCATGAGGCGCTCGCGCACCTGCGGCACGGTGGCGCTCAGCGTGGCGATCACGATGGCGCCCAGCGCGAACACGCCGATCAGCTTCTTCCAGCCGACCAACCGCCAGCCCGACAGCACCAGCGCGACGGCATAGGTGATCCATGACGCACGCGAGCCGGCCAGCACCAGCACGATGCCGATCGCCGCGGCGGCCAGCAGCCAGCCGGCCGTGCCCATGCGACGCCCGCCGACGAACAGCAGGAACGGCGACAGGCTCGCGAGCACCGGGCCGAGCTTGAGGTTGCACGGACCGAGCACGCCGCTGAGGCGATCGACGGCCGCCACTTCCTGCGGCGTGCACATGCCGTGTCCGCTGATGGCGTGCTTGATGCCATCGATGCCGGAAAACAGCGGGCTCGCGCCGGTCGCCGCCTGCGCGAGCGCGTCGAGCGTCCAGATGCCGACGATGATCGCCAGTCCGCCGAAG
>JABFWF010000047.1 GCA_013362405.1 Lysobacter sp. | reverse complement strand
CGGGTCGCGTTCGCGCTCGGCGCGCGCGGTCAGCCAGACCATCCACAGGATCGCGAGCGTGGCGATCGCCACGAAGAAGGCCAGCAACCGCGTGGTGTCCGCGTCGGTCATGCCCAGGGCCTGCAGCAGCTGGCGCTGGCGGGTCGCGTCATAGCCGAGCACGAAGTCGTTCCAGCCGCGGCGCAGCCAGTCGCCGAGGTCGTAGGCCGGGGTGAGCGCGCCTCCCAACGGACCGCCCGCGCCCGGCGCGCGGTCGGCGAGGGTGTCGTAGATGCGATCCGGCGCGACGGCGGCGGTCGGGACGACGCGCACCCAGCCGCGCCCGGCCAGCCACACTTCGGCCCACGCATGCGCGTCGGAGCGGCGCACCGCCCAGTAGCCACCGATCGGGTTGCGGTAGCCGCCAACGTAGCCGGTGACGACGCGCGCCGGGATGCCGGCCGCCCGCATCAGCACCACGAAGGACGAGCTGAAGTGCTCGCAGTAGCCGGCCTTCTGCACGAACAGGAATTCGTCGACCGCATCGCGCCCGAGCATCGGCATCGCCAGGGTGTACGCGAAATCGCGGCGGATCCAGGCGAGCGCGCGACGGACGATGGCGCCATCGTCTGCGCCCGCCTCGCGGCGCCAGGCATGGGCAAGCGCGACCGTGCGCGGATTGAAGCCGTCGGGCAGGCGCAGCGCGCGCGCGCGCAGGGCCGGCGAGAGCGCCGGTTCGAAGCTTGCCGGCGGCGCCGAGCGCATCCGCCAGCGGGTGACGTCCGACAGCTCGCGCGATGCCTCGAGCTGGTAGTCGTGGTTCAGCGCGACGTCCTGCGGGATGGACGTCGGCAGGTCGAGCGCCGGCAGCTGGCGCCGGTCCGTCGGCTCGACCTCCACGTCGTAGGTCCAGCGCGCGCGCGCCGGCACCACCGGGGGCGCCGGCAGGGTGGCGAGCCAGCGCGGCTGGCTCCAGGTGCGGCCGTCGAAGTCCCACAGCACCGGGCCGCGCCAGTACATCTGCTCGCGCGGCGGGGTGTCGCCGAGGAACTGCACGCGCAACACCACGGTGTCGTCGTTGAGCAGGTCGATCCACTGGTCCGGCGTCATCGTGTCCGACAGCCCCGGGCGTGCGTTGGCGCGTTCCGGCACGCCCCACAGCGGCGTGCCCAGGCGCGGGAACAGCCAGAAGGCCGCCAGCGCCAGCGGCAGCCCGATGCCGGCCAGCCGAGCGACCGCCAGCACGCGCGGCCACGCCGGCACCAACCGGCGGCCATCGCCCGATTCCAGGTCGGCGAGCCGCATCAGCGCGGCCAGCGCCAGCAGCGCGCCAACCAGGCCGAGCAGCAGCGACACCGGTCCCTGGTCGAGCAGGAAGGTGGCGAACGGTGCGAACAGCGCGAAGCCGAGCAGGCTGCGTGCATCGCGCAGGCGGAAGGTTTCGGCCGGCTTGATCGCGAGCATCGCCGCGAGCAGCGCGCAGCCGGTATCGCGGCCGATCGCGAAGTGGAAGCTCACCGCCACGCCGCCGCCGAGCGCGAGCACCAGCAGGACGCGCAGCCACGACGACAGCGGACGGCGGCGCGACACCACGGCGACCGTCACCGCCACCGCGGCCACCGCCAGGGCGAGGCCACGCGGGATCTGCAGCAGCAGCGGCAGCAGGCACGCACCGGCGGCGGCGAGCGTCCAGCTGCGGCTGCGCGGATCCAGCGCGGGACTGGCGGCCATGCTCAACCGTCCTCGCGCGGCAGCAGCGCGAGCGCACGCAGGCACGCATGCCGGTGCGTGGCGCCGGAGGCGGGGCCGAGCGGCGGATGGCCAGGCAGCAGCAGGGTGCATCGCCGGCCTTCGCGCTCGGCCTCGTCGACCCAGCGCGCGAGACGGCGGATGCGCGCTTCATGGCCGAGCGCGGCGAGCTGGCGCCAGTCGAGCACCACGTCGGCGCCGCGTGGCTGTTCGTATTCGCGCACCAGCAGCGCGCGGTGGCGCGCCGACGGCTTCCAGGCGATCGCGCGGCGCGGGTCGCCCGGCCGGTAGGCGCGCAGCTGGTGCAGTTCCTCGCCTGCGGGATGCGCGCGCATGCGGGCGTGGTCGCTTCCGCCCGCGGGCAGCGGCGGGCCGTGCGCCTCGGGCGCCGGATACACGAGCAGCGGCGCTTCGGGCCACACCCAGGCCCAGGCGCGGGCGAGGCCGAGCGGGCGGGTGGTGGAGATGCGCAGGCGGTCGAGTTCGAGCCAGCCGCGATGCTCGGTCGGAACGGCGAGCACCGCCTGGCCATGGCCGTCGGCCAGCGACAGGGGCGCCGTGAGCGTCCCGTAGTCGACGCGCAGGCCGCGCCGCTGGCGTCCCGGCGGCGCGTTCGCGTGCACGCGCAGTTGCAGCGGCATGCCCGCCGGCACCGGCTCGGCACCCACCGCATCGATCGACAGTCCGGTCAGCTGCAGGTGCGCGGCGAGCAGGCTGGTGTTGGCGGCGGCGGCCAGCAGCAGGCACAGCAGCAGCGCGGGATTGTTGTTGTAGTTGAGCGCGCCGGCGCCCATCGCCAGCAGCAGCGCGCCGAAGAACAGGCCGAACGCGGTCGGCAGCACGTACACCCGGCGGCGGTCGAAGCGCACCGGCAGCGCCTCGGGCCCGCGCGGTCGCGCCCAGCCTTCGAGCCGACGCCGCCACGGCCTGCCGGCCATGTCAGTCGACCGGCACCGCGTGCAGGATGGCCTTCGCCAGCGCGGCGGGATGGTGGCCCGCGTCGGCGTCGGCGACCAGGCGGTGCGCGGCGACCGGGCAGAACAGCGCCTGCACGTCCTCGGGGAGCACGTGCCGCC
>JABFWF010000126.1 GCA_013362405.1 Lysobacter sp. | reverse complement strand
GGCGCGGAGCGGGCAAGTCCGACGTGGCCAGTGCGGCGAGGGCGATGGTCCCGCCTGTCGCCCGCGAGGCGCTCCACTCGCCCCATGAACCTCCAGCCGCTCGCCGTCCTGCTCGCGCTGACCCTCCCGCTCGCCGCCTGCGGCAACAAGGGGCCGCTGGTGCGGCCGGGCACCCCGGTGCGCGCGCACAGCGCGTTGCCCATGGGCGCCCCGGCGTCGTCCGACACCACGCCGCCCGCCGAGCCCGTGCCGCCCGCCGACAGCACGACGCCGCCGGCTGACGCCGCGCCGACGCCACCCGCCGGCAGTGGCCACGGCTGAGCGCATGACCTCCGCGCCGCGCCCGCCGCTGCGCTTCAGCAAGATGCAAGGCGCGGGCAACGACTTCGTCGTGCTCGACCTGCGTGATGGCGCGTCGCCGCCGAACGGCGTGCTGTGCCGGCGGCTCGGCGACCGCCACACCGGCGTCGGCTGCGACCAGATCCTGACCGTCGAGGCGCCGCGCAGCGCCGACGCCGTCGCCTCCTACCGTATCTGGAACGCCGACGGCTCGTCCGCGCAGCAGTGCGGCAACGGCGCGCGCTGCATCGCCGCGTGGCTGGTGCGCGCCGGCAGCGCACCGGCGGCGACCTTCGTGCTCGACAGCCCGGCCGGCTCGCATGCGGTCGACGTGCTCGGCGGCGGTCGCTACCGCATCGCGATGGGCCGGCCGGAGTTCGCTCCCGCGCGCATCCCGCTGCATGGCTTCAACACCGCGCAGGACCTGTATGTCGCCGATGTCGACGGCGCCAGCGTGCACTTCGGCGCGGCGTCGATGGGCAATCCGCACGCGCTGATCGAGGTCGAGGACATCGAACTCGCGCCGGTCGGGACGCTGGGTCCCGCGCTGCAACGCCACGCCGCGTTTCCCGAATCGGTCAACGTCGGCTTCGCCGAAGTGCTCACGCGCGACCGCGTCCGCCTGCGCGTGCACGAGCGCGGCGCCGGCGACACGCTGGCCTGCGGTAGCGGCGCCTGCGCGGCGGCGGCGCTCCTGATGCGTCGCGGCCGCATCGATCGCGAAGTCGCGGTGATCCTGCCCGGCGGCGAGCTGGTGGTCGGCTGGCGCGACGACGACGCGCCGATCACAATGGCCGGGCCCGCGGCATTCGTCTTCGAAGGGGAGTTCCATGTCTGAATCGCCACGCATGAGCGAGTCCCCATGAGCGAGCACGAGAAGCTCGGCGCGCACGAGGTCGCCGCCTGGCTGCGTCGCCATCCGCAGTTCCTCAAGCAGTTCCCCGACCTCGCCGTCAGCCTGGTGGTGCCGCGCGAGGAAGGCCCGGCCGCCTCGCTGGCGAGCTACCAGCTCGAGGTGCTGCGCGACAAGAACCGCGAGCTCTCCCGCCGCCTGCACGAACTGTTCGCCAACGCGCAGGAGAACGAGCGCCTCGCGGTGCGCACGCACCAGCTGACCCTCGCGCTGCTGCGCCAGGACAACGCGGCCGACACCGTGCGCGCGATGGCGGCGTCGCTGGCCGAGGATTTCCAGGGCGACCTGGTGCGGATCGTGCTGTTCGCGCCGGTCGCCGGCCTGGAGGACGCCGACTGGCTGCAGGTGATTCCCGCGGACGATGCGCGCCTCGCGCCGTTCCGCGATGCGATCGCCGAAGGCGAGCCGATCTGCGGCCGCCTCAATCCCGACAAGAACGCGCTGCTCTACGGCCCGCAAGTCGAAGAGGTGCAGTCGAGCGCGCTGCTGCCGCTGGCGGGCACGGGCCTGCTCGCGGTGGGCAGCCTCGATCCGAACCGCTTCTTCCCAGGCATGGGCACGCTGTTCCTGCGCATGATGGGCGAGGCGCTGGTGGCGGCGCGGACGAGGTATGCCGACTAGCATTCGCCGTCGCGCTGTTGCCGTCATTCCCGCGAAGGCGGGAACCCAGCGTCTTTAGTCCAGTGGCCAGCGCGACCGCAAAGTCACTGGATTCCCGCCTTCGCGGGAAGGACGAAGGCCTGTCGCAGGACAAGGTGGCGGCGCGGATCGCCGTCGAAGCGATCGCCGACTTCCTCCGTCATCTCGAAGTCGAACGCCGCGCATCCCCCAATACGCTCGACGGTTACCGCCGCGACCTCGCCGCGCTGGAGGCGTGGTCGTCGACCGAGGGCTGTGCGGTCGAAGCGCTGACGCCCGAGCAGTTGCGCGCCTTCGTCGCGGCCGAGCACCGCCGCGGCTTGTCGCCGACCAGCCTGCAGCGCCGGCTGTCGGCCTGCCGCAGCTTCTACCGTTGGCTGCTGAAGCACGGCCGCATCGCCGCGAGCCCCGCCGGTGGCGTGCGTGCGCCGAAGGCGCCGCGCAAGCTGCCGCAGGTGCTCGACCCCGACGAAGCGAAAGCGCTCGTCGAAGTGCCGACCGACGCGCCGCTCGGCCTGCGCGACCGCGCGCTGCTCGAACTGTTCTATTCCTCCGGCCTGCGCCTGTCCGAGCTGTGCGCGCTGCGCTGGCGCGATTTGCACCTCGCCGAGGGCCTGGTCACCGTGCTCGGCAAGGGCAGCAAGCAGCGCACCGTCCCGGTCGGCTCGCACGCGCGCGCCGCGCTCGCCGCATGGCGCGACGAGCAGAAGCCCACGGCCGACGCGCACGTCTTCCCCGGCCGCAACGGCGCCATCACGCCACGCGCGGTGCAGCTGCGGCTGCGCCAGCTCGCGCAGCGGCAGTGCCTGTTCAAGCGCGTGCACCCGCACCTGCTGCGGCATTCCTTCGCCAGCCACGTGCTCGAATCCTCCGGCGACCTGCGCGGCGTGCAGGAGCTGCTCGGCCACGCGGAC
>JABFWF010000098.1 GCA_013362405.1 Lysobacter sp. | reverse complement strand
GACGGCGGGCTGCAGCGCGTGCTCGAGATGCTCGACGCGGAATGGCGCGCGCGCCGGCGCTGATCGATCGCCGGCCGTCACGGGGTCACCCGTCGGAAGCCGATCACCCAGACGCACGGGTTCGCGTGCCACGACGCCTCACCATTGAGGGAAGCCCACAGTGCGGCGAAGGCATAGCGGGCTTGTGCGCCGCAGAGCGAGCCGTAGCGGTCGGCGTACCATGTCGGCGCCATTGCGCCGCTGCACCCCTCGGCGAGCGCGTCATCTTCCGACAGCGCGTGCAACCGCTCCACGCGCACGTTGGTCACTTCCAGCACCAGGCGGCAGGCCCAGCGCGGCATGTGGATCGACGGGCGCCAGCGGATAAGCGACTCCTCGCCCTCGAAGTCCGGGAGGCCGTCAGCGCGGTAGTGCAGCTCGCGCTCGCCCTCCGGCTCGTTGGGGTGCTGGAAGTGGTTGCCGAAGTACGTTTCGCGCACCCACAAGCGATCGCCGGCAACGCCGTATGGGCAGAACTGCTGGCGCAGCCGCGCGTCGTCGACGTCATTCCAGCACGCTCGCTTGTCGCGGAAATGCCAGTCGTAGCCGGGAGTGTCGGAGCGGCCAAATTCGGTGGTGCGGCCGAACCCGCGGAGCTCGGTAACCACGCGCCGCGTCTGCGTCTTCCGGCCGTCGAGGAGGGCGCGCACCATCGGCGCCGAGAACAGGATCGGGCGCTCACGCATGGGCAGCCTCCCGTGTCGACGGCTCCGCGAGCTCGACGTAGGCAGCCATCACCTCGAGAAAGAGGAAGTCGTTGCCATCGTCCTGGGCAGCTTGGCCGAGCGCGATCGCGGCCTTCAGCTCGGTGGTGTTGCGCTTCGCCGCCACCTCGCGGATTGCGTGGCCGAATTCGCGCATGCGCGCGTCGAACTTGGTGCCGAGCAGCGTGCGCGCGGCGCGCCGGCAGGCGTAGAGCTTCTCGGTGATGGCCATCGCGTGTTCCATATCAGCCACGGCCCTGCTCCTGCTGGCGCTGCCAGCCGTCGTCGCCGCGCCGCAGCGACTCGACGGGGAAGATGAAGGGACGCCGCCCGCGCGGCGCGTTCTTGCCGCGCGTGCGCGCCAGCACGGCGTACAGCACCTGGTCCACGCGCACCACGCCGAAGACGCGGGCATTGCCGTCGACGTCCCGCCACAGCTGGCCAGGCACGACGGCGCGCGGCGCCGCCGCGCAGGTGCTGCAGATCTCCGGTGCCGCCCAGTAGCAACCGCTGGGGCACGCCTGACGGTCGGTGCAGCCGCAGTAGAGGCACTTCATGCCAGGCACTCCTCAACCGCGGCGTCGTGATCGGGACAGCGGGCGCGAAGGCACCGACCAAAGGTGGCCATGAGCGGGCTTTTGCTGGCGCCGACTACCGACGGCAACGTCGTCGTCGGCGTGTCGTCCTCGACCAGCGGTGCTCCGACTAGCTGGTAGCTGTAGTTCTTCAGCGTCGCTCCGCGGCGCTGCAGCTCACCTGTCACCGTGTGCATGCGGTAGATGGTCAGGCTGTACTGCATCCGCTTCTGGGAGTCGACGCCGGCCAACTCATCGAGCAGGCCGCTGCTTTTCCACCAGCGCTTCGGGTCCTTGGCCAGCAGGCGGCGAATGTCGCCTTCGCGGGCGATCGTGCCGCTAGAGACGCGCCTACCCATGGGCCGCCTCCGGATATTCGTCGAGCAGCGCGCCGTCGAGCAGGCGGCCGGCGGCCTTCTTGCCGAGGCGGCGCATCCGGGCATCACCCGGGCGGAAGTGGCCGTCGCTGTCGCCGTCCGATGCCGGCCATGCGTGAAGTCTGCTCGCCTTTACGATGCGCACCAGGTCGCGACGCATGTCGCCGCCGAGATCTCCTCCGGCCACCACCTCGGTCGGCGCCCAGTCGCCCCACTGCTTGAACAGGAACGGCACGCCGGCTTCGGTGCACTGGTAGAGCAGCGAGCGCGCCCACGCCGGGTGCATCGGGCGCGCACCGGGGCCGGATTCGCCGCCGGCGACGACCCAGTCGATTCGGGCACCAGCCTGTAGGTCAGGCCAGCGCGGCGGCGCGAACTTCTCGCCCGTCAGCGCGTTGATTCGGTAGCTCGTTTCGAGCGGCCCTTCGGTGCCGACGTAGGGCACGCTCACTGCGCGAAGGTCGACAGGGCCGAGAAGCGGCTCTGCGCTGATCCAGCGCACCGCCGCCGGGCACTGCAGCAGCAGCGGGATGCGTTCCTCCGCAGCCTTCTGGTTCTCGACGCTCACGCCGAGCCAGACGTTCTCGTAGGGCCAGCCCGGGCCGCAGTTGTCGTAGCCGCCGCGCTTCCCCGCCTTGTACGGCTCCCACCAGAGGGCGCGGATTTCCGGGATGGTCTGCGCCGCTTCGTGGATCGAATCGTCCATGGCGGACTCGGCCGAGTCACTGACGAACGGCGTGCCCTTCAGGCTCCCATCGACAGCCACGATGAAGTCGAGGTCTTCGCTGCCTTGGCGCGCGATCAGCCAGTGGAAGAACTCGAGCATGCGCTCGGGCCGCTTCGTCAGGATCTGGTAGGTATGCCGGCTGGTCACCGACATCACCCAGAAGACCGCGGCGATGAACTCGAAGGGCACGTCCGGATGGAAGAGGTCGGACATGCTGTTGACGAAGATCCGCCGCGGCCGCGACCAGCGCCAGGGAATCTGCAGCGCTTCGGGCACCAGCTTGACCGTGCCGTTCCACGCGCCGGTCTTCTGGTGGATCAGGCCTTCGTAGGGGCCGCCTTCGCCGGCGAAGCGCGCGGCGACGCGTTCGGCGTAACAGTGCTGGCAGCCGGCGGAGACGCGCGCGCAGCCGCGCACGGGATTCCACGTGGCATCGGTCCACTCGATTCCGGTGCGGTCACCCATGGAAGGCGCCCTCCTCGTTGGAGGCCGGCACCAGGTGCAACTTCGGCGGAAGGAACGCCTCGACGTAGTCGGACCACACGCGCTCGCGCATGCCCTTCTTCGTCTCGACGTCGTACATGACCTTGGCGGCGGAGTAGTCGCCGCTGTCGGGAATCTCGAGTTCGGCGAGGATCGCGCGCACGTATTCGGGATCCTGCTGCACCAGCCCGAAGGTCACGCCGCGCACGACGCCCCGTTCGCCGTTCGCTCGCACCTCATCGCCAATCTGGTGACGACTGGGCAGCTGGGGGCCGCGCAGGGTGATCGGCGGCGCGGAGTCGGCCTGGGTGACCTGGCCTGCAGGCGTCAGCGTGTGCCGATCCAGCCAGAAGCGCGCCAGCTCCTCGATCTCGGGCCGCGAGGGCGAGCTCCCATCGAGGATGGACTTCACCAACAGGTGCGAGAGCTCAGCCATTGGCGGATCCACCCTCGGGCGCGGGGGCCGCGCAATCGCATTGGTCGCAGGGACAGAATTCCTCGCGCGCCTTTTCTGCGGCGGCGGTTTTGCTGTAGTGGCCGTACGCCGCGATCGCGAGGTAAAGAACCGCGGCGACGACCAGCAGGAGGCGGAAAGCGGTGCGCATCACCCCTCCCCACAGTCGGGCGAGGGCGGGGTGGCGATTGCAGCAGCAACCATCGCATCCCAAATTCTGCGGTTACGGGTGTTCTGGCTTTCGTGGCCGCCGTTCACGTCAATGGAGTGCGTCCACGTCGCGCCGATCATCTTCGGCGTCGGCACGCGCGGCACCAGCACGAAGCCTTCGGGCGCACCCCCACCCGTCCCGCTGGCGGCCTCCAATTCGGCGATGGCAG
Source organism: Lysobacter sp. (assembly GCA_013362405.1). Classification (GTDB taxonomy): domain Bacteria; phylum Pseudomonadota; class Gammaproteobacteria; order Xanthomonadales; family Xanthomonadaceae; genus JABFWF01. The sequence goes on along the minus strand of JABFWF010000098.1, from coordinate 6,886 downwards.
CCAAGATGGGCTCAGCTCCGCCATCGTCGGGATCGAGTCCCAAATCGTGCGACACCCTGCCTAGCGCATCGCAAGCCGCGAGGAACATGCGCTTGTAGCTATCCTTCCCCCAATCCCCCTCCTCGCCCTCCCTCTGCGGCGCGGCGGGGGTGGCTTCGGCCAGCTTGCGAGACAGCCAGCGAATGCGGTCCTTCGCGGCCGTCAGCAGACCGATGCTGTCCAGGCTGCGGCGGTGGTCGCACAAGAACACCGCATTCGCCAGTTCGTCGTCGGTCAGGTCGCCATGCGCCAACGCGCCGCGCTCGACGGCGTAGCGGTCGCCTTGCGGATCGGGCTTCCCTTCGGCGGCCCACCGCGACGACGGCGTGCCATCCCCCCGCCCATCGGCCAGGGCGTCTGGGTGGCGCAGGGCGGCGGGTGTATCCGACCCCGCCGCTTCCGCCTGCTGGATCGCATGGCACTTGAGGCAGAACACGCCCCCTGTGACGTAGCGGTTGTCCGCAGACCTCCATTCGTGCTCGCACTCCCGCCCATCGGCCACGGCCCCCTGAATCGCCAGCCGCTTTGCCGTGGACTTCGACAGCGAGCCATCGGCCAGTGCGTCCGGGTGGCGCAGGGCGGCGAGGTCGGCGCGCACGTAGGGCACGCAAACATCTACCGCCGCGTCCTCGCACCAGCAGATGCCTTCGTGGTTGCTCGGGAATGGCTGCGACGCATCGCTCGCCACGTCGGAGAGGGTCAGGTAGATGCGCTCGGGCGCGGTCGCCTGCACCGCCTTGATGATGTGGTCGGGCTGGGCGTTCATCGGTTCCCCAAACGGATGGTGAGATGTCGGCCTTCGAGCCGGTGATGGAAGCGGCGCGGACGCGCCGCGGTAGCGAGCCACGGGAAGCGCCGCCGCAGCGCGAGCTGCAGGCGGCGCGTGTGGGCATGGCGGAAATGACCGGCATAGCTGGCTGCGGTCGCCTGTACGGCGCGCAGCGCGGCCGGCGTGGCGCGGATCCGCGCGCCGTCGACGTGCTGGTGCTCCCACGCGGCGAGTGCCTGGCGCGCGTGCGCGAGCACGCGCGGGCGCACCAGCGTGTGCGTGGGACGGACGATGTAGCCGAGGAAGTCGATGCCGTCCTCGAGGCGCCGCAGCCGGGTGTCGGCTTTCAACGACAGGCGCAGGTCGCGTCCGAGGAAGCGCTCGATCTCGACCTGCCACGCGGCGAGCTGGGCGCGGTCGTGGTGCACCAGCACGAAGTCATCGACATAGCGCAGGTAGCGCCGCGCCTTGAGCGTGTGCTTGACGAACTGGTCGAGCGCGTCGAGGTAGACGTTGGCGAAGAACTGGCTGGACAGGTTGCCGATCGGCAGGCCGCAGCCCTGCGGCGCGTTGGCCAGGCGCTTGTGCGGCGGCACCAAGGCGAGCTCGGCGGTGCTGGCGCGCACGTCGACGCCGGCGTGCAGGGGCGGCTGGCGCAGCAGCGCGTGCGTGGCCTGCTGGACGATGGGCGGCAGGCCGGCACGCTGCAGGCGCGGCTTGAGCAGCGCCCACAGCGTGGCGCGGTGGATGCTGTTGAAGAAGTTGTGCACGTCGAGCTGCAGGTACCAGCCGCCGCCCTGCCCGCTGGCCACCTGGCGCACGAACTGCTGCAGGCGGCGCACCGCGGCGTGACTGCCCTTGCCACGGCGATTGGCGTAGCTGTCGTGGATGAAGCGCCGCTCGTACAGCGCCTCGAGCTGCGGCACCAGCCAGTGGTGCACCACGCGGTCCGCGAAGTCGGGCGCGTGGATCTCGCGCGCCTTCGGCCGGGTGGCGATGAAGCAGGTACTGCGGCGCGGCCGCCAGTCGCCGGCGTTGAGCTCGCGCTGCAGCTGCAGCAGGTGGTCCGCCCAGCGCGCATCGAAAGCGAGCTGGTTGCGGCTGGGCTGCTTGCCCCGGCGCGCTTCGCGCCAGGCGTTGTAGAGGGCGCGCAGGGACACCTCCCCGGCGCCGGCACCCTGACACTCACCGGCCGGCACGCCGCGCACCGCACGCACGAAGGCGTTGTTGTTGTCGCGGTGGTTGTTGTTGGCGTTGCCGTTGTTGAAGCTGACGATCCACGCGTTGTCCGAGGACCACGCATCCCCGCGCACTTGCGACCCGGCCGCGCATCCATGCTGGTAGCGGGGCGTCGTCATGGATTGGCCCCTGCGGATGCAAAGGCGGCGCGGGTACTCAGTGTCTGGGCGCGCTGCGGCGTCGAGCGGGACGCCGCACTCTGGCCCTTGGGGTGCTGCTGGTGGCGCTTCCATGCGCCTGCCTGCTTGCCGAGTTCCTCGGCCAGGCGGATGAGAACCTCGAATTCCCCGAAGCTGCGGAATGCGCGCAGCTCCTTGCCCAGCTGCAGGCTGAGCTTGACCTCGTCGACCGCCCAGACCAGCTGGTCGGTCCAGTGCAGCTGGCGCGCGCGATCACGCCAAGCGCGGTTGCACAGCCGCGCGACCTGCCGCGCGTTGCCGCGCAGCTCTTCGCCCAGCCCGTATCGGTGGCGGCGCGGGAACGCCGCCACCGCCTGCTCGATGGCCACGAGCAGGCGGTGGGCGAGCTGCGCGATCGGCGGCAGGTCGTAGGCCATGGTCAGGAGCGCAGAAAGGCCGAGTTACTGACCGGCCGGCACGCCGCGCACCGCACGCACGAAGGCGTAGCCGCTGACGCGGCGGAGGTCGTTGGCGTCCCCGTAGCTGAAGCTGACGATCCACGCGCTGTCCGAGGACCACGCGGTGATCGTGCTGGTCCAGTACCAGTCGCTGCGCGTGTCCGGGAAGGCCTCGGTGTCGATCGCGGGTTCGGTGCGCGTGCGATCGGCCAGCGCGAACAGCTCGTCGACGGTGGGCTGGCGCCAGTCGGTATGGCCGGCGAGGTCCAGTCCGGCACAGAGCTTCTCGGCCTGGCGCTGGTTGATCTCTTCTTCGCACATCGTGGCCTTGGACCACATCAGGCCGCTGCGGGTGTCGGTGACGGTGCCGTCGCCGTTGTCCATGAAGCGGGCCGCGGGCGCGGCGATGCCTTGCGCTACTGCGTTCATGGGTTGCTCCTGGGGAAAGAAATCAGAGAGGCCGAGTTACTGACCGGCCGGCACGCCGCGCACCGCACGCACGAAGGCGAGGCTGTTGACGCGGTGGAGGTTGAGGGCGTAGCCGTTGCCGAAGCTGACGATCCACGCGCTGTCCGAGGACCACGCGCACGGCGTGCTCGACCAGTACCAGCCGCTCTTGGTGTCGGGGAAACGCGTCGTGTCGACGGCCGGCTCGTGGCGCGTGAGATCGAGGATCGATTCGAGCTCCATGCGCGTGGGCAGGCGCCAGCCCTCGCCGAGCGCGGCGCAGGCCTTCTCGGCGTCGGCGTAGCTCACGCGTTTGCCTTCGCAGAGCGTGGGGCTCCATTCCAGCTGCGCAGGTTGGGGTGCGGCCGCGGCCGTCGCTTCCGGTTCGGCGATGTTGTGCGCGCGCAGGAACTTGAAGGCGACGGCGTTGCCAGGTGCCGCGATATGTTGCACGGGGAAGGCGTTGCAGACGGGGCAGTTGCCGACGTGGATCGGTTCGAATTGCGCGCTCACTTGATGGCTCCCGGGAAAAGGATGGTGTTGGCGACAAGGCGCCCGCCGGATTCGGTGACGAGCCCGTTGGTGCGCAGGTTGGAGAGGTAGGTGCCGAAGGTGCCGCCCTTGTGCGCCATGTCGATCGCGGCGCCGAGCTGGTCGCGGGTGACGCCGTCTTGGCCAGCGGTGACGATCACCTCGAGCATGCGAAAGGCGCCCGAGCGCAGCGCTCGCTTCCACAGCGCCATCGCTTCCTCGTGCGTCGTCGGTGCCGGCGGCACGTCGCCGCCCAGGTGCGCGACGCCGGCGTCGGTGGCGAAGACCAAGCCGTCGCGCTCCTCGAGGAAGCCGGCCTTCTTGAGGTTGCTGAAGTAGGTGCCGAACGTGCCGCCGGAGGCGCTGAAGCCGGTGAGCGCGCCGACCTGCGCGCGCGTGTAGCCCGCCGGCGATCGCGCGGCGAGCTCGCGGAGTATCTTCAGTGCGCCGGCACGCAGGGTGGTCTCCCCCGCGGCGGCCACAGCCTTCTCGAGGCGCACGTGGCCGCCGCGCCCGACGAGTTCCACAGAGCAGGCCGGCAGATCACCGTTGAACACGACAGGGATGCCCTGGAACGCGTCTGGTTTCGCCGCGCTGAGCTCGTGGCGATCGAGCCCAGCCAGCTTGTGCACGCGCCAGAGCAGCCCGCGAATGGTCTCCCAGTTTTCCGGTACCTGGCCGCCGCCCGCTGCCACTCCGCGTGCATACGCGGCGTCCTCGCGGCGTTTGGCTTCCGCAGCGGTGACGCGATCCGGGCCGCAGTCGAGCGCATTGCGCTGCGCCGTGGCCTGCTGCAGCTCGCGCTCGAGCGTCATCACGCGTCGGCGCAGGGATTCGGTGTCGGCAGCCTCCTGCGCGGCTTCCTTCTGCAGATCCGCCAGCTTTGCGAGCTGCTCGCGCACGCGCGCGCTCGGCGCGGGCGGCGGTGCCATCAGCCGGTGGCCGGACTGCGGGTGCGAGGTCTCCACCGGGCCGATCACCACTCGCCTGACCTGGTTGGTCAGGGCGGGGCCGAAGGCGTAGAAATCGCCGGGCTGCAGCGTGCGCAGCCCGGCGGTGGCGTCGCGCGCCGGCATGCCGAGCTCGTCGGCGGCACGCTTTACGTCGACGTCGAGGCCGGTGCGCCCGACCAGCTTGTTGAGCATTTCCGCCGCGGCGTCCTTGTGCAGCTTCGACAGCCGCTGGGTCGCCAGCACCGGGCAGAGGCCGCGCTTGCGGCCGCGCGTGCAGACGTCGATCACCGCGCCTGCCGCCTCCGCGCCGCCGGCCTGCGGGCAGAAGACATGCGCCTCGTCGATCACCACCAGCACCGGGTGCCAGAGCTTGCGCGGGGCATTCACCAGCGCGTCGAGGAAGCGCTTCACGAAGGCCTGGCGCTCATGGGCCTTCAGGTCGTAGATGTCGAGGATGGCGGAGACGCCGGTTTCCAGCAGCCGGCGCGCCAGCAGCGCCGCGGTCTGCGGCGTGGCCACCGCATCACCATCGCGCGGTGCGGCGATCACGTAGTCGAACCGCTCGCGCAGGGTCGAGAACTCGCCCTCCGGATCGATCACCAGCTGCTGGACGTCCGGCGCGGTCTGCTCGAGCAGCCGGCGCAGGGCCCAGGACTTGCCGCCGCCGCTGTTGGCCTGCACCAGCATGCGGGTTTCCAGCAGGCGGGGCAGGTCCACCGCCGTGGGCGCGCCGCCGGCGTCGTCGAAGGTGCCGAGCGTGATCATGCCGCCGAGCCCTCGGGCGTCGCGATGAAGCGCACCAGGTGAGGGAAGGCCGGATGCAGCTCGACCATGCCACGCAGCTGCAGGTAGCGCACCGCGAGCGCCACCGGCTCGAGGTGCCGCGGCTCGGTGACCTGCTTCGTGTCGAGCCACTCGTGGCCGCCGGCCGCCACCTGCAGGCACACGTCCCGCAGCAGGTGCTGCGCGCCCGCATCGGCGAACGCGAAGGCGAGGTCGCGCGCTTCCACGGCGCGTTCGCCGGCCGCCAGCTGCGCGGCGTATTCGTCGTCGCGGAGAAACCCGGGAGTCATGCGATCGCCGTCCCGGATTCGGCGGCGGCTGCCTGCAGCTCCGCGATCGCCGCCTGGCGGTGCGCGTAGCGCGCGCCCTTGTGCACCTTGCGCTGCTGGCGCGGGCTGATCACGCCGGCGCGCCGCGCCGCGCGCGCGGCGCCCTTGGCGTCGAGGCGGCGCACGCCCTTGCTGGGGTCGTAGACCCGGCGCCGCGCCGCGGGAGCGGCATTGGCCTTGGGGGCGCGCTTCTTCTTCGTGCGGCCGGAGGGCGCGACGCGCGGCACCAGCGTGGGCTCTCCGGCGTCCCCGGCTTCCCAGCGCATCCGCTGGCCGTCGACGACGGGGCTGGTTTGCGCGTAGCCGGCGGCGGGGCGCTGGCGCTGGTCGAAGATGACCTTCTTGCCGCCGATGCTCAGCCAGAACTTTTTGCGGCCGCAACCGGACTCGGATCGGCTGCGGCGCCGGCTCGGCGTGCCGCCGGAGAACGGGTGAGGCGTCGTCGCCGCGCGCAGCAGCGATGCCGGCAGTTTGAAGAGGGTGCCGAAGCTGGCGGCGATCATCGCGCCCAGCAGGGCGCTCCTGTTGGTCGCGTGGTTCACGCTATTTCCTTCGTGGTGGGAAGAACGATGCGGGTGCCATCGGGCGCCGGCGGAGAGACCACGCCGCGCACCTCAAGCGCTTCGAGCAGGCGCGCCGCGCGGTTGTAGCCGAGCTTCAGCACGCGCTGCAGGGCGGAAATGGACGGCTTTCGGGTGGCACGGACGATCTCTTCCGCCTTGGCCAGCAGCGGATCCTCGTCCTGCCCGTTGATGACGACGGTCTGCAGGCCAGGGCCGCTGATCGTCATCGTGACGCCTTGGTCCTTGGCCATGTCGTGCAGGCGCTGGGCCGCGGCGCGTACCGCGCGCTTTGCTTCCGGCTCGGGGGCTGGCGAGCCGCCGAGGTCGGCGCGGGAAATGCGGAAGGCGCGCTCGAGCATGTCGAACACGGCGCCGAGCTCCCCGGACATGAGGACGAAGCGGGCATCGAGCTCCGCGCGCAGATCCTCGCGCTCGCTGTGCTCGAGCTCTTCGACGGGGCCGTCCAGGAAGCGCACCTTACGCAGGACGAGATCCTCGCCGAGCACGAAGCTGACGTGGTCCTCGTACACGAGCGCCAGGCGCGTGCACTGCAGGCCGGCCTCGAGGTGCTTGGCGATCTCGTCGCTCTGCAGCTCGAGACGCTGCACCCGCACGACCGCGCCATTGCTGGACGCATCGCGGAGCTCGCACTCCTC
>JABFWF010000046.1 GCA_013362405.1 Lysobacter sp. | reverse complement strand
CTGTCCGGGCTGACCTGGCTCAAGCGCGGCATCAACCTCGGTCGCCACAACGCGCGCGCGGTGTTCGGCGCGGCGGCGATCCTGATGATGGTGGCGACGCTGCCCAGCCTCCTGCAGCTGGCCGTGCTGTCGGTCCTGCAGCCCGACGCGAACGGCGCCATGGCCGTCGCCGCCGGCGCGCAGCTGCTGTCGATCGTGCTGCTGTCGCCCTTCATGGGCGGCTTCCTGCGGCTGATCGACGACACCGAACATGCCCGTCCCGCCTCGGCGAGCGACGTCTTCAAGCCGTTCCGCCACGGCGGCGATGCCGGGCGCCTGATCGGTTTCGGCCTGCTGATGACGCTGTACTACGTGATCATCGGCGTCGCGTTGATCACCGTCTTCGGCGACGGCCTGCTCGACTGGCTGACCCAGGTGATGACGCTGCAGGCGGCGGGCAACGGCCGCATTGATCCGGCACAGGTGCCCGACGCGCCCGAAGGCCTCGGCCGCCTGCTGGGGCTGGGTTCGATCCTGTTCCTGTTCCTGTCCGGCGTGTACGCGATCGGCTTCGGCCAGGTCGCGCTCGGCCGTCGTCCGGTTCGGCTGGCGATGGCCGACGGCGTCGTCGGCACGGCGAAGAACCTGCTTCCGATCCTGCTGCTGGCCGTGGTGATCGTGCTGGCTTCCATCCCCGTCGGCCTGGTGCTCGCGGCGGTGTTCGGCATCGTCGGGCTGATCGGCGGGATCATCCATCCGACGGTGGGCGCGGCGCTGATCCTGCCGCTGTACCTGGCGCTGATGGTGGTGATGTACGTGGTGATGTTCGGCGTCATGTACTACCTGTGGCGCGACGTCTGCGCTCCGACGGAAACGCAGGGCAACGGCCCGCCGCCGCCGTCGTCGTCGAACAATCACCAGATCGAGCTGTAAGCGACGCGCTTCCGCAGCCGGGGACGCGAAAGCACCCCGGTTCGCGGCGAGCCGCGAATCACCCCAGCGCCCGCTCCACCGCCGCCTGCGCCAGCGACGCCAAGCGGCCGGTCAGCGCGATCGTCAGCGCCGCCGCAACGCCGGCCTGAAGCAGGATCCATCCACGCACCCAAGCAGGAAGCGGCGCGTCCTCGCGGACCACGCGAGTGCCGCTGACGCGGTCGTGCAGCGCCAGGTGCGTCGGCGGAACCGCGGCCATGACGTGGCCGATGTTGAGCGTCAGCCATGACAGCAGTCCCGCGAACTCACGCCCGATCGAGCGGAGCAGGCCCGGCGCCGCGCCATCGCGGTCCACCACGCGCAACCGCAGCACCCGTTTGCCCGGGCTGCCCTGCCAGCGCGACTGCTCGCCGGCCACCTGCCACATGAGCATCGCCAGCGCGAAGGCGATCGTCGGCACGCACATCGCGCGCAGCACCGCCACTTCGAGCGCGGCGACGGCAGGTCGGATCGACGTATCCGACGCCAGCGCGAACACGTCCGGCGCGCCGCTGGCGTCGAGTTGTCTCGCGACCGCGCCGTAGAACGTGTCGAGCATCGCGACGAAGGATTGTTCGAGCGCGTGGAGGTCGTGCGCCACCCGGTCCCACAGGAACGGCGCGAGCAATGCGGCGATCAGCGCCGCATCGAGCGACCACGCCGCGTAGCGCGGCAACAGGCGCGCCGGCGCGCTCACGCGGTGGGCGTCTGCCCGGAGGTATCGGCATCCTCGCGCGGCTTGAGCCAGCGCGATGCCACGATGCCCAGCTCGTAGAGGATGCACATCGGAATCGCGAGCATCAGCTGCGAGACGACGTCCGGCGGCGTGATCACCGCGGCGACGACGAACACGCCGACGATGGCGTAGCCGCGCGATTCCCTCAGTTGCTGCGGCGTCACCCAGCCCAGCAGCACCAGGATCACCAGCGCGACCGGGAGTTCGAAGCTCGCACCGAACGCGAGGAAGATCACCAGCACGAAGTCGAGGTACTTGCCGATGTCGGGCGTCATCGCGACCACTTCCGGCGTGAATCGCGCCAGGAAGCCGAACACCGACGGCAGCACCAGGAAGAAGGCGAACGCGCAGCCGGTGTAGAACAGCGCCACCGCCGAAACCAGCAGCGGCATCGCCAGGCGCTTTTCGCGGTGGTAGAGGCCCGGCGCCACGAAGGCCCACGCCTGGTAGAGCAGCCACGGCATCGTCACCAGCAAGGCGGCGAAGAACGCGAGCTTCACCGGCACGAAGAAACCGCCGGCCGGATCGACCGCCACCAGCCGGCCGCTCTCGGGCAGCGAGCTCAGCAGCGGCTGGGCGAGGATCGCGTAGATGTCGGCCGCGAAGGGCAGCAGCACGACGAAGATGAGCATCAACCCGGCGACCGCCCGCAGCAGGCGCGCGCGCAGCTCGATCAGGTGGTCGATCAGGCGCGGCTCGGCGCCGTCGACGCCGGCCTCGTCACCGGAGTAGGTGTCGTGATCGCGGCTCATCGACGCGGCGCCCCGTCATCGGAAGTGGACGGGACGGGGCGCGCGAGCGGCACGGGTTCGGCTTCCGAATCGGTTTCCACCGGCAGGCCGTGGGCGTAGACATCGTCGCGGCTCACGCCCGGTTCGATGGAATCGTCCGGGGGCAATACGTCCGGATCGGTCGCCGAGGCGAGCGAGCGTTCCTCGATTCCCGTGGACTCCGGCGTTTCGCGGGTCGAGAGTTCGCCCGCAGGGTCCGGCGTCGCATCGGTCAACGTTTCAGACTGCGCCGCCGCGCCACGCACGTCGCGGTCGAGCGCGTCGAGCTCACGCTGCAGGGATTCCTGCTCGCGCTTGATGCGGTTGCGCGCCTCGTCGAGGCCTTCATTGAAGCCCTGCTGGGC
>JABFWF010000033.1 GCA_013362405.1 Lysobacter sp. | reverse complement strand
AGCAGCCAGTTCCAGCGCCGCCACGGATCGACCTGGCGCCTGCGCGGGGCCGGCGGCAGCAGGTTGACGCCCAGCGGCGCGCCATCGGCGCCGGCGACGTCCACGCCGGCGAGGGTGTCGGCGAGTGGACCGAGCAACCCCAGCTGCGCATCCAGCACGGGGCGCGGCACCGCCACGAGCTCGACATCGAGCTGGCCATCGCCCTCGCGCCGGCCGAGCAGGCGTGCATCGAACGCCACCGCGTCGGCGGCGAAGGGCGTCTGCCGGTCGATCTCGAACGAGACCACGTCGCGCAGGCGTTCGGCCGCCGCGGCCGGCAGCACCAGCCGGCGGCGCAGCGCCCGCGCTCCCGGCAGCAGCAGCCAGCGCGGCAGGTCGGCCAGGCGCGGGCTGAGCAGGCTGGCGAGCGGGTCGGGGCCGGCCTCGGCCAGGCCCGGCACGTGGCCGAGGTCGCGCACGCCCTCGCCGTCGCGCAGGCGCAGCTGCACGGCATCGGCGTCGGGTTGCAGCAGCAGGCGGCCGCGGTCGATGCCGAGCGCCACGCGCCAGCGCGGCGGCAGCCACGCCACCAGCGAGCGCCACCACCACGCGAAGAAGCCGCCCGCGCCGTGCCAGCGGACGGCACGGCGACCGAAGCGGTCCCGCAGGACGACGCGCATGTCCATCAGCGTGGCGATGCTCCCTCCTCCCAGCGCAACGGCGTCCAGGCCGATCCCGGCAGGCCGTTGCCCCCGACGCGCAGCGTCACGCGCAACACCGCGACGCGGCCCCCGCGGACCTGCGCACGGCTCTCGATACTATACGTACCGCTGTTGTTGCCCACGAGCGACTGCCCGTCCGGCAACAGTGGCGCGGGCTGGCCGGAATCCGGCATCCACGCGCGGCGCAACGCGATGATGCGCTCGGGATCGTAGCCCATGGCGGCGAGCACCTCCGGCGGTGCGAACGCCGGATCCGGATTGGCACGGCCGCTGTACACGGTGAGGAAGGGCGCGGCGCGCGCGTACAGGTCCTTCGGCATGCGCAGCAGCTGCTCCAGCTCGGCGACGCTTTCGAACGGCTCGTCCTTGCTGCCGTACGGCAGGCCCGCCGCCGCGTAGTCGGCATCCTCGGCGCCGCCGCCGGGCTGGGTGAGGGTGTCGGCATCACGCCAGTCGAGCACCTCGCCGGCGAGCTGCTGCGCCTGCTGCGGATCGGTGCCGAGCTGGCGGAACAACGCGGCGATGAGGTCCAGCGAGGCGAGGTTGAGGTCGACCTTGCCCTGCTCATCGGTGATGCGCACCTCGACCCGGGCATCGCCGTACTGCCAGCGATAGGGGCGGCCATCCGCCAGCCAGCGCCAGCGCGGGTCCTCGCTGCCGACCCGCACGATCGCGTATTCGATCCCCGCGCGCGCCGCCTGTTGGGCGACCACGCCGCGCGCCAGCACCTGGCCCTGCAGGTGCTCGATGCGCGCGCCGAGCGCGAAGCCGCCGACCAGCGCGGTCAGCAGCGCGATCAGCCACAGCACCAGCAGCAGCGCCGCGCCGCGTGCACGCATCGGCCGCCTCATGGCGCGGACACCCCGCCGAAGCTGCCGGCCAGCGGCGGCGCCACCACCAGCGGCGGCCAGTCGCGACCCTCGGCGTCCTGCAAGTCGACCTCGACCTGCAGCGGCAACGCCTCGCGCGTCGCCCACTGGTCCTGCCACGCGCCCAGCTTGCTGGTCGCATCCAGGCCGCGATAGCGGAAGCGCACCGCGCGCAGGTGGTCGGCGAGCACCTCGGGCGGGCGCGGCGGACGCTCGACCACCGGCTGGCCGCCGAGCACCATCGTCAGCGCCACGGTCAGGCGCACCTCGTCCGGCCGCGCGCCGCGTTCCACCGCGAGCTCGTGCACGTACGGGCCACCGCGGCCGAGATAGTCGGGCAGGTCGGCGACGAAACGCATGCGCTGCGGTTCGCCGAGGAAGCGCTGCGCGAGGCCGCTCTGCGGATCGAAGGCATAAGGCACCGGGCGCGCCCCGCTGAGGCGCGCGCGCAGGAAACCCTCGACCGCGCGCATGCGCTCGTTGCGCCGTTCGAGCGTCTCGCCGCGCGTCGCCACGGCGGTGGCCGAGCGCAGGGTGGCGAAGGCCAGCGCAAGGCCCGAGGCCAGCAGCACGGTCGCCAGCAGCACCTCGATCAGGGTGAAGCCGCGGGCGGCGCGCGCGGTCATTGGGCGGCATCCTGCTGCGCGGACGGCGTCACCAGCCGCAGGCTCTGCAGTTGCAGCCGCTGCCGCGGATCGTCGCCCTGCCCCCACTGCACGGTCAGCGCCAGCTGCCACAGGCGTGGCGCGCTGAGATCACGCGACGGCGCCCGCGGCGCGAGTGGATCGACGTAGGGCGCCACGTCCAGCGACCAGCGATAGCGTCCCTGCTCGAACGCGCCTTCGCTGTGGCCCGCGCGCAGCGGCTCGCCGACGCCGGTCTGGTCGACCAGCGACTGCGCATGCAGCGCGGCACGGCCGGCCTCGTCGGCCCAGCGCACCTGTTTCGCCGCGCCCGACAGCGTGCCGAGCAGCAGCGTCAGCGCGAGCGCGAGGACGCCGAAGGCGACGATCACCTCGATCAGCGTGTAGCCACGCTGCGCGGATCGCGGCCGCCGCACGCACCGGTTCACCGCGCCGCCTCCGCGCGCGCCACGCGCACCTCGCCAGTGAGCCAGGCGACGTCGACGTTCCAGGCCGCGCGCTTCGCGCTCAACTGCACGCGGCCGCCGGTGGAGGCCCCGTCGGGAAAGAACACGATCGCCCCTTCGCCCTGCGCCGGCTGCGTCTCGCGCGCACCGATGAAGGCGATGCCGAGCGCGCGCGGCACGCTGCCGTGGTGGCCTTTCGGCGCGTTCCAGCGGTGCGCGCCGGGATCGATCACGAAGCGCTGCGCCTCGCCCGTGGCGAGCGCCTGCGCACGCGTGTAGCGCAACTGCGCGCCGATCTCGTTCGCGCTCGAGCGCAGGCGCAGCCCGGCCAGGCCGCCGGTCAGCGCGCCGGCCGCGAGCGCGCTGGCGACCGCGATCAACGCGAGCACCACCAGCACCTCGATCAAGGTGAAGCCGGGCGCGTGCAGCGGCCGGCGCCCGGCGGCAGCCATCGGCCTACTGGTACTTGATGTCCGCGTCGACGCTGCTGCCGCCCGGCTGCCCGTCGGCGCCGAGGCTGATCAGGTCGAACGCCTGGCCCTCGCCGGGGGCCTTGTACACGAACGGATGCCCCCACGGGTCCTTCAGCTCGGCCGGCTTCGCATACGGGCCGAGCCAGCCGGCCGCATTGCCCGGCTGGGCGATGAGGTCGTCGAGCGAGGTCGGCAGGCTGCCGGTGTCGTTCTCGTACTGCTGCACCTTCTCGGCCAGCGTCTGCACCTGCGACTTGGCGAGGTTGAATTTGGCGCGGTCGCCGCCGCCGAGGATGCGGCTGGCGGCGAAGGCGACGATGCCGCCGATCAGCACCACCACCAGGATGATCTCGATCAGGCTGAAGCCGCCCTGCGAAGGTCGCGGCGAACGGGTGATGGAGCGCTGGATGGGACGGGACAGGCGCATGGCGGGATCCGGAAGGAAGGCAATTGACCAATGCTGCCACGGAAGGCTGAACGCGGTGCGAAATCGCGCGGCCGTCCGGACGTCAGGGAGCCAGGCGACATGCCGTCGCTTCGCTTCGGTTGGCGGCGATCGCCGTCCATGGCGCAACACGCCGGCTCCGGATTGCCCGAGCCGGCCATCCGTCGCCGGGCGTCAGCGATCCCGCGCAAAACAGCTTGGCTCAGCCGATCACGTTGGTCAGGTCGTAGATCGGCGTCAGCACGGCGAGGATCACGATGCCGACGATGCTCGCCATCAGCAGGGTCACCGTCGGTACCAGCGCGGCGAGCATGCGGTCGAGCGCGAGCGAGGTTTCCTGCTCGAAGGTGTCCGCGGTCTTGAGCAGCATGGTGTCGAGCGCGCCCGACTCCTCGCCGACCTGGATCATCTGCAGCGCCAGGCGCGGGAACACCTTGCCCCGCGCCAGCGCAGCCGACAGGCCGACGCCGTTCTTGACCTCGCCGCTGGCGGCGTCGACCGCGTCGGCCAGCGAGCGGTTGTCGAGCACGTTGCGGCCGATGCCGAGCGCGGTGAGCAGCGGCACGCCGTTGCGCAGCAGCGTGCCGAGCGTGCGCGCCAGCCGCGCCGTCTCGATGCGCGCCACCAGCGGCCCGGCGAACCGCTGCTTGAGCAGCCAGGCATCGAACGCGGCGCGGAACACCGGGTCGCGCCGCTTGCGATCGAACCACCACACGAGCAGCGCCGGCACCACCAGGAGCACGATCCACCAGTTGCGCACGAACATGCCGATGCCGAGCACGATGCGCGAGAACCACGGCAGCGTCGCGTCGAGGCTGTCGTACATCGCGGCGAACTGCGGCACCACGAAGCCGAGCAGGAACAGCAGCGACAGCCCGACCATCACCAGCAGGATCGCCGGATAGATCATCGCGTTGACCACGCGCCCGCGCATCGCGCGGCTGCGCTCGAGGTAGTCGGCCAGGCGCGCGAGCGTCTCGTGCATGCTGCCGCCCGCCTCGCCCGCGCGGATCATGTTCACGTACAGCCGGGAGAAGGTCCCGTGCTGGCGGTCCAGCGCGGTGGACAGCGACGCGCCGCCACGCACCGCGTCGCGCAGGTCGGCGATGGTGCGCCTGGCCGCCTCGTCCTCCGGCAGCTCGAGCAGGATGGTCAACGCGCGGTCGAGCGGCTGGCCCGCGCCGAGCAGCGTCGCGAGCTGCTGGGTGAACTGCACCAGCCGCTGCCCGGCGAACGCCTTCGGCTTGAACAGCGCGCGCCACGCCGGCTCACCGCCGCCCTCGCTCGCGGGCCGCGCCTCGATCGGCAGGTTGCCCTGCTCCTGCAGCCGCGCGACCACCTCGGCGTCGCTCGCGGCCTCCATCTGGCCATCGAGCAGCTCGCCGCGGGTGTTGAGGGCCTTGTAGCGGTACAGCGGCATCAGGGGTCCTCGGTCACCCGCAGCACTTCCTCGATCGTGGTCACGCCGGCGAGCGCCTTGGCGATGCCGTCCTCGTACATCGTGCGCATGCCGGCCTGTCGCGCGAGCTGTTCGATCTCGCCCATGCCGGCGTGGCGCATGACCGCGCGGCGCAGTTCGTCGTCCATCACCAGGAACTCGATGATGGTGGTGCGGCCGAGGTAGCCGGTCGGCGCGAGCGCGGAGCCGCGCGGGCGATACAGAAACAGCTCGCCGTCCGGCTGGTATTTGCGCAGCCCGAACTTCTCGACCTCCTCCGGCGAAGGCCGGTACCGCTCGGCGTGGGTCGGTTCCAGCCTGCGCACCAGGCGCTGCGCGAGGATGCCGTTGACGGTGGAGGTCAGCAGGTAATCCTCGACGCCCATGTCGAGCATACGCGTGATGCCGCCGGCCGCGTTGTTGGTATGCAGCGTCGAGAGCACGAGATGGCCGGTGAGCGCGGACTGGATCGCGATGCGCGCGGTCTCGAGGTCGCGCATCTCGCCGATCATGATGATGTCCGGGTCCTGGCGGACGATCGAGCGCAGCGCGTTGGCGAAGTCCAGCCCGATCTGCGGCTTCGCCTGGATCTGGTTGATGCCTTCGATCTGGTATTCGACCGGATCCTCGACGGTGATGATCTTGACGTCGGGCGTGTTGAGCTTGGACAGCGCCGTATAGAGCGTCGTCGTCTTGCCCGAACCGGTCGGGCCGGTCACCAGCAGGATCCCGTGCGGCTGCTCCAGCACGTGCCGGAACTGCGGCAGGAATTCGTCGGTGAAGCCGAGCTTGTGGAAGTCGAACACCACCGTCTCGCGGTCGAGCAGGCGCATCACCACGCTCTCGCCATGCGAGGTCGGCATCGTCGACACGCGCAGGTCGAGCTCCTTGCCCTGCACGCGGATCATGATGCGGCCGTCCTGCGGCAGGCGGCGCTCGGCGATGTTGAGCTTCGCCATGATCTTGATGCGCGAGATGATCGCGGCGGTGAGGTTGGCCGGCGGGCTTTCCGCCTCCTCCAGCACGCCGTCGATGCGGTAGCGCACCTTCAGCCGGTTCTCGAACGGCTCGATGTGGATGTCGGACGCGCGCAGCTCGACCGCGCGCTGGATGATGAGGTTCACCAGGCGGATCACCGGCGCCTCGGAAGCGAGGTCGCGCAGGTGCTCGACGTCGTCAAGGTCGCCCGTTTCGCCTTCGGCCGTCTCGACGATCGCGCCCATCGCGCTGCGGCCCTGGCCGTGCCAGCGCTCGATCAGGTCGTCGATCTCCGAGCGCAGCGCCACTGCCGGGCGCACCTCGCGGCCGGTCGCCAGGCGCACCGCATCGAGCGCGTAGACGTCCTGCGGGTCGGCGACCAGCACGTCCACCGCGTCGAGGCTTTCGGCCACCGGCACGAGGTGGAACTGCTTCATGAACTTCACCGAGAGGGACGTGCCTTCCGGCGGCAGGTCGGGCGCCTCCTTGGCGCTGACGAGCGGCAGGTCCAGGACGGCCGCGGCGGCCTCCGCGTGGTCGCGCTCGGACACCAGGCCCAGCCGCGCGAGCAGCGTCGGCAGGCTGCCGCCGGCGTCCTCCTGCAGGCGGCGCGCGCGGGCGAGGTCAGGCTCCTTGAGCCGGCCCTTTTCGACCAGCGCCGCGACGATGCGCTCGTCGGCGCCGGCTTCGAGTTCGCTGCGTTCCGGATTGTCGCTGACGACTGCGTTCACGCGGGCCTCCTGACACGCCGACTCTAGCAGTCCGGGTGCGAGGAGGGCGCCACGCCGGCCGTCAGCCGACCCATGCCCGCGCATTGCGGAACATGCGCAGCCACGGGCCGTCGTCCGGCCATCCGCGCGGCGCCCAGCTGTAGTTGGCCGAGCGCAGCGTGCGTTCCGGATGCGGCATCAGGATGGTGACGCGGCCATCGCGCGTGGTCAGGCCGGCGATGCCGTCGGGCGAACCGTTCGGGTTGAGCGGATAGCTGTCGGCGATCCGTCCATTGCCGTCGACATAGCGCAGCGCGACGTCCGCCGCCGCCTGGTCGGTCGCCGCGTCGAATTCCGCCCGCCCTTCGCCATGCGCGACCGCGACCGGGATGCGCGAACCCGCCATGCCGCGCAGGAACAGTGACGGCGACTCGTGCACTTCGAGCAGCGCCAGGCGCGCCTCGTACTGCTCGCTGCGGTTGCGCAGGAAGCGCGGCCAGTGCTCCGCGCCGGGGATGATCGGCTTGAGCTGCGACAGCATCTGGCAACCGTTGCACACGCCGAGCGCGAAGCTGTCGGTGCGGGCGAAGAAGGCGGCGAACATCTCGCGCAGCTCCGGTCGCTCCAGCACCGAGGTCGCCCAGCCGCGGCCCGCGCCGAGCACGTCGCCGTAGGAAAAGCCGCCGCAGGCGACGAAGCCGGCGAAGTCCTCCAGCCGCGCGCGGCCGGCGACCAGGTCGCTCATGTGCACATCGACCGCGGCGAAGCCGGCACGGTCGTAGCCGACCGCGGTTTCGACCTGGCTGTTGACGCCCTGCTCGCGCAGGATCGCGACGCGCGGCCGCGCGCCGGTGGCGATGAAGGGCGCGGCGACGTCCTCGGCGGGATCGAACGCCAGTTTCGGCACCAGGCCCGGCGCGTCGAAGCGACGCACGGTGGCGCGCTCCTCGTCCGCGCCTTCCGGGTTGTCGCGCAGGCGCTGCATCGCGTGCGTCACCGACCACCACGCGTCGAACAGCTCCTCCCAGCGCCACTCGGCCAGCATGTCGCCGTCGTGCTGCACGCGCACGACGGGCGCGGTAGTCGGCTTGCCGATGCGCTGCGCGCAGTCGATCAGCCCATGGCGGGCGACGAGGTCGGCGAATTCGGCGCGATCCTCCACCGCGATCTGCACGAGGGCGCCGAGTTCCTCGTTGAACAACGTGCGGAACGGATCCTCGCCCCAGCCATCCAGCGCGATGTCCAGGCCGAGGTGCGAGGCGAACGCCATCTCGCACATCGCCGCGAACGCGCCGCCGTCGGAGCGGTCGTGGTAGGCGCGCAGCAGGCCCTGCTCGCGCGCATCGCGGACCAGTTCGAAGAAGGCACGCAGGCGCTGCGGGTCGTCGAGGTCGGGCACGGCGCCGCCGAACGCGGGCAACGCGAGCGTCCCCGCCGCTTCCGGATGCGCCTGCGCGAGGATCGAGCCGCCGAGCCGCTGCTTGCCGGCGCCGAGGCCGATCAGCCAGAGCTCGCTGTCGGCGTCGCGCTCCAGCAGCGGCGTGAGCTGCGCGCGCACGTCCTCCACCGGCGCGAACGCCGAGACGATCAGCGATACCGGCGACACCGACTTCTGCGCGATGCCGCCGTCGACCCACTGCGCCTGCATGGACAGCGAGTCCTTGCCGACCGGGATGCTGAGGTCGATGTCCGGGCAAAGCTGCATGCCGACCGCGCGCACGGCGTCGAACAGGCGCGCGTCCTCGCCCTCGAAGCCCGCGGCGGCCATCCAGTTGGCGGATAGCTTGATGCGCTCGAGCGACGCGACCGGCGCGGCGCACAGGTTGGTGATCGCCTCGCCGACGGCCATGCGCGCGGCGGCGGCCGGGTCGAGCAGCGCCAGCGGCGTGCGCTCGCCGATCGCCATCGCTTCGCCGCAGTGGCCGTCGAAGCCGGAGAAGGTGATCGCGCAGTCGGCCACCGGCATCTGCCAGGGGCCGACCATCTGGTCGCGCGCGGTGAGGCCACCGACGGTGCGGTCGCCGATGGTGATCAGGAACGATTTCGCCGCGACGGTCGGATGCGCGAGCACGCGCAGGCCCGCCTCGCGCAGGTCGAGCGTGGCGGTCGACAGCTCCGGCCAGCGCGGGCGCGACGGGTGCGTGGCATCGCGGTGCATCTTCGGCGGCTTGCCGAAGAGCACGTCCATCGGCAAATCGATGGCGAATGCGCGGCCGCTCTCGCCGGCGTTGTCCACGGTCGCGCCGTAGCCCACGACCAGCCGCTGCTCGGCCGTCGCCGTGCCGACCACCGCGAACGGGCAACGCTCGCGCAGGCACAGCGCCGCGAATTCGGCCACGCGTTCCTGCGGCAGGCCGAGCACGTAGCGCTCCTGCGATTCGTTGCACCACAGCTGCATCGGCGACAGCGACGGATCGTCGCTCGGCACCTGGTCGAGATCGATCACGCCGCCGACGCCGGAGTCGTGCAGCAGCTCGGGGATCGCGTTGGACAGGCCACCCGCGCCGACGTCGTGGATCGACAGGATCGGGTTGGCGTCGCCCAGCGCGACGCAGCGGTCGATGACTTCCTGCGCGCGCCGTTCCATCTCCGGGTTGTCGCGCTGCACGCTGGCGAAGTCGAGGTCCTCGGCGGTCTTGCCGGAGGCGACCGAACTCGCCGCACCGCCGCCGAGACCGATCAGCATCGCCGGACCGCCGAGCACGATCACCGCGTCGCCTGCCGACAGCAGCTTCTTCGCCACCATCGTGCGATCGACGGCGCCGAGGCCGCCCGCCAGCATGATCGGCTTGTCGTAGGCGCGCGCGAAGCCGTCGCCTTCCGCCAATTCGAAGCTGCGGAAATAGCCGCTGAGGTTCGGGCGGCCGAACTCGTTGTTGAACGCGGCCGCGCCGATCGGTCCTTCGATCATGATGTCGAGCGCGGGCGCCATGCGCGGATTGAGCGGACGGCGGTGTTCCCACGGCTGCGGCAGCGTGGGGATGCGCAGGTGGGAGACCGAGAAGCCGCACAGGCCGGCCTTCGGGCGGCCGCCACGGCCGGTCGCGCCCTCGTCGCGGATCTCGCCGCCGGCGCCGGTCGACGCGCCCGGGAACGGCGCGATCGCGGTCGGATGGTTGTGGGTCTCGACCTTGATGCAGAACGCGCTCGGCGTTTCGCCTTCGGCGCGATATTCGTGCGTCTGCGGATCCGGACGGAAGCGCCGCGCGGGGAAACCCTCGATCACCGCCGCGTTGTCGCTGTACGCCGACAGCGTGTGCGCCGGCGTCTTCGCGTGGGTGTTCTTGATCATGCGGAACAGCGTGGCCTGCGCGCCGTTCGTGAGCTGCTCGTGCCCGTCGATGGTCCAACTGGCGTTGAAGATCTTGTGGCGGCAGTGCTCGGAATTCGCCTGCGCGAACATCATCAGCTCGACGTCGTGCGGATCGCGACCGAGTTCGCCGTAACGCGCACGCAGGTAGTCGATCTCGTCGTCGGCGAGCGCGAGGCCGAGGCGCGTGTTCGCTTCCTCGATCCGGGCGAGCGGGATCACCTCGAGCGCACCGCGCGCCGGCGCGCGGAACAGCGCGGCGCCCTCGCTTTCGTCGGCGAGCAGCGACTGCGTCATCGGATCGTGCAGCAGCTTCGCCACCGCCCTGGCGGCGAAGGCGTCGTCCGGCCAGCCGGCGAGATCGATGCGGATGCCACGCTCGACGCGCTGCACCGGCAGGCGCGCGCCGTGCAGCAGCTCGGTGGCCTTGCTCGCCCATGGCGAGATGGTGCCCAGGCGGGGGACGACGAAGCGGGTGGCGGCGCCGGCGGCGCGCGGCGCGCGGGCGGGCCACGCCTGCAGGATGCGCTGCAGCGCGCCGAGGTCGGGGCTGGCGCCCGTCTCGGGCTGGATCCAGTAGGTGAACCAGGCGCCGGTGACGCGCAGGTGGGGGTGGATGGCCTGCAGGCGGGCTTCGAGCCGTTCGCGCC
>JABFWF010000173.1 GCA_013362405.1 Lysobacter sp. | reverse complement strand
TCCGGATGGCCCGCGTCGTAGCGGCGCGCGGAAGCGATCAGGGTGGCCGCATCCCCCAGCGCGCCATGCTGGAGCGCCGCGCGCGCCTGCTGCAGGAGGTCGGCGATCGCGTCCTCGCGTCCTTCCAGCGCCTCGACGCGATCGGGCTGCAGCACGAGCACGCGTTCGTACAGCGGCAGCGCGGCCTCCGGTCCGTCGTCGAGATGGTGCGCAGTCCGCGCCGCCGCCGCCCGCGCGAGCAGGCTGGCGATGCCGATCTGTGCCGCCTCGCGCTCGCGCAGCCGCGTGGCCATCCTTTCCACCTGCGCGCGCGGCATGGACACCTCGCGCGCGAGCTGCACGTGCGCATGCGCATCGCTGTAGCGGCCTGCCGCGATGTCACGCCCCGCCTGCGCGAGCGCGGCCGTGCCGACGCGCGCGAGGCCCGCACGCGCGTCGTTGCGGTCCGGGTCGATGGCGAGCGCGGCCTGGTACAGCTCGCGCGCGCCGCGGCCGTCGGCCGAGCTCAGGCGTCCCTGCGCGAGCGCGTGCCCCGCCTGCGCCAGCAGTGCCTGCGCGCGGGTGTCGGGAAACAGGCGATCGGCGAGCGGTTTGCGATAGGCGAGCAGCAGCGTGGCCAGCAGCAGCACGACGAGCGCGACCGGGCCGAACCAACGCATGCCGCCCGCGTCCTCCGCGGCCGGGCGCCGTAAAATTCCCAACAATGCGCGCAGGCGGTCCATCCGCGCAGGATAAGCGGGTCTACGCGCGGCGCGCGTGCTCCACGCCGGGCAACGCATCCAGCCGCCCGAGCAGCCGGGAGAGCTGGCCGAAATCCGCCACGCGCAGGCGCAGGCGCAACCGCAGCTGTCCGCCACGGCCGTTCTCGCTGTGGATCGCGAGCACGTGCGCATCTTCCTGCGCGATCAGGTTGGTGACGTCCTTGAGCAGCCACTTGCGGTCGATCGCGTCGATTACGACTTCCGATTCCGCGCTCGCGCCGCGCTGGCCCCATTCCACCGGCAGTTCGCGCTGCGGCTGCGCGGCGGACAGGCGCAGGAAGGTCGCGCAGTCCTGCCGGTGAACGCTTACGCCACGCCCGCGGGTGAGATAGCCGACCACCGGCTCGCCCGGCAGTGGCTGGCAGCAGCGCGCGGGCTGCGCGAGCAGGTTGCCGAGCCCGACCACGGTGAAGCCGGCCTTCGTCGCGTTGCGCCGCGGCGCGCGCACGGGCGGCGCTTCCGACTCGCGCGGTTCCGCGCCGGCACGTTCGGCGTCCGCGAGGACTCGCGCCACCTGGTGCGCGCCGACGTCGCCGAGCGCGACCAGCACCTGCAGCTCCTCCAGCGTCGCCGCGTTGAACTTCGCCAGCGCCGGCGCGGGATCCGCGTTGTGCAGGGCAAGTCGCTTGAGTTCCTTCTCCAGCAGCTCGCGCCCGGCCTGCACGTTGCGCGCGCGATCGAGCCGGTTGAACCAGTTGCGCACCTTCTCGCGCGAGCGCGGGCTGGCGAGGAAGCCGTTCGCGGCGACCAGCCAGTCGCGCTTCGGCTCGCCGGTCCTGGCGGTCAGGATCTCGACCCGGTCGCCGGTCGCGAGCTTGTGTTCCAGCGGCACGATGCGGCCGTTGACCTTGGCGCCACGGCAGCGGTGGCCCACTTCGGTGTGCACGGCATAGGCGAAGTCGAGCGGCGTCGCACCCGCCGGCAGGTCGATGACCTCGCCCCTGGGCGTGAGCACGTAGACGCGGTCCTCGACCAGCTCGCTGCCGAGTTCGCCGAGCAGGTTGGCGTCGTCGCCATCGCGCTCGACGTGGGTGTCGAGCAGGCGGCGCATCCATTCGATGCGCCTGTCGAGCGCCGCTTCCGCCGCAGCCGAGCGGCCTCCGCGCCCCGATCCGCTCCTGGACTCCTTGTACCGCCAGTGCGCGGCCACGCCGAGCTCGGCCTGCGCGTGCATGTCGAAGGTGCGGATCTGCACTTCCAGCGTCTTGCCCTCCGGGCCGACGACCGCGGTATGCAGCGAGCGGTAGTCGTTGCGCTTGGGCCGCGCGATGTAGTCGTCGAACTCGCTCGGGACCGGCGTCCACAGCGCGTGCACCACGCCGAGCGCGGCGTAGCAGGCGGCGACGTCGTCCACGAGCACGCGGACGGCCCGGAGGTCGTAGAGCTCGCCGATCGGCACGTCCTTCTTCTGCATCTTCTTCCAGATGCTGTAGATGTGCTTCGGCCGGCCGGCGACGTCGGCATGGAGCCCCTGCTCGCGCAATGCTGCGCCGAGCGCGGCCTTGACGCCGTCGACGTAGCGCTCGCGGTCGCCGCGCTTGCCGTCGAGCAGGCGCGCGATGCGCTGGTAGGTCTCCGGTTCGAGCTGGCGGAACGCGAGGTCCTCCAGCTCCCATTTCAGCTGCCAGATGCCGAGCCGGTTGGCGAGCGGCGCGTGGATGTCGCGCGTCAGTTGCGCGAGCGCGCGGCGTTGTTCGGACGGCAACGCGTTCGCATGGCGCAGGCGCGCGAGCTGGCGCGCGAGCAGGATCGGGACCACGCGCAGGTCGCGCACGATCGCCAGCAACAGCCGGCGCAGGCCCTCGCTGTTGGCGGGGCCGGTGCGCTCGGCGTGCAGCTGCCACACCTGCGCGGCGGCGCGCTGGCCTTCGAGCAGCGCGGCGATCGCCGGCTGCTCGCGCTCGAGCCACGGCTGCAGGCGATCGCGCAGCGCGGGGATGCCATGCAGGATCGTCGCGGCGAGCACCTCGCCCTCCGACTCGAGCCGCGCCAGCAGGCCGAGCGCGTCGGCGAGCACCGGCAGCGGATCGCGCAGGTTGGCGAGATCCCCGTCGTCGAAATCCTCCAGCAACCGCGCCCGTACCTCCGGCACGAGCGCCGCGCACGCGGGCGCGGCCAGCACGGCGGCGAGGGAATCGGGCAGGACACGCGCGGGGGACGACACGACGGAACTTCTTGGGCGGTGCGGCTCGGGATGCCTACATTAGGCCGCGGCCGCGCCCGCGAACAGGGCGCGCCGAGGTCGGCTAGCATGGCGCCTTCGCCTGCCCGCCCGAGGTCCCCATGTCCGCACTCCGCATGCTCGCCGCCGCCGTCCTCCTCGCCTGCCTGGCGCCTGCCTTCGCGCAGACCCAGACGCCGCCGATCGAGCAGCAGATGACGCCCGCGGAGTTCAAGGCCGCCGGCCTGGACAAGCTGACACCCGACGAACTGGCGCGCCTGAACGCCTGGCTCGGCCGCACCATCAGCCAGCAGAGCGACAAGGCCGCGGCGCAGGCGACCGAGCTGGTCAAGCAGGAGAACCGCGGCTTCTTCCATTTCGGCGAGGACAAGTCGATCGACGCCCACCTGGTCGGCGAATTCCGCGGCTTCGCCAAGGGCCAGACCTACACGCTCGACAACGGCCAGGTGTGGCGCCAGACCGACGACGCCGAGCTCGCCGGCGTGCGCCTGACCAATCCCGACATCGACATCAAGCCGGCGATGCTCAGCAACACCTGGTACATGAAGGTCGGCAAGTACAACACCCGCGCGCAGGTGAAGCGGATCAAGTGAAGCAACGGGCCGCGCTTCAGCGCGGATGCCGTTCTTCATCCCGCGGACGCGGGGATCCAGGACGCTGGATTCCCGTTCGCGGGAATGACGAACCAAAAAGCGCCCTCCGGAAAATATCGTCCCCGCGCAGGCGGGGATCCAGTGACTTTGGTTTTCGAGCGACTCGCTTACTCGCGACAGCTCATCCCCGCAGCTGCGCCACCCGAACCGCCAGCTTCTTCGCCGACACCGCGCCGCGCGTCCCGAGTTCCTGCGCGAACAGCTGCACGCGCAGTTCCTCCAGGTCCCAGCGCAACGCCTGCCAGGCCTCCCCGCCATCGCGGCCTTCCGCGGCCGCCTCCCCCAGCGCCTCGACGAAAGGCTTGAGCTCGAGCATGCGCGCCTGGTCGCGGACCGGGTCGCGCTGCGCGCGCTCGGCGCGCAACGCAAGCGCGCGCAGGTAGCGTGGATACTCGGCCAGCGCCTCCGCCGGCACGTCGCGCAGGAAGCCGGGCGGCGTCAGCGCGGCGAGCTGCGCGCGCATGTCGTCGAGGTTGCCGCTGGCCCAGCCGATCAGCTTCGACTCGAGCTTCGCGCGCACCTCCGCCACCAGCGCGAGGATGGTTTCCGCCTGGCGCAGGCGCGCCGTCGCTTCGGGGAACAGCGCCTTCGCGACGGCGTCTCGGCGCGCGATGAACGCCTGCGCGGCGCGGATGCCGGCCAGCCCTTCCGCCGTCAGCGCGGCGAAGGCGCCGTCGACGAGATCGGCGCGCAGGCCGTCGCTGTCCTTCAGCCCGTCGCGGCGCGGCGCGGCGGATTCGATCGCCGCGTACAGCAGCGAAGGCTTGGGCTGCACCGGCAACTGCCTGCGTGCCTGCTTGAGCTTGTCGGCGAGCGCGATCTCCAGCAACCGGCGCACGCCCCGAGGATGTTGGCGGCGTGCTTCCTCGCGATCCGCATGCACCGACAGCGACACGCTGCCGCCGTCGTCGTGCAGCGCCGGATAGGCGGGCACGCCGCCGGCCCCGGGCACCGCCTCCGGAATTGGCGTGTCGGGGAACGTCGTCAGGTCCTGCCGCGCCATGCCCTCGGCCGCATGCGCGGCGAAGGCGTCCGCGGCGCGCTGTCCGAAGCGCGCGCGCAGGTCGTCGAGATCGCGCGATTCGGCCAGGACGTGGCGCCCGCCACCGTCGTCATCAGGGGCGCCGAGCAGGCGCAGGTTGGCGCGCAGGTGTGCGTCGAGCGTCGCCGGTTCGAACTCGGTCGCCGACAGCGTCGCGCCGGTGACGCGCTGCAGGAAGCGCGCAAGCTCGCCTTCGACCGCATCGGCGGTCGGCTGCGGGAAGGCCTCGGCGAAGGCGCGGGCGAAATCCGGCGCCGGGACGAAATTGCGCCGCAGCGCTTTCGGCAGCGACCTGATCAATGCCGTCGCCTTGTCGGCGACGAAGCCCGGCGCCAGCCACGACAACCGCGCGGGATCGAGTGCGTTGAGCAGGTGCAGCGGCACGACCACGGTCATGCCGTCGTCGGCCGCGCCCGGCTCGAAGCGGTAACGCACCGCCAGCCGCGCCTCACCCAGCGGCAGGAACGGCGGGAAGCGCGCGGCCTCCGTCGCCTCGCCGACCATCAGGTCGTCGAACGACCATTCGAGCGCCTGCTTCTGTTCCTTCGGCAACTTCGCGTACCACGCGTCCAGTGCCTGCGCGTTGTGCACGTGCGGCGGCAGGCGGTCCAGGTACCACTGCGCCTGCCATTCCTCGTCGACGACGAGGCCCGCGCGGCGCTGCTTGGCCTCTTCCTCCTTCGCCTTCGCCAGCGTGGCGAGGTTGCGCGCGAGGAAGCCGGCGCGGGTGTTGACCTCGCCGGGCACCAGCGCTTCGCGCGCGAAGATCGCGCGGCTTTCCTCCGGGTACAACGCGCCGTAGTGCACCGGCCGCTTCGGCGCGAGCACGAGGCCGAACAGCGAGACCTGCTCGCTGCCGACCACGCGTCCCTGCGAGCGCGACCAGTGCGGGTCGTGATGGCGGCGCGCGAGCAGGTGCGGGAGTTCGGCGATCGCCCAGTCGGCTTCGATCGTGGCGTTGGTGAGCGCCCACACGCGCTCGGTGTCGAGCAGCAGCGCCGACAGCACCCACGGTGGCGGTTTTTTCGCCAGAGGCGAGCCCGGGAAGAGCTGGAACTTGCGTCCGCGCGGGCCGTCGAACAGGCCACGGTCGCCACGGTTGCCGATCTGCGTCGGCAGGCCTGCGATCAGGGCGCGATGGAGGGCGGCGTACGCATGCGCCGCATGCCGGGTCTGGTCGCGATCTGTGCCTCGCTGTTGTCCGTCATCCCCGCGAAAGCGGGGGTCGATGGCCTTTGCCTTTGCGGAAACTGAAACAACGTCCCTGGATCCCCGCTGCCGCGGGGATGACGACGTTTCCGTGGCCGCGTGCTGGCCGGCGTCCGCGTGCGTGGGCGCGTTGGAGCGCCCCGCTTCACGCATCCATCCCAGCTCCTCGCACAGCAGCTTCAACTGCCGATGCAGCTCGCGCCACTCGCGCAAGCGCAGGAAACCGAGGAAGTGCTTGTCGGCCCACTTGCGCAGCTGCGACTGGGTGAGTTCCTCGTGCGCCGCGCGGAAAGCGTCCCAGAGCTTGAGGATGCCGACGAACTCCGACTTCGGGTCGGCGAAGACGGCGTGCGCGTTGTCCGCCGCGGCGCGCTGGTCGGCGGGACGCTCGCGCGGATCCTGGATGCCGAGGAAGCTGGCGATCACCAGCATCTCCTGCAGGACGCCGTGGGTGTTCGCCGCCACCAGCATGCGGGCGAGCTTGACGTCCACCGGCAGGCGCGCCATGACGCGGCCGGTCGGCGTCAGCCTGCGATGCTCGTCCACCGCACCGAGCTCGGTGAGCGCCTGCCAGCCATCGGCGACCGCACGCGGATCGGGCGGTTCGAGAAAGGGGAAATTCTCGATGACGTGCCCCGGATCCTGCCGATCCGTCCCACTCGTGCGTTTTGGCCACGCCGGAACACGACCCTCGATGTTGCCGAGGCCCAGCGCGAGCATGCGCAGGATCACCCCGGCGAGCGCGGCCCGACGGATCTCCGGGTCGGTGTAGCGCGGCCGCGCCTCGAACTCCGCTTCGGAATACAGGCGGATGCAGGTGCCCGGCGCGATGCGCCCGCAGCGTCCCTTGCGCTGGTCGGCGCTCGCCTGGCTGACGGGTTCGATATGCAGGCGGTCGAGCTTCTGCCGCGGGCTGTAGCGCTTGACGCGCGCGAAACCCGGATCGACCACGTAGTGGACGCGCGGCACCGTCAGCGAGGTCTCGGCGACGTTGGTCGCCAGCACGATGCGGCGGTGCGGACCGGGATTGAACACGCGGTCCTGGTCGCGCGCCGAGAGCCGCGCGTACAACGGCAGCACTTCCGTGTGGCGGTACTTGCGCGCCTCGAGCGCGCGGTGCGCGTCGCGGATCTCGCGCTCGCCGGGCAGGAACACCAGCACGTCGCCGAGCCGCGACTCTCGAGCGATCTCGTCGCAGGCGCCGACGATGCCGTCAAGCACGCTCCGTTCGCCTTCGTCCTCCCCCTCGCCTTCCAGCGGCCGGTAGCGCACTTCGACCGGATAGCCGCGGCCTTCGACCTCGACCACCGGCGCATCGAAGAAATGCGCGGCGAAGCGCTCGGTGTCGATGGTCGCCGAGGTGACGATCAGCTTGAGGTCGCGGCGCCTCTCGAGCAGCTGCCTGAGGTAGCCGAGCAGGAAATCGATGTTGAGGCTGCGCTCGTGCGCCTCGTCGACGATGATCGTGTCGTACTGCGAGAGCCAGCGGTCGGACTGGATCTCGGCGAGCAGGATGCCGTCGGTCATGAACTTGACCGCCGTCTGTTCGCCGACCTGCTCGGTGAAGCGCACCTGGTAGCCGACCGTACCGCCGAGCGGCACCTGCAACTCGTCCGCCACCCGCCGCGCCACCGCGCGCGCGGCGATGCGGCGCGGCTGGGTGCAGCCGATCATGCCGGCGGCGCCACGGCCGGCGGCGAGGCACAGCTTCGGCAGCTGGGTGGTCTTGCCGGAACCGGTCTCGCCCGCGATCACCACCACCTGGTGGGCGCGGATCAGTTCGACGATGCGCGCGGCCTGCGCGGCGATCGGCAACTCGGGGACGATCGGCGCCTGCGGCAGCGCCGCTGCGCGCGCCTCGCGCGCGGCGACGGAGGACCGCAGGGCCGCGGTGAAGGCTTCCCGCGCCTTCACGTCGTCCGGACGCGCGCTCCAGCGCGACAGCAGGCCAAGCAGCCGCCCGCGGTCGCGCGACAGCGTGCCGTCGAGGGCGCGCCGCGCCTGCGTCAACGCGGTCTTGGCGGGGTCGTTCATAGAGTCCGGCTATCGCTTCGCTAGCAACAATCCATTTCCCAGGATTGCCGCGGCCGCCTATTGTGGCCGCATCACCCGCCAGGAGCATGCACATGGCCAAGTCGTCGAAGAAGCCGCAGGCAAAGCCTGCCACCAAGCCGCCGGTCGTCGCACCCGTCGTCGCGCCGGCCATCGACATCGGCCTGTCCGATGGCGAGCGCAGGAAGATCGCCGAGGGCCTGTCGCGCTTCCTCGCCGACGCCTACACGCTGTACCTGAAGACGCACAACTTCCACTGGAACGTCACCGGGCCAATGTTCAACACGCTGCACACGATGTTCGAGGCGCAGTACAACGAGGAGTGGACGGCGCTGGACGAGGTCGCGGAGCGCATCCGCGCGCTGGGCTTCAACGCGCCAGGCTCGTACGCGGACTTCGCGCGGCTGTCGTCGATCGCCGAGGAGCCGCTGTCCAGCACCGCCGACTGGCGCGAGATGGTGCGCCAGCTGGTGCTCGGCAACGAGGCCGTGTGCCGCACCGCGCGCAAGGTGCTCAAGGGCGCGGACGACGCCGGCGACGATCCGTCGGTCGACCTGCTCACCCAGCGCCTGCAGACCCACGAGAAGTACGCTTGGATGCTGCGGTCGCTGTTGCAGTGACCTGTAGGAGCGGCTTGCAGCCGCGAGCCCGACGCCAAGCGAGTGCGCCGTCCGGGAAAGGCCGGCGGGACACGCCGTGAATCCATCCATGGCGGCTCTTCGGCGACCTCCCTGTCGCCGAAGGTCATGCCAACCTCTCCGGCCGGTGCGGCCCGAGCGATTTCGCCCTGGCCGCGAAAGCTTCCGTGGTCAGCAAACCCAGCCTTTCCGCGTGCCCGGGAGGCCGGGGTGTTGCGACAAGCGCACCATGGATGGCGCGCGCGCCCATCGAGGCAGAATGCCTCGATTAAGGGAAAAGCAATGCCCGCGGCCTTCCGAACGCGGGCTTGCAGCGTGCAAGCCCAGGCCGAACACCGAATCGCCCCATGCTTCCAGGTCCAGGTGCCGCCGGCACTTCCGCTTGACGCGGTTGCTACCCTAGCCGCATGTCCGACGCCACCCTCGACACGCTCCGCCACGTCTTCGGCCATGACGCGTTCCGGGGCGAACAGGCGGCGATCGTGCGCCACGTGGCCGAAGGCGGCGACGCGCTGGTGCTGATGCCCACCGGCGGCGGCAAGTCGCTGTGTTACCAGCTCCCGGCGTTGCTGCGCGAAGGCACCGCGATCGTGGTTTCGCCGCTGATCGCGCTGATGCAGGACCAGGTCGAGGCATTGCGCCAGCTCGGCGTGCACGCGGCTTTCCTGAACTCGACGCTTGCAGCGCGCGACGCCGATGCCGTCGAACGCCAGCTGCTCGACGGCACGCTCGATCTGCTCTACGTCGCCCCCGAGCGCCTGCTCACCCCGCGTTTCCTGTCGTTGCTAGAACGCAGCCGCATCGCGCTGTTCGCCATCGATGAAGCGCATTGCGTCTCGCAATGGGGCCACGACTTCCGCCCGGAATACCGCGAGCTCACGTTGTTGCACGAGCGCTGGCCGGACGTGCCGCGCATCGCGCTCACCGCCACCGCCGACGCACCGACCCGCAACGAGATCGTCGAGCGCCTCGCGCTGGACGACGCACGCCGGTTCGTCAGCTCCTTCGACCGGCCGAACATCCGCTACAGCGTCGTCGCCAAGCAGGACAGCCGGCGCCAGCTGCTCGACTTCCTCGACGAGCACCGCGGCGAGAGCGGCATCGTCTACTGCCTGTCGCGGCGCAAGGTCGAAGCGACGGCGGAGTTCCTCGCCGGACGCGGCATCGCCGCCCTGCCCTACCACGCCGGTCTCGACGCCGGCGTGCGCGCGGTGCACCAGCGTCGTTTCCTGCGCGAGGACGGCATCGTGATGGTGGCGACCATCGCCTTCGGCATGGGCATCGACAAGCCCGACGTGCGCTTCGTCGCGCACACCGACCTGCCCAAGTCGATGGAAGGCTACTACCAGGAAACCGGCCGCGCCGGCCGCGATGGCGAGGCGGCGGAAGCATGGCTCGCCTATGGCCTCGGCGATGCGGTGCTGCTCGGCCGCATGATCGAGGAAGGCGAGGCCGGCGAGGAACGCAAGCGGCTGGAACGGCGCAAGCTCGACGCGCTGGTCGGCTTCTGCGAATCTACCGGCTGTCGCCGCCACGCGCTGCTCGCCTATTTCGGCGAACAACACGCCGGTGCCTGCGGCAACTGCGACAACTGCCTCGTGCCGCCGCAGAGCTGGGATGGCACCGTCGCCGCGCAGAAGGCGCTGTCGTGCGTCTACCGCACCGGCCAGCGGTTCGGCGCCGCGCACCTCATCGACGTGCTGCGCGGCGCCGATACCGCCAAGGTGCGACAGTTCGGCCACGAGCGATTGAGCACGCACGGCATCGGCGCCGACCTCGACGCGCGCCAATGGCGCAGTGTGTTCCGCCAGCTCGTCGCAATGGGATTCCTCGAAGTCGACGTCGAAGGCCACGGCGCGCTACGCCTGACCGCCGCCAGCGCCGCCGTGCTGAAGGGCGAACGCAGCCTCGCGCTGCGCGCCGACCCGCCGAAGCGCAAGGGCCGGCGCGAGCGCGACGCCGGTGACGGCGCGAGTGCCGCCGCCGACTTGCCCGAGGAAGCCGTCGCCCGCTTCGACGCGCTGCGCGCATGGCGGGCGGAAGCCGCGCGCGCGCAGAACGTGCCGGCCTACGTGATCTTCCACGACAGCACGCTGCGCGCGATCGCCAGCGCGCACCCGGCCGACCTCGCCGCGCTGGCGCGCATCGGCGGCGTCGGCGACCGCAAGCTCGAGCGCTAC
>JABFWF010000237.1 GCA_013362405.1 Lysobacter sp. | reverse complement strand
GTTCCGCCCGCGTGCCGGCCACCAGCGCGTTGCAGGCGTTTGCGCACCCGGGGCAGGGCGCGACGTCGAGCAGGCCCGCGTCGAGCGCCGCACCGACGTCGCCCTGGCGCAGGAATGCGATGACCGCGTGGATCGGCGCCGGGGCGGCACAGCCACAGGCAGGACAGGGATGCGTCATGTCATGCATGAAGGAAAATCGTTGCTCGGAGCGAAGCGAGGTCTGCGGTTGTCGTCATGCCTGCAATGCAGGAGCGACGCGGGTCGCGACAGGCGCTTGGTCGCGAGTGACGTCGCTCCTGCAGGGAGGCCATGGAGGCAGGCTGCTCTGCCGAAGTTCAGCGCCCGTGGAACGCCGGCTTGCGCCGCTCGAGGAACGCCGCGGTGCCTTCGCGCATGTCCTGCGTCGAGAACACCAGCCCGAACTGCGCGCTTTCGTAGCCGAGCCCTTCCTCGATCGCGCACTCGCCGCCGACGTTGACGCAGTCGAGGACGCCGCGCAGCGCGAGCGGCGCGGCATGGGCGAGCTGTTCGGCCAGCTTCATCGTCTCGGCTTCCAGGTCGGCGGCAGGCACCACGCGGTTGACGATGCCCAGGTGCTGCGCGCGGGCGGCGTCGATCGGCGCGCCGGTCAGGCACAGCTCCAGCGTCGCGGCGCGTCCGGCCAGGCGCAGCAGGCGCTGGGTGCCGCCGAATCCGGGTATCAGGCCGAGGTTGATCTCGGGCTGGCCGACCTTCGCGCTGTCGGCGGCGATGCGCAGGTGGCAGCACATCGCGAGCTCCAGGCCGCCGCCCAGCGCGAAACCATTCACCATCGCGATCACCGGCTTCGGCATCGTTTCGACGAAGCGCATCATGCGTTGCCCGCGCAGCGAGAAATCGCGGCCCTGCACGGGCGTGAGCGCGTTCATTTCGGAGATGTCGGCGCCGGCGACGAAGGCCTTCGGGCCGCTCCCGGTCAGCACGAGCACGCGTACCGCGTCGTCCGCGGCCGCCTCGCGGAAGGCCGCGTGCAGCGCGTCGAGCGTCTGCGAGTCGAGCGCGTTCAGCTTGTCCGGCCGGTGCACGCGGATGATGCGGACGGCGCCGCGGTCCTCGAGCTGCAGCGGCGAGGCGGGGGACGGTGAATCGGTCATGAGCGGCAGGTCCTGGGACGGTGGCGCGCGGCGGGGATTTCGCGGAACTTGCCCGGGCCGCGCCGGTCGGAGGGTGGTCGTCGGTGGCGATGGCGCCCCGTGGCCCTTATCCTAGCGTGCCCCTCTGTCCGGTCCGCGGGGCGGTTTCGCCGCCCCGTTCGCTTGACCGGGCTTTTCGTGGAAGCTCCCTCATCCTGGAGGCTGTACCGAATGAAGTTGCGTTTGCTTGCCGCCGCGCTCGCGGCCCTCACCCTGACCGCAGGCGCCGCCTTCGCGCAGGACACCACCTCGGAAAAGGGCAAGCTCAGCTACGCCCTCGGTTACCAGCTCGGCCGCCAGGCCGCGGAGAGCGGCGAGGCGCTCGACGTCGCCACCATGACCCGCGCCCTGCAGGACGGCTTCGCCAAGAAGGAACCGGCGGTGCCGATGGAGCAGATGGGCAACGCCTACGAGGGAATGCAGCAGCGCCTGCAGGCCAAGGCGAAGTCGGCATACGAAAAGGCCGCGGGCGAGAACAAGGCCAAGAGCGACACCTTCCTCGCCCAGAACAAGGCCAAGGCGGGCGTGAAGACGCTGCCCAGCGGCGTGCAGTACCGGGTGATCGAAGCCGGCGCGGGCGCCAAGCCGACCCAGGCCAGCACCGTCGACCTGGAAGTCGCCGGTCCGTTCCCCTGGGGCCAGCACCCCCAGCAGGCCCAGCCGCCGCAGAAGATGAGCGCGCTGAAGCTCAGCGGCATCGAGATGCCGGCGATGCGCGAGGCGCTGCTGCAGATGCCGGCGGGCGCCAAGTGGGAGATCGCCCTGCCGCCGGAGAAGGCCTACGGCGCCGACCCGCGCACCGGTTTCCCGCCGAACGTGGCGGTGGTGTTCGAGGTCAAGCTGCTCAGCGTGAAGTGAGCAGGCGGGCGTTCGCGCCGCGCGCGGACGACCTGCAGCTACCATCCGACGCCGGCCCCGTGCCGGCGTCGTCGTTTCCGCCCTTCCCACCCCGATGAATACCTTCCGCGCCGTCCTCAGCCCCTGCGTCGGCGTTTGCACGCTCGACGACGCCGGCCTGTGCCAGGGCTGCCTGCGCACGCTCGACGAGATCGCGGCGTGGTCGCGGCTGTCGGATGCCGAGCGCCTGCACGTGATGGAGACGCTGCTGCCGCTGCGCGAGCAGGCGAGTGGCCGCGCGTGAGCGTCGTCGCGCCCGACCCCGCGCTGCTCGCCGCGCTGCACCCGTTGTCGGCGGCCCCGGCAGCGCCTTGCTGGAACCTCGCCGACCTCGACGGCCTGCTGCCCGACGCGGCGCCGGTCGAGGCCGCGGTCCTGGTCGGCCTCGTGCAGCGCCCGGCTGGAATGACGGTCCTGCTGACCCGCCGCACCGAGGACCTGCGCCACCACGCGGGGCAGGTGAGTTTCCCCGGCGGCCGCATCGAACCGGGCGATCGCGATGCCATCGCCGCCGCATTGCGCGAGACGGAGGAGGAAGTCGGCATCGCGGCGAACCAGCTGTCGCCGCTCGGCTTCCTCGACCCGCTGGCGACGGTGAGCGGCTTCCGCGTGTTGCCGGTGGTCGCGCTGGTCGATCCCGCTTACGAGGCGCGGCCGGATCCGCGCGAAGTGGCCGACGTGTTCGAGGTCCCGCTGGCGACGCTGCTCGATCCACCGAGCCTCGTCGAGCGCCGCGGCGACTGGCGAGGCCGGCCGCGCGTGGTGCTGGAAATCGTCAAC
>JABFWF010000009.1 GCA_013362405.1 Lysobacter sp. | reverse complement strand
GCAGTGGACGTCGGCCGCCGAGGCGGCGCGCTCGGTGTTCGCCGGCGCGGGCGCCGCACCCGATGCGGCGGCGCGGCCCGTGGTGTCGCCTGCACCGGTGTCCGCGCCGCAGGTCGCCTCACAAGCGGTTTCGATGCCGGCCGAACCCCCGGCGCCTGCCCGCACACCGGTGCTGGTCGAAAAACCGCAGGCCGTCACCGCGCCAACCTCCACGCTGGATGCCGACGGCTGGCTCGACGTCGTCGCAAGCAGTGGGCTGAAGGGTCCGACGCGCGTTCTGGCGGAGCATGCGGGGTTTGTCGATTGGAACGGAACGCTGCTGCGTCTGTCGCTCACGGCAGCCGATGAACACCTGCAATCCCCCGCCTCGGCGAAGGCGCTCGCCGAGGCGCTTGCGCCCGCGCTCGGCGCAATGCCGCAGATCCGCTTCGAATCCGTCGCCACGCCCGCCGGCGAAACCCTGCATCAGCGCAGCGCGCGCGAGCGCGATGCGCGGCAGGGCGCCGCCGAAGCCGCGTTCCTCGCCGACCCGGGCATCCAGCAGTTGATGTCGCGCCATGGCGCGACGCTGGTGCCCGACTCCATCCGCCCGTTCGACGAATAGCAGGACCGATCCAGCATGAAAGGCAACATCGCCCAACTGATGCAGCAGGCACAGCGCATGCAGGACAACATGCAGCGCGTGCAGGAAGAACTGGCCCGCCAGGAAGTCACCGGCAGTGCCGGCGCCGGCATGGTCAGCGTGACGATCACCGGCCGCATGGAGTGCCGCAAGGTGCGCATCGACCCGAGCGTGCTGTCCGATCCTGAGATGGCGGAGGACCTCGTCGCCGCCGCGTTCAACGATGCGGTCAACAAGGCGAACGCGATATCGCAGGAAAAGCTCGGCGCGGTGACGGCGGGGATGCCGATGCCGCCCGGAATGAAGTTTCCTTTCTGAAAATCAGTCATTCCCGCGCAGGCGGGGGCTTGTGGCAGCCGAATGGCTGACTATCCAGTGACTTTGTTGTTCCCCTTCGCATTGCCGGAAGTCGCTGGATCCCTGCCTGCGCCGGGATGACGACTTGAGCGAATGAGCGCCCTCCTCGAACAACTCATCGAAGCCCTGCGCGTGCTGCCCGGCGTCGGTCGCAAGTCGGCGCAGCGCATGGCCTACCACGTGCTCGAGCGCGAGCGCGCCGGCGGCCAGCGATTGGCCGATGCGCTCGCCGCGGCGGTCGAGCACATCGGCCACTGCGTGCGCTGCCGCGACTTCAGCGAGAGCGACGTCTGCGCGACCTGCGCCAGCGCCGCGCGCGACGCACACCTGCTGTGCGTGGTCGAAACGCCTGCCGACCGTCTCGCCATCGAGCAGGCGACCGGCTACCGCGGCCTGTACTTCGTGCTGCAGGGGCGGTTGAGCCCGCTCGACGGCATCGGCCCGCGCGAGCTCGGCCTCGACCGCCTCGGCGCGCGCCTGGCCGAAGGCGAGGTGCAGGAACTGATCATCGCCACCAACCCGACCGTGGAAGGCGAGGCGACCGCCCACTACCTCGCGCAACTCGCGCGCCAGCACGGGGTGCGGCCGAGCCGGCTCGCGCACGGCGTGCCGCTGGGTGGCGAACTCGAGTACGTCGATCGCGGCACGCTGTCGCACGCCTTCGGCAGCCGCAGCGAGATGACCTGAAGGAGCGCTCCATGTCGGACACCATCTTCCACAAGATCATCCGTCGCGAGATCCCGGCCGATATCGTCTACGAGGACGAGCACCTGGTCGCCTTCCGCGACATCGCGCCGCAGGCGCCGGTGCACGTGCTGTTCGTGCCGAAGGTGGATTTCGCGACGCTCAACGACGTGCCGATGACGCAGGCGGAGGTCGTCGGCCGACTGGCGGTGGCGGCGGCGGATTACGCCAAGCGCGAAGGTTTCGCCGAGGACGGCTACCGCATCGTGATGAACTGCAACGCGAACGCCGGGCAGACGGTGTTCCAGGTGCACCTGCACCTGCTGGCGGGCGCGCCGCTGGGGCGCTTCGGCACGGCCCGTTAACCCTTTTTGTAGGAACGGCTTCCAGCCGCGAGCTTTTCATGCAGGAGCGACGCAAGTCGCGAGCCGATGTCGGGACTTACATCGCTCCTGGGATTCAAGCCGCTCCTGCAGGCCCCTACTACCACCACCCCCACCACGGCCACGGTGCCGGGCGGGTGATCACGTCCACCTCGCGCCGCACCGGCCACAGGTAGACGACGCCGGCTTCGACGTGCGGGAAGCGGTAGTCGTAGCCGCCGACCTTGCGCAGGTCGTAGCCGCTGATCCTGCCGGTGAAGGTCACCTCGCGGTTCTTCTCGAACAGCGCGGGGTCGTAGAAGCCGGTGCGGCAGGCGATGAAGCGGCCGCCGACGTTGTCGGTCTGCCAGTACGGGCGGCCGGAATCATCGAGGCCGGTCGACAGCATCTCGAAGCAGGTGCGGTTTTCCTGCGGTTCGACCTGCACGATGCGGCCGCCCCAGCGCACCATCGCGCCGGTGCTGTCGCGATCGGTGGCATCGCGCGGAGTAATGGGGCTGAACGGGCCCTGCAAGGGCGCGGGCGCGGTGGCGCAGGCGGCCAGCAGCATGGCGATCAGGCTGAGACTGGCAAGGCGGGCGTTCATCGGTCGTCTCCGGGTCGGGATTGCGGTCGGTGCCGGCCCAGGTCGCGGGCGAGCGCGCGTGACGCGTGCGGTTCCGTGGCGCCAGCGTAGCGCCAGTCGTCGAAACGGCCGATGAGTTCGCGCAGCGCCGGAGCATCGGCCGGCCGCGCCCGTGCCACCCGTGCCCCCCAGGCGCCCGCCGGCTCGTGCCGCGCCCGCGCCAGGCCAAGGCGGGCGTAG
>JABFWF010000195.1 GCA_013362405.1 Lysobacter sp. | reverse complement strand
CGGAGCAGGTCGCCAGGCTGCGGGCTCCCGACGCCGCGTTGCTCGACCGCTGCCGGGCGTGGCTGGCGACACCCGGCCACCACCTGGTCGGCTGGCAGGATCCCGACTACCCGCCGCTGCTGCGCCGGGTCGCCAATCCGCCGCTCGCACTGTTCGTCGATGGAGACCCTGCCCGTCTCTGGCACCCCGCGGTGGCCGTCGTCGGCAGCCGCGCCGCCAGCGCAGGCGGGCTGGACAACGCCCGCGACTTCGCCGGTGCCCTGGCGACAGCGGGCTTCGCGATCGCCAGCGGGCTGGCGGCAGGGATCGACACCGCGGCCCACGCGGCGACGCTGGCGCATGGCGGGCTGACCATCGCCGTGCTCGGCACCGGCCCGGACGTACCCTACCCGCGCGCCAACCGCGACCTGCACGCCCGCATCGCCGTCACCGGCGCCGTGGTCAGCGAGCACCCGCCCGGCACCGGGCCGCTACGCGAGCACTTCCCGAGCCGCAACCGCATCCTCGCCGGCCTGGCGCTCGGCACCCTGGTCGTGGAGGCGGCGCTGCGCTCGGGCGCGCTGATCACCGCCCGCGAGGCGGCCGAGGCCGGCCGCGAGGTGTTCGCCATCCCGGGTTCCATCCACAACCCGATGGCGCGCGGCTGCCATCGCCTGCTGCGCGACGGCGCCTGCCTGGTCGAGGGCGCGGACGAGGTGATCGCGGCACTCGCGCCGCTGGCCGCCGGACTGGGCACGGAACTGCGTGCCCGGCTGGGCGAGCCACCCGCGGTTGCCGGCCCGCCACCGCCTTCACCCGGGCCGATGGGACCGCTGTCGCCCGACTACCAGCGCTTGTGGACCGCGCTCGGCCACGACCCCACCGGTATGGATGAACTGTCCCTGCGCACCGCATTGACGCCTGCGGAACTGTCCTCCATGCTGCTGGTCATGGAGCTGGAAGGTCGTGTCGCGCATGCGCACGGCCGCTATTCCCGCAAGCGTTGAGCCGGCCATGGGCCGACCCGACGCGCGACGCAGGAGGCGTCGCGACCCGCCACAGGGGCATGGGCAACCATGGGTGGCGGTGGCGCGCCCCGGGCGCGCCAAGACGCCGGCGGGCAGGGAGCCCGGCGGCGATCCGGCCGCCGCGCCGGTCCTTACCTCAGCGCCCTTCCGGGGCGCAGGCCGAGGGAAATGAAAGAGAGCATCCTGGACGTCCTGCTGTACCTGTTCGAACACTATCTCGCCGAAGACACCATCCCGCCGCTGGGCGACCGGGACTCCCTCCCGGACAGTCCGCTGTTCACCGAACTGACCCAGGCCGGCTTCAGCGCGGCCGAGATCCACAAGGCCCTCGACTGGCTCGATGCCCTCGCCGAGCAGCGCCCGGCCGCCGCCCCGCGGGTCGGTGGCCCGGTCCGCGTCTATGCCGGCCCCGAGCTCGACAAGCTCGACGCCGATTGCCGTGGCTTCCTGCTGTTCCTCGAGCAGCACGGCGTGCTCGATGCCGACCAGCGCGAGCTGGTGCTCGACCGGGCCCTCGCCCTCGAACAGGACGAGCTGGAGATCGATGACCTCAAGTGGGTCGTGCTGATGGTCCTGTTCAACCAGCCAGGTTCCGAAGCCGCCTACGCCTGGATGGAAACCCAGATGTTCCTGGACGAGCCCGAACCGGTGCACTGAGGCCCCGGACAGGTCCGGGAAGGCCTGGGAAGGCCAGCGTGATCGGTGCCACGGGCGGTTGGGGCGATGCGCCTGGCCCGGCGGTCCACCGCCGCGGGCGCAGCCGCCGGGGCGGACTTGCTTGACAGCCGCCCCCCACGTGATTCCACTAGAAAAAGAGACGCCCGTGGCCACCGCCACGGGCGTTGCCTTTCCCGCCGCCGTTCAGCGTTGCCTTCACGGCGCGCTATCCCCTTGCCCGGAACCCTCTGCCCCCGATGGCCAAGAACCTGCTCATCGTCGAGTCGCCCGCCAAGGCCAAGACGATCAACAAGTACCTCGGCAAGGACTTCACGGTCCTCGCCTCCTACGGCCACGTGCGCGACCTCGTCCCGAAGGAGGGCGCGGTCGACCCCGAGCATGGCTTCGCCATGCGCTACGACCTGATCGAGAAGAACGAGAAGCACGTCGACGCGATCGCGAAGGCGGCGAAGGCGGCCGACGCGCTCTATCTCGCGACCGACCCGGACCGCGAAGGCGAAGCGATCAGCTGGCACATCGCCGAGATCCTGCGCGAGCGCAACCTGATCGGCGACAAGCCGCTGCACCGGGTGGTGTTCACGGAAATCACGCCACGCGCGATCCGCGAAGCGATGCAGCAGCCGCGCAACATCTCCGAGCCGTTGGTCGACGCGCAGCAGGCGCGGCGCGCGCTCGATTACCTGGTCGGCTTCAACCTCTCGCCGGTGCTGTGGCGCAAGGTGCAGCGCGGGCTGTCGGCCGGACGCGTGCAGTCGCCGGCGCTGCGCATGATCGTCGAGCGCGAGGAGGAGATCGAGGCCTTCATCGCGCGCGAATACTGGACGGTCGACGCCGAGTGCGCGCACGCGACGCAGCCGTTCACTGCCAAGCTGACCAAGCTCGACGGGAAGAAGACCGAGCAGTTCACGATCACGAACGCCGAGGACGCCGAGGCCGCGCGCCAGCGCATCCTCAAGGCCGCCGGTGGCGCGCTGCACGTCACCGACGTCACCAGCAAGGAACGCAAGCGCCGGCCGTCGCCGCCGTTCACCACCTCGACGCTGCAGCAGGAAGCCTCGCGCAAGCTCGGTTTCACCACGCGGCGCACGATGCAGGTCGCGCAGAAGCTGTACGAGGGCGTGACGCTCGGCGGCGAAGGCACGGTCGGCCTCATCAGCTACATGCGAACCGACTCGGTCAACCTGTCGGTCGACGCGCTGTCCGAGCTGCGCGACGTGATCGCGCGCGATTTCGGCACGCGCGCGCTGCCGGACAAGCCGAACCTCTACCAGACGAAGTCGAAGAACGCACAGGAGGCGCACGAAGCGGTGCGCCCGACCTCGCCGCTGCGCACGCCCGCGCAGGTGGCGCGTTACCTGACCGACGACGAACGCCGCCTGTACGAACTGGTCTGGAAGCGCGCGGTCGCCTCGCAGATGGTCCCGGCGACCCTCAACACCGTCAGCGTCGACCTCGCCGCCGGCAGCGAGCACGCGTTCCGCGCTTCCGGCACCACGGTCGTCGACCCGGGCTTCCTCGCGGTGTACGAGGAAGGCAAGGACACGAAGACCTCCGAAGACGAGGACGAGGGCCGCAAGCTGCCGGCGATGAAACCCGGCGAGCGCGTGCCGCTCGAGCGCGTGCGCGCCGACCAGCACTTCACCCAGCCGCCGCCGCGCTACACGGAAGCGGCGCTGGTGAAGGCGCTGGAGGAATACGGCATCGGCCGGCCGTCGACCTACGCGTCGATCATCCAGACGCTGCTGTTCCGCAAGTACGTCGAGATGGAAAGTCGCAGCTTCCGTCCGACCGACGTGGGCCGCGCGGTGTCGAAGTTCCTCAGTAGCCACTTCACCCAGTACGTCGACTACGACTTCACCGCGAAGATGGAGGACGAGCTCGACGCCGTCTCCCGCGGCGAGGAGGAGTGGGTCCCGTTGATGGAGAAGTTCTGGGGCCCGTTCAAGGACCTGGTCGCCGACAAGACCGAAAGCGTGGACCGCAGCGAAGCCACCGGCGCGCGCGAGCTCGGCACGGATCCCAAGACCGGCAAGCCGGTGAGCGTGCGGCTCGGCCGCTTCGGGCCGTACGCGGCGATCGGCAGCGTCGAGGACGAGGAGAAGCCGACGTTCGCCTCGCTGCGCCCCGGGCAGAGCATGCACACGATCACGCTGGAGGACGCGCTGGAGCTGTTCAAGCTGCCGCGCAAGCTCGGCGTATCGAACGACGAGGAAGTGAGCGTGGGCGTCGGCCGCTTCGGCCCGTTCGCCAAGCGCGGCGGCACCTATGCCTCCCTGAAGAAGGAGGACGACCCGTACACGATCGACCTCGCGCGCGCGGTGTTCCTGATCGAGGAGAAGGAGGAGATCGCGCGCAACCGCAT
The DNA here is from genome assembly GCA_013362405.1 of Lysobacter sp. GTDB lineage: Bacteria > Pseudomonadota > Gammaproteobacteria > Xanthomonadales > Xanthomonadaceae > JABFWF01. The sequence goes on along the minus strand of JABFWF010000195.1, from coordinate 6,694 downwards.
CATCAAGTCCTTCGACGGCAGCGACATCCAGGTGCTCAACGGCCGCTTCGGCCCGTACATCAGCGACGGCAAGCTCAACGGTCGCATCCCGAAGGACCGCGAGCCCGCGTCGCTGACGCTGGAGGAAGTGCAGAAGCTGCTGGAGGAAACCGGCAAGCCGATGCGCGGGCGCTTCGGCAGGAAGACGGCGGCGAAGAAGGAACCGGCGGCGAAGAAGGCGCCGGCCAAGGCTGCGAAGAAGGCGGTCGCGAAGAAGACCGCCACGAAGAAGGCACCGGCAAACAAGGTGGCGAAGAAGGCCGGCAAGAAGGCCGCCGCGAAGACCGTGAAGAAGGCGCCCGCGAAGAAGGCCGCAGGCAAGGCACGTTCCGGCGCGCGCGCCGACGAAGCACCGTTCTGAGTGGGGCTTGCGATCGCATCGCCAGACGCCTACCGCGCACCGTAAGCTGCACGCATGTCCGCGCCGCTCGCACCCGACGAAGCCGCCGAGCGCCTCCACCACGGCGCGGTCATCGCCTATCCGACCGAGGCCGTCTGGGGCCTCGGCTGCGATCCCTTCGACGAGGCCGCGGTGCTGCGCCTGCTCGCGATCAAGCAGCGCCCGGTCGACAAGGGCCTGATCCTCGTCGCCGGCGCGCTCGGGCAGTTCGACGGGCTGCTCGACTGGGAGCGTCTGCCGAACGACCGCCGCGAAGCCGTGTACGCGAGCTGGCCCGGTCCGCACACCTGGATCGTGCCGGCCACCGGGCGCGTGCCGCACTGGATCACCGGCGCCCACGATGGGGTCGCCGTGCGGCTCAGCGCGCATCCGGTCGTGGCTGCGCTGTGCACGGCCTTCGGCGGCCCGCTGGTGTCGACCAGCGCCAACCTCGCCGGCGCGCCGCCGGCGTTTTCGCGCGACGCCCTCGACGCTGCGGTCGTCGCGCTGTGCGACGGCGTGTGCGGCGGCGAAACCGGCGGACTCACGGCGCCGACCGCGATCGTCGATGCGCGTACCGGCACGCAACTGCGCGCAGGCTGAGCGCAGCTGCTGAATCCGCGCAAACGATCACGCGGGACGGCTTCCGCGCGGCCTGCGGTCGGCGGCATCATGGCCGCATGAACGCGCGCGCGCTCGTTCCCGTGCTGCTGCTGTGGCTGGCGTCGCCGGCCGGGTCCGCCGCGCCGCCGTCGGGCGAGGTGACGATCTACCGCTGCACCGACGCGGCCGGCCACCTCACCCTGGGCGACTCGCCCTGCCCGAAAGGCCAGCAGCAACAGACGCGCGCCATGCTGCGTCCGAAGGACGCGCCGCTGCCGCCGCCGATGCCGTCCCCGCGCGCGCATGACGAGGGCGAAGCGCTGCCGCGCGAACGCATCGTCTACGTGCAACCGCCGCGACCGCTGTACGAATGCGTGACGCCGGACGGCGAGCGCTACACCAGCGAGACGCCCGAGGGCAATCCGCGCTGGGTGCCCTTGTGGACGCTCGGCGTGCCGATGCTGCCGTATCCCGCTCCCGGCATCACCGGCCGCACCGAACTTGCGATCACCCACGGCAACGTGCACCTGAGCGGCTCGCGCACGATCGTGCAGCCGCCGTTTTACGTTCCGGCGGCGGCCTTCGGCGCGGGCACCTGGGTGCGCGACGACTGCCACCCGCTGCCGCCGACCGAGGTATGCGCGCGCCTGCGCGATCGCCGCGACGAGATCGGGCGTCGCTTCTTCAACGCGCAGCCGAGCGAACGCGACCAGCTTCGCTTCGAGGAACGCGGCATCGACGCCCGCCTGCAGCAGGATTGCGCGCGCTGATGCGCATCGCGTTCGTCCTCGCGCTGCTGCTGGCCACCGGCTGGAGCGCGGACGCACATGCGGGCATCGTCATCTATCGCTGCACCGACGCCTTCGGCCGCCTGACCGTGCAGAACGACGTGCCCTGCCCGAAAGGCACGCGGCAGCAGAAGCAGGTCGTCGAACCTCCGCCGCCGATGCCGGCGTATCGGCCACCGGCGCCGTTGCCCGCGACGCCTGCGCAGGCCGAAGCCGCGCCGGTCGATCCAACACCGCCGCCCGCGACGCCGCTGCCGCCCCCGCCGCTGTTCCGCTGCCATACGCCGGACAACGACAGTTATCTCGGCGAGAACGGCACCCCCGCGCCACGCTGCCTCGCGCTGCCGGTGGTCGGCCTCGACGGCGCGCCGAGCGCCGCGACCGCCTGCCAGATGGTCGCCGACACCTGCGAACGCATTCCCGACGGCGCGGCCTGCGACGCGTGGCAGCAGTACGCGCGCCAGGCCGAGGCCGCGTGGCGCTTCGGCCGCGCCGAGGACGGCGCCAAGCACCAGGCGGAGTTCGAGCGGGTCCAGCGCGTGCTGCGCGAAAGCACCTGCGCGCAGGCGAAGCCCGGGGCGTGACCGGCCGCGACGGTCAGCCGTCGCGCCTCGGCCTTCTCAGAACCCGTAGCGCAGGAAGCCGCCGTCGACCGCGATGCACTCGCCCGTAACGTAGCTCGACGCCGGCAGGCACAGGAAGGCGACCGCCGCCGCGACTTCCTCGGGCTCGCCGACGCGCCCGAGCGGCGTGCGCAGCAGCACCTCGTCGAGATAGTCGGGATCGGACAGCTTGTCGTGCGTGCGACGGGTGCGGATGTACCACGGCGCGACCGCGTTCACGCGCACGCCGTCCTCGGCCCATTCGACCGCGAGGTTGCGGGTCATCTGGTGCATCGCCGCCTTGCTCATGCCGTAGGGCGCGCCGCTGCGCACGTGGGTGATGCCGGACACGCTGCCGACGTTGACGATGCAGGAGGCCGCGTGTTTCGTCAGCAACGGGTGCGCGTAGCGCGACAGTTCGAACGCCGAGAACAGGTTGATCTCGAAGATCTGCCGCCACTCGTCCTCGGTGTACTCGGTCGCCGCGCGGGTGAGGTTGCCGCCGGCGTTGTTGACGAGGACATGCAGGCCTTCGCCGAAATCCTCGACCCAGTCGAGCAGCTCGCGCCGCTGCTCGTCGACGGCGATGTCGGCGACGAAGGTCGACACCGCGCGCTCGGGGAATTCCTCGGCGAGCTCCTCGCGCACCGCTTCCAGCGGCGCGGTGCTGCGCGCGGCCAGCAGCACGTCGGCGCCGAAACCGAGCAGCTCGCGCGCGATCGCGCGGCCGATGCCGGCGCTGCCGCCGGTGACCAGCGCCAGTTGTCCATCGAGCCGCCAGCGGCTGCGTTCCATTGCCGTTCCCCTCGAAGCCCGGCGTAGGATAGCCCGGTCGCCCGCGGAGCCCGTCGATGAACGCCATGCGCCCCGATGTCATGCGCCTCGCTGCCGTCCTGCCGTTGTCGCTCGCGCTCGCCGCCTGCAACAAGCCCTCGCCGCCCGAGAAGGACCAGCCGCCCAAGCCCAAGGCCGAACAGGCCACCGCGCTGCGCGATGCGATCCAGGCGCCGATCAACAAGGCGAAGGCGGTCGAACCGCAGGTACTGGACGCCGCGAAGCGGCAGGCAGCGGACATCGATGCGCAGGCCGGCGGCGGCGACAGCCCGGCGACGCCGGGGAACTGACGCGCCACGCGCGCGATTGCATCCGCAACCGACGCGTGTGGCGGCACGCCGCTCCCAGGGACGCGAGCCGCCTACAACCCGCAGAAGCAGTGCGCCAGCGCCTTCACCGGCGTGCCGGGGCGCGGATGCAGCGCGTCGTCGAGGAAATGCAGGTCGTCCTGCGTGTGCGGCAACGCGCGCGCCAGCAGCAGCTGGCCCAGGCTCGATTCGCGCAGCCACGCGCTGCCGAGGCGGGTACCGGCGAGGTGGCTGAAGAAGCGCTCGAACGGCGTCGCCGGCCGCTCGAGGTAGCGCACCTGCCACGCCTCCGGCTTGCCGAGCTTGGCACGCTGCGCGGCGTCGGCGATCGCGTCCTCGAGCCCGCCGAACTGGTCGACCAGGCCGCGCTCCTTCGCCTGCGCGCCGCTCCAGACGCGACCGCGCGCGATCCCGTCGATCGCCTGCACGCTCTGGTGGCGCGCCTGCGCGACGCGACCGGTGAAGTCGCGGTAGCCCTTGTCGATCACCGACTGCACGACCTTGCCGACTTCCGGATCCAGCGCGCGGGTGATGTCGAACGCGCCGGCGAAGCGCGTGGTGCCGACGCCGTCGGTATGCACGCCGATCTTGTCGAGCCCGCGCTGCACGGTCGGGAACACGCCGAAGATGCCGATCGAACCGGTCACCGTCGACGGATCGGCATAGATGCGGTCGCCATTCATGCTGATCCAGTAGCCGCCGGACGCGGCGAGGTCGCCCATCGACACCACCACCGGCTTGCCCGCCTCCTTCAGCGCGGCGACCTGGCGGCGAATCTGCTCGGAGGCGAAGACCTCGCCGCCGGGAGAATCCACGCGCAGCACCACCGCCTTGACGTGCTCGTCGTCGCGCGCCGAGCGCAGCAGCTCGGCGGTGGACTCGCCGCCGATCGTGCCGGGCGGCTGCTTGCCGCCGGCGATCTCGCCCTCGGCCACCACCACCGCGATCTGCGGCCGCTCGTCCACGCGCGGCAGCGTGCTCTCGATGTGCTTGAGGTAGTCGTCGAGGTCGACCTCGCGGAAGCCGTCGTTCGCGCTTTCGTCGGCGACGCCACGCCTGGCCATCAGCTCGTCGATCTCCTCCTCGGTCTTCAGTCCGTCGACCAGCTTGTGCTGCTGCGCGTAGCGCGCGAGGTCGCCGCCGGCCGCCTCGATGCCCTGCGGCAGGGCGTCGATGTCGGCGGAGAGCTGCGGCGGCGACAACCTGCGCACGCCCGCGATGTCGGCCAGGAAGCGCTGCCAGATGTCGTTCATCCAGAAGAGGTCGGCTTCCTTCGCCGCGGGCGACGCCGCATCGAGGATGTAGGGCTCGGCCGCCGATTTGTATTCGCCGACGCGGAACAGGTGCACGTCCACGCCGAGCTTGTCCTGCAGGCCCTCGCGGTAGTACTGGCGATAGCGCCCGAGGCCCTCGAGCAGCAGGCCGCCCATCGGGTCGAGGTAGACCTCGTTCGCCTGCGCGGCGAGCAGGTACTGCTGCTGGTCGAAGTTCTCGCCGAAGGACACGACCTGCTTGCCCGACGCGCGCAGCTTCGCCAGCGCGGCGGCGACCTCGCGGATCGAGGCATAGCCGGAGAAGGACAGCTTGTCGGTGCGCAACAGCACGCGCTCGATGCGCTTGTCGTCCCTGGCCGCGTCGATCGCGCGCAGCAGGTCGCGCAACTGCACTTCGCCCGCCTTCTCGTCGCCGCTCGCCTTGGCCAGCGCGCGGCTGATCGGATCGGTGCTGTACTGCTCGACCAGCTTGCCCTTCGGTGCGATCACCAGCGTGGTGCGCTCCAGCAGCGGACGCGTGCCGTTGCCGGCGGCGAGCGCCGCGAGGACGAGGAACAGGATCCCGAAGAACAGCAGGTTGAAGACCAGCCGGCGGGTGAAGTTCATCGCGTTCCACAGGCCCACGAAGAAGCGGGCGATGGGTCCGCGGCGGGTTGCGTTCATGCGGGGCAGCTCCTGGCGACGTGGCATAGGGTACGCGGCGCCGCCCGCCCGCGGCATGCACCGATCGTCACGTGGCCACGGTCATGCCGGCAGCGGCCGCAGGCTGCTGCGCAGGAAGCGCCGGCCGAGCAGCAGTGCCGCGCAGGTCAGGCCGGCGATCAGGCCGATCCACATCCCGCGCGGTCCAAGCGCCGGCGTGAAACCGCCCAGGCCCAGCCCGAGCCCGGCGCCGAGCGGCATGCCCACGCCCCAGTAGGCGAAGGCGGCGAGGAGCATCGGCATGCGCGTGTCCTTCAATCCGCGCAGCGCGCCGGCCGACAGCACCTGGATGCCGTCCGGGAACTGGAACGCCGCCGCGTACAGCAGCAGCGACGCGGCCAGCGCGGCGACCGCGGCATCGCGCGTATACAGGTCGACGATCACGTCGTGGCCGAGCAGCAGCGTCAGCGCCGACAGCGCCTGCGTGCACAGCACCAGCGCGTAGCCGGCGAAGGCGGCGCGGCGCAGGCCGTCGTGGCTGCCGCGTCCGCGCGCGTGGCCGACGCGCACCGTGGTCGCTTCGGCGAGGCCGAGCGGGATCATGAAGCACAGGCTGGCGACGTTGATCGCGATCTGGTGCGCGGCGGCGGGCACGGTGCCGAGCCGTCCGATCAGCAGCGCGGTGACGATGAAGAGGCTGCCCTCCATCGCCACGGTCACGCCGATCGGCAGCCCGGTGGCGAGCAGGCCGCGGATCGGCGCAAGGCGCGGCGGTTCGAAACGGGCGAACAGGCCGAGGTCGGCGAAGCGCTTCGCGCGCGCCAGGTACAGCGCGAAGGTGATCGCCTGCGCCCACATCATCGCCGCCGACGCGATGCCGAGGCCGCCCGCGCCGAGCGCAGGAAACCCGCCGACGCCGAAGGTCAGCGCGTAGCCGAGCGGGATCAGCACCAGCAGGCCGCCGAAGCCGAGCAGCATCGTCGGCAGCGTCCAGTGCAGGCCGTCGCTGAGATAGCGCATGGTGAAATACAGCGTCAGCGCGGGCACGCCCCAGCGGATGCCGTGCAGGAACGCGGCCGCGCCCGGCCGGATGCCTTCCGCGATGCCCATCGGCGCCAGCGCGTAGGGCGCGAAGGTGAGGAAGGCGAACAGCAGCGCGCCGAGCGCGAGCGCCAGCCACAGCGCCTGGCGGAACAGCGGCGCGATCTCGTCGCGCCGGCGCGCG
>JABFWF010000006.1 GCA_013362405.1 Lysobacter sp. | reverse complement strand
GTGGCCGCGCAGGCCTTCGTCAACACCTTCCTCGCCACGGCGGCGGCGGTGCTGGGATGGACGGCGGTGGAATGGCTCAGCAAGGGCAAGCCGTCGATGCTCGGTGCGGCGTCGGGCGCGGTCGCGGGACTGGTGGCGATCACGCCAGCGGCCGGCTTCGTGGGCCTGTGCGGCGCGATCATCATCGGCGCGCTCGCCGGCGCGGTCTGCCTGTGGGGCGTCAACGGCCTCAAGCGCCTGCTCGGCGCGGACGACGCGCTCGACGTGTTCGGCGTGCACGGCGTCGGCGGCATCCTCGGCGCGCTGCTCACCGGCGTGTTCGCCTCGCCGTCGCTCGGCGGCGCGGGCATCTGGGATTACGTCACCGAGACCGCGCTACCGGAGTACAGCATCGCCTCGCAGGTGTGGATCCAGCTGCAGGGCGTGCTGGTGACGGTCGTGGTGTCGGGCGTGGTCGCGCTGATCGCCTTCCTCATCGTGAAGTACACGGTGGGCCTGCGCGTGAGCGAGGAGTCCGAACGCGAGGGCCTGGACATCACCTCGCACGGCGAATCGGCGTACGAGAACTGACGGCGTAGTCGGGCAAAGGCGTGTACAACCCCTCCCGTGCACGCCGCGGCAGCGCGCGACGGTTCACCCCGTCGCGCGCTTTTTCATTGCGCCCGCTTGCTGTTGCGATAGCGGCGCGCCAGTTCGCTCGCCAGCGCGATGCCGGCGGTGAGCGCGGCCATCGACAGGAACTGACCGCGCGTTTCGCCCGACGACACCAGCAGCGCGAAGATCAACGCGAGGATGGCCAGCGCGGACACCGTCAGCCACGGGAAGCCGCGCATGCGGAACGGCAGCGGCGTCCCCGCACGATCGGCGCGCCGGCGCAGGATCAGCTGCGAGACCAGCGAGATCGTCCACACCAGCAGGCAGGTCGAGCCGACGATGTTGAGCAGCACCGGCAGCACGCGGTTCGGGTACCACAGCTCGAACACCGTCGCGACGAAACCGAACACGACGCACGACAGCACCGCGATCACCGGCACCTGGCGGCGGTTGACGCGCGCCAGCCAGCGCGGCGCCTCCTCGCGCTGCGCGAGCGAGAAGATCATGCGCGAGGCGCCGTAGAGGTTCGCGTTGAGCGCCGAGAGCAGCGCGATCACGGCGATGAGCGTGATCGTCGTGGAGGCGTACGGAATGCGCGCGACCTCCAGCACCGCCGCGAACGGCGAGCGCAGCGATTCGCTGGTCCACGGCACGACCGCGATGATCACGCTGATCGAACCGATGTAGAACACGAGGATGCGCCAGGCGACGGTGCGGATCGCACGCGCGAGGCTGCGCGACGGATCGGAGGTTTCCGCCGCCGCGACGGCGACGATCTCCGTTCCGCCGAACGCGAACACCACCACCAGCAACGCCGCGCCGATGCCCGCCCAGCCCTTCGGCGCGAACCCGCCATGGCCGGTGACGTTCGACAGGCCCGGCGAGGCCACGCCCGGCAGCAGGCCGAGGAGCAGTGCCGCGCCGATGACGATGAAGAGCAGGATCGCGACGACCTTCAGGATGGCGAACCAGAACTCGAACTCGCCGAAGTTGCGCACGCCCATCAGGTTGATGGCGGTGAACACGAGCATGAAGGTCAACGACGACAGCGGCACCGGGATCTGCGGCCAGACCGTCGCGAGCAGCCCGGCGGCGCCGACGGACTCGGCGGCGATGACGATCACCAGCTGCGCCCACCACAGCCAGCCGACAGTGGCGCCGGCGGTCGCGCCCATCGCGTCGGCGGCGTACACCGAGAACGCACCGCTCGCGGGTTTCGCGGCGGCCATCTCGCCGAGTGCGTTCATCACGATGATCACCAGCGCGCCGGCGACCAGGTACGAGATCAGCACCGCCGGTCCCGCCGCCTGCACGCCGACACCCGAACCGAGGAACAGGCCGGCGCCGATCGCGCTGCCCAGGCCCATCATGATCAGCTGGCGCGGCTTGAGGGCATGGCCCAGTTGCGGCACGGCGGCCGGGGAAACGTCGGTGGTGGACATCGGGGCGTGGGCAGCTTCGAGGGCCGCCACCATACCGCGTCGCGTCGCCGCCTCCCCGTGCCGGAGCGGTCCTGTCATGTCGCCTCGGTCCGCCTCACGCGCGCCTATCGTCCGGGGCGGTAGCGTCCGCCGCATGGATACACGAACCCAGACCCTGCCGCCGGGCTGGCGGATCGAAGCCACCGGTCCATTCCCCGGAAGCCGCGCCTGCGTGCTGCGCCTGACCCACGTCGACGGGCTCGAAGCGCTCTGGCAGGTCGAGGACGGCGCGGCGCAATGCGAGGCGGTGAAGCAGCTGGCCGCGGCGATGGCGCTGACCGGCGAAAGCTATCGCGAACAGGACGAAGACCCGCCGCCGCTGCTGTCGACATGACCCGCCGTGGAGCGGTTTGACCCCGGCGCCGGTTTGGGCAGCCGACCGAAAAGTTCGGAGGGGAAGATCCGAGGGGAAGAGGATCGGCCTCGGCGCCGGGGCCTGTTCAGTTTGCCGCGACCCGCCGTGAGCCGCAGTCAGGGAAACCGGAAGCGCAAGTCGGAGGAAACCCGACACGGGCGGCGGGCCGCGCCCACTCGTCGCCGGCGGCCGATATCGCCAGCCACGGCTCCCTTCTAGAGTGATGCCATGACATCGATCACCGACCTGTTCGGCCTTTCCCTCCCCGTCGTGCAGGCGCCGATGGCCGGCGTGCAGGGCGCATCGCTCGCGCTGGCGGTGGCGCAGGCCGGAGGACTCGGCTCGCTGCCGGCGGCCACGCTTACGCCCGAGGCCTTGCGGCGCGACCTCGCCGCGATCCGCGAACGCAGCGCCGGCCCGATCA
>JABFWF010000261.1 GCA_013362405.1 Lysobacter sp. | reverse complement strand
AGCAGCGCGTCGCTCCCGCAGTCGGCGTGCGCGTCCTGCGCGCGCGCATCGGCGATGAGCTCGGCCAGCGTGAGCGCGTCACGCAGGCCGAGGTTGAAGCCCTGCGCGCCGATCGGATGGATCGTCTGGGCGGCGTTGCCGACCAGCACCGCGCGCGCCGCGACGGTGCGCTGCGCGACGACGCGGATCGCCGGATGCGAGCTGCGCAGCCCGCATGAAAGAAAGCGCCCCGCGCGCCAGCCGAACACCTCCTGCGCACGCGCGAGGAAGCCGGCGTCGTCGAGTGCCGCAACGTCGCCGGCCTCTTCGCGGGCGACGGCGTGGATCAGGCCGTAATGGCGATCGCCGCGCGGCAGCAGCGCGGTCGGGCCGTCGCCGGTCAGCCGTTCGTACGCGGTGCCGTCCGGCGCGCGCGAGCCGCGCACTCGGGTGACAAACAGCGTCTGTCCGTAGTCGTGTTCGTCCACGCCGATGCCCAGCGCCTCGCGCACGCCGCTGCGCGTGCCGTCGGCCGCGACGACGAGCCGCCCATGCAGCAGGCGTTCGCCGTCGGCGTCGGCCACGCGGATGGCGCGCACGTCGTCGGCGCCTTCGGCGAATCCAAGGAAACGCACCGGGCGATGCCGCACCAGGCGCGTGGCCTCTGCAAGCCGGGCTTCGAGCGCATCGCCGAAATCGCGCGCGACCACGACGCGACCGAACTCGGTGCGTCCATAGCGCGAGGCCTCGAGCAGGCCGCGGCCGAAATCGCCGCGCCGGCTGATGTGGATGCGCGCGATCGCACCAGTGGGCGCACGCAGTCTCTGCATCACGCCCAACGCGGTCAGCGCGTTGATGGTGGCTTCGGCGAAGCTGAGGTTGCGCTCGTCGAACACCGGCGGCAGCGCGCCGGGCGGCGTGGCTTCGATCAGGCCCACGTGAAGGCCGAGGCGTTCCAGCGCGATCGCCAGGCTGGCACCGACCAGACCGCCGCCCACGATGAGCACATCGTGGACGTCTCGGGTCGAACCTTGGGCGGGGGAGTCTCCGGGCGCGCCGGAGGGCGGATTTGAGGGGGCCGCGACAGGCATTGCGCTATGCTAGCGGTTCCTGAAGGCCGTGACCTTCTCAAGACCCGAACACGATGAACCGTCCCGTTTCCGCCTCGCCTGCCACCTCCGGTCCGTCCGCTTCCAGCCTGTTCGCGCCCGGCCCGCTGGTGCTCATCGGCATGATCGTGGTCGCCGCGCTCACGCGCCTGCTGCCGCATCCGCCGAATTTCTCGCCGGTCGAAGCGGTCGCGCTGTTCGGTGGCGCCTACTTCGCCTCGCGCGCGATGGCCGTCGCGGTGCCGCTGGTGGCGATGCTGGTGTCGGACCTGATTCTCGGCCTCACGCTGGGCGGAACGTATTTCGAACACTTCACCAGCCCTGCCTACCTGGCGACGTGGCTGTCGGTCTACGCCTGCATCGCACTGTCGGCGGTGCTGGGCTTCGGCCTGCGCGGCCGCGTCAACGGCGCGCGCGTGCTGGGCTACTCGCTGATGGGATCGGTGCTGTTCTTCGTGGTGACCAACTTCGCCGTGTGGGCGACCGCCACGCCGATGACCGCGCACCCGTCCTGCATGATCGGCCTGGCACCGTGCTACGCCGCGGCGCTGCCGTTCTTCCAGTGGACGCTGCTGGGCACGCTGTTCTACGCCGCGCTGCTGTTCGGCGGCTTTGCGCTGCTGCGTCGCCGCGTCCCGGCGCTGCGCGCGCAGACGGTGTAAGCGGCCTCGCCGCGTGGGCAACCGCCTCTCGAAGATCTACACCCGCACCGGCGACGACGGTACGACCGGCCTCGGCGACGGCAGCCGCGTCGCCAAGGACTCCGACCGTGTCGCTGCCTACGGCACGGTGGACGAAGCCAATTCGTGCATCGGCCTGGTGCTCGCCGCGGATGTCCCGGAGGACGTCCGCGCCCTGCTCACCACGGTGCAGCACCAACTGTTCGACCTCGGCGGCGAGGTGTGCATCCCCGGGCATGCGGCGATTTTCGATGCCGACATCGAACGCTTGGAACAGCAGCTCGACGCCTTCAACGAACCGCTTCCGCCGCTGAAGGATTTCATCCTGCCCGGCGGCGGCGAAGCGGCGGCGCGCTGCCACGTCGCACGTACGGTCGTACGTCGCGCCGAACGGGAGGCGGTGTCGCTCTCGCGCATCGAGGACGTGCGCCCGGAAGCGGTGCGCTACCTCAACCGCCTGTCCGACCTGCTGTTCGTGCTGGCCCGCGTGCTCGCGCGTGCCAGCGGCCACGGCGAAGTGCTGTGGAACCACGAGCGGCGCAAGGCCTGACGCGCCGCGCGCCATGCGCATCTACACCCACCCGGCGTGCACGCGCCACGATCCCGGCCCGGGCCATGCGGAGCGTCCGTTGCGGCTGGTCGCCGTAACCGAAGCGCTGCGCGAGGCCTTTCCGGACGCCCTTCACTGGGAGGAAGCGCCGCGTGCGAGCCGCGGGCAACTGCTGCGCGTGCACGACGATGCGCTGCTCGCGCTGGTGCTCGACACGCCAGTCGACGGCCCGATGGCACTGGATCCTGATACCGTGCTCGCCCCTGGTTCGGCCGAAGCCGCGCTGCGCGCGGCCGGCGCAGGCATCGCCGCAGTGGATGCGGTGATGCACGGCGAAGTACGCCGCGTGTTCTGCGCGGTGCGGCCACCCGGTCACCACGCAACCCCGTCGGCCGCGATGGGCTTCTGCCTGTTCAACAACATTGCCGTCGCCGCGGCGCACGCCTGCGACAAGCACGGCCTGTCGCGCGTGGCGGTCGTCGATTTCGACGTGCACCACGGCAATGGGACGCAGGCGATCTTCGATACCGATGCTC
>JABFWF010000107.1 GCA_013362405.1 Lysobacter sp. | reverse complement strand
GGCCGGGGCCGGCGCGGCGATGGTGTTGGGAGTGGCGACCGTCGGCGCCTCGATCGGCGGCTGCCCGGGCGCGGCGACGGTGCGCGGCGTATCGACCAGCGCGGAGTACTCGCGCACCAGCCGGCCGCCGCTCCAGTCGACCTCCAGCAGGAAGGTCAGCAGCGGCTGCTGCACTGGCGCCGGACTGGTGATGCGGATCACCGGCCGGCCCTGCGCGTCGATCGCCGGCTCGAAGTGCAGCTGGCTGACATCGCCCTGCGGTGGCTCCAGGCCGATGCGCTGGAACGTCTCCGGCGAAGCCAGCTGCACCTGCAGGCCCTGCAGCTCGGAGGGATCGCTGGAGACGATCGGAATCTCGGCCAGCAACGGCTGGCCGGGATGCGACTTCACCTGGATCTGCCCGAGGCCCAGCGCGGAGGCCGGGCCGGCGGCGACCGCCAGCACGATGGCCAGTGCGCGACGCAGTGTCTGGTTCACGAGCAACCCCCGCGGAACTCCCCGCGCGACTCTAGCCCTGCGCGGCGGGAATCGGCAAACGTTTTCGCCGACGGCCGACGCATGCCGGCCGTCCGCTTCAGCCTTCCGCCGCGACGAGCTCCGCGACCTGCACCGCGTTCAGCGCCGCTCCTTTGCGGATGTTGTCCGACACGATCCACAGGTTCACCGCGCGCGGGTGCGAGAAATCGTCGCGGATGCGGCCGACGTACACCGGGTCGGTGCCCGAGGCGTGCGTGACCGGGGTCGGATAGCCGCCCGGCTTCGCCTCGTCGACCACCACCACGCCGGGCGCCTTCTGCAGCAGCGCGCGGACCTGCGCGGCGGAAATCTTCCGCTTCGTCTCCACGTTGACCGCTTCGGAATGGCCGTAGAACACCGGCACGCGGACCGCCGTCGGATTCACCTGGATGCCGTCGTCGCCGAGGATCTTGCGCGTCTCCCAGACCAGCTTCATCTCTTCCCTGGTGTAGCCGTTGTCCTGGAAGTCGTCGATGTGCGGGATGAGGTTGAACGCGATCTGCGCCTGGAAGCGTTCGGGCCGCACCTCCTGGAAGTTGAGCAGGTCCGCGGTCTGCCGGCCGAGTTCCTCCAGCCCCGAGCGCCCGGCGCCGGAGACGGACTGGTAGGTGGCGACGTTGATGCGTTCGATGCCCGCCGCGTCGAGGATGGGTTTGAGCGCGACCATCATCTGCATGGTCGAGCAGTTCGGGTTGGCGATGATGCCGCGCGGACGGTTGCGCACCTGCTCCGGATTCACCTCCGCGACCACCAATGGCACATCGGCGTCGTAGCGGAAGTTCGAACTGTTGTCGATCACCACCGCGCCGGCGGCGGCGAACTTCGGCGCGAACTCTTTCGAGATCGAACCCCCTGCCGAAAACAACGCGATGTCGATGCCGGCCGGATCGAAGGTGGCGAGGTCCTGCACGACGATGTCGCGGTTGCCGAACTTCACCGTGCTGCCCGCCGAACGCTCGCTGGCGAGCGCGACGAGGCTGGCGATCGGGAACTTCCGTTCGGCGAGGATCGCGAGCATGGTTTCGCCGACCGCGCCGGTGGCGCCGACGACGGCGACGTTGAATTGCCTGGTCATTTTCTGTTTCTCGGATGTGTTCTGTCGGGGCGGTAACGTGCGCGGATTCCGCGCGATCGATGGGGCGGCGCAGCCGCGCGTCCATCGCCCGCAGGCGAGCGCGCCGGCTGGCCGCTATCGTTTCGCCATGGGCGGCACGCGCGGCGCCACCTCGCCGACATCGCCGCACTGCGCCCGGTGGCGCAGCGCCTGGTCCATCAGCACCAGCGCGAGCATCGCCTCGCAAATGGGTGTCGCGCGGATGCCGACGCAGGGATCATGGCGCCCGGTCGTGACGACCTCGACCGCATTGCCGTCGACGTCCACGCCGCGCGCCGGCAGGCGCAGGCTGGACGTCGGCTTGAACGCGACCGACACGACGATGTTCTGCCCGGTCGAGATGCCGCCGAGGATGCCGCCGGCGTGGTTCGACAGGAACCCGTCCGGCGCCATCTCGTCGCGGTGCGCGCTGCCCTTCTGCATCACGCTGGCGAAGCCGTCGCCGATCTCCACGCCCTTGACCGCGTTGATCGACATCATCGCCGCGGCGAGTTCGGCGTCGAGCTTGCCGTACACCGGCTCGCCCCAGCCCGGCGGCACGCCGGTCGCGACGACGGTGATGCGCGCACCGACCGAATCGCCGGACTTGCGCAGCGCATCCATGTAGGCCTCGAGCTCGGGCACCTGGTCGGCGTCCGGCCAGAAGAACGGATTCGATCCGATCGCCGCCCAGTCGCTGCGCCGCGGCAGCACGTCGCCGATCTGCGCGAGGTAACCGCGCACCAGCACGCCGTGGCGCTCGCCCAGCCACTTCTTGGCGATCACGCCCGCGGCCACGCGCATCGTCGTCTCGCGCGCGGAAGCACGCCCGCCGCCGCGCGGGTCGCGATGGCCGTACTTCTGCCAGTAGGTATAGTCGGCATGGCCCGGCCGGAACTGCGCCGCGATCGCCGCGTAATCCTTGCTGCGCGCGTCGGTGTTGCGGACGAGCAGCGCGATGGGGGTGCCGGTCGTGCGGCCTTCATGCACGCCGCTGAGGATCTCGACCTCGTCGGCTTCGTGGCGTTGCGAGGTATGGCGCGTGCGGCCGGTCGCGCGGCGCGCGAGGTCGGCGATGAAGTCCTCGGGCGCGAGCGCGATGCCGGGCGGGCAGCCGTCGACCACGCAGCCGATCGCCGGCCCGTGCGATTCGCCGAACGTGGTCACGCGCAACAGTTGGCCGAAGGTGTTCATCGCGCCTGCGCCGGGTCAGAACAGGCTGCCGGAGGCAGCCCGCGGCGCCGGCCGCTGGCGCGCGTCGGCCAGTTCGGCGATGCGCGCGTTGTGCGCGACCAGGTCGTGGCGCTCGACCACGAACACGCCCATAAGCCCCACCTTGAACTCGACCCACGCCATCGGCAGCTCCGGCAGCAGCTCGACCAGCGCGCGTTCGGCCTCGCCGACTTCGCAGATCAGCAGGCCATGCTCGGTCAGGTGCAACGGCGCGTCGCGCAGGATGCGCAATGCGAGGTCGAGGCCGTCGTCGCCGGCCCGCAGGCCGAGCTCGGGCTCGTACGAATATTCGCGCGGCAGCGCGTCGGTCTCGTCGTTGGTGACGTAGGGCGGATTGGTGACGATCAGGTCGTAGTGTTCGCCCGCCAGTGCGGAGAACAGGTCGGACTTGAGCAGGCGCACGTTGTCGGCATGCAGGCGCAGCCTGTTTTCATCGGCAAGCGCGAGCGCGTCGTCGCTCAGGTCGACGGCGTCGACGTGCCAGTCCGGGTGGTAATGCGCCGTCGCGAAGCCGATGCAACCCGATCCCGTGCACAGGTCGAGCGCGCGCAGCACTTCGCGTCCACCGAGCCATGGTTCGAAACCGGTTTCGATGAGTTCGGCGATCGGCGACCGCGGCACCAGCGCACGGGAGTCGGTCCTGAAGCTCAGGCCGGCGAACCAGGCTTCGCCGGTGAGGTAGGCGGCCGGCACGCGCTCCTCGATGCGGCGCAGGAACAGCGCCAGCACCTCTTCCTTTTCCGCCAGGGTGACCTTCGCCTGCCCGTAGGCCGGTGGCAGGTCGTGCGGCAGGTGCAGCGCGTGCAGGACGAGCTGGGTGGCTTCGTCCAGCGCGTTGTCGTAGCTGTGGCCGAAGGTGAGCCCGGCCGCGTTGAAGCGGCTGGCGCCGTAGCGGATCAGGTCGATGATCGTCTCGAGCTCGTCGGTCATGGCGATCGCGCACGTCAGGCGGGGCCGGATTATAGCGACGCCCGTATCATGGCCGCGCCGCCCGGGCGCGTGGGCATGAGCACACGCCAACGGGCCCAAGGGAAAAGCGCCATGTTCAACCGCACCACCACCTTCATCCTGGTCGCCGCGCTGGCGGCGGGTCTCGGCCTGTGGGCCGCGCAACGCTGGCTCGGCCATGGGCAGGCGGGACAGCCGCAGTTGCAGGCCGTGCGCCTGTTCGACCACCCACGCGAACTGCCGCCCTTCTCCCTGCGCCAGTCGGACGGCACGCCGCTGGTGCCGGGCGAGCTCAGGGGGCACTGGACGCTGGTGTTCCTCGGCTTCACCCATTGCCCGGACGTCTGCCCGACGACGTTGGCCGAGCTGGCGCAGGCGCAGAAGCAGTGGGCGTCGCTGCCGGAAGCGACGCGGCCGCGCGTGCTGTTCGTGTCCGTCGATCCCGACCGCGATACGCCCGATCGCACCGGCGAATATGCGCATGGCTTCAGCCGCGACACGCTTGCTGCCACCGCCGACATCCCGTCGCTCGAGGCGTTCGCGCGCGCGCTCAGCATGGTCTTCATGAAGGTGCCGGCACCGGCCGGTGCGCCGGCGGACCAGTACAGCGTCGACCATTCGGCCGGCATCGCCGTGCTCGACCCGCAGGTACGCATGGCGGGCGTCATCCTGCCGCCGCTGCAGCCGAAGGCGATCGCGCACGACCTGCAGGCGCTGGGCGCGGGCGACCGTTGAAGCGAGGGTGATCGGCCTTCGCAGGAGCGCCTTGTCGCCGCACGCTTTGCGTTTGCGTCACAGGAGTGAGCGAGTCCGCGCGAAGGCACAGCGCTCGCGTCGCTCCTTCATCGGACGGCAGGAGGTCTCGCGACTACAAGACGCGTGCGGAAGCGGCTGCAAGCCGGCGCCACTTCGCAAAAAACGAAGGGCCGGCGAATGATCGCCAGCCCTTCGTGTGTATGGCGCGCCCGGAGAGATTCGAACTCCCGACCACCAAGTTCGTAGCCTGGTGCTCTATCCAGCTGAGCTACGGGCGCATGAAGCAGAAGCGGAATTGTGCGGGAACCTGTCGGTTCCGGTCAATCCTTTTCGCGTTCGGGAAGTGGCGGAGAGTGAGGGATTCGAACCCTCGATAGAGCTTTTGACCCTATACTCCCTTAGCAGGGGAGCCCCTTCGGCCTCTCGGGCAACTCTCCGTTCCGGTGCCCGAATGCGAGCGCGCAAGGATACCGGCAACCCCCTGCGCCGGCAATCAGGCGGTCGGTTCCGACCGCGTACCACCCTCGCCATCCTCGCCACGCTGGATGCGCTGGTAGATCTCCTCGCGGTGCACGGCGACATCCTTCGGCGCGGTGATGCCGATCCGCACCTGGTTGCCCTTGACGCCGAGGACGGTGACGGTCACCGAATCCCCGATCATCAGTGTTTCGCCGACACGGCGGGTCAAGATCAGCATGCAGGTCTCCGGGATCCGGCGGCCGTCGCCCGGGAGGGGCGACGCGCCGGCGCGGTATGCGTTGGTAAGCTGGCAAACATAATCGCGAACGCCCGTCGCGACAAGGTGAGTCGCGCGACCGCCAGGGGCGACTGGCCAGTGGCGATCATTTCACCGCTGGCCTTCCGCAAACCTTTCGGCGTCCGCTGTTTTCGCGCGGCCGCAGGAAGACTCACCCCAGCCTGGTCGCGACCCAGTCGCGCACGCCCGCCAGCGCGACCGGCAGCGCGGCGCTGTCCTCGCCGCCGCCCTGCGCCATGTCGGGGCGGCCGCCGCCCTTGCCGTTGATCTGCGCGGCGACGTGCGCCAGCAGTTCGCCGGCCTTGATCCGATCGCCGGCCGCGCCGCTGACGCCGGCGACCAGCGCCGCCTTGCCCTCGCCCGTGCCCGCCAGCACGATCACCGCGTCGCCCAGTTGCTGCTTGAAGCGGTCCATCGCATCGCGCAGTGCCTTGCCGTCGTAGCCTTCCAGGCGCGCGGCGAGCACCTTGATGCCGGCGACGTCGACCGCCTGCGCGGCCAGGTCGGCGGTCGCGCCGGAGGCGGCCTTGGCCTTCATCGCGTCGAGTTCCCGCTCGAGGCGCTTCTGCCGGTCGAGCAGCGCGCGCAGCTTGTCGCCCACGTCCTGCGTGTTGCCGCCGAGCAGCTGCGCGGCTTCGGCCAGCCGTGCCTCTTCCGCGTCGACATGGTCGAGCGCGCCCTGCCCCGTCACCGCCTCGATGCGGCGCACGCCGGCGGACACGCCGCCTTCGGACACGATCTTGAACAGGCCGATGTCGCCGGTACGCATGACGTGCGTGCCGCCGCACAGCTCGGTGGACGCCTCGCCCATGCGCAGCACGCGCACGCGCTCGCCGTACTTCTCGCCGAACAGCGCCATCGCACCGAAATCGAGCGCTTCCTGCATGCCCATGTGGTGCACTTCGGCGGCGTGATTGGCGCGGATGTCGGCATTGACCCGGCGCTCGACGGTGGCGAGTTCCTCGCCCGTCATCGGCTGGAAATGCGCGAAATCGAAACGCAGCCGGTCGGGCGCGACCAGCGACCCCTTCTGGGTGACGTGCGTGCCGAGCACGTGGCGCAACGCGGCGTGCAGCAGGTGCGTCGCACTGTGATTGAGCACCGTGGCCGCGCGACGCGGTGTGTCGACCGACCCCATCAGTAGGTCTCCGACCTTGAGCGTGCCTGCGTCGAGCCTGCCGGCATGACCGTGGAACTGGCCGGCGAGCTTGAGCGTGTCGCCCACGAGGAAGCGCACGCCCTGTTCGGCCAACTCGCCGGCGTCGCCGACCTGGCCACCGCTTTCCGCGTAGAACGGCGTGCGATCGAGCAGCACGATGGCTTCGTCGCCCGCGGCGATCGCCTCGACCGGTCGGCCATCGCGCAACAGCGCGACGACCCGCAGGCCACCGGCCGCGAGTTCGTCGTAACCGAGGAATTCGGTCGGCTTGAGCTGGGCGACGAGTTCCGCCGGCAGCGTGGTGCCGCCGCCGAACTTGCCGGCCGCGCGCGCGCGTTCGCGTTGCTGCTCCATCAGGCGGTCGTAGTCGGTCATCGCCGAGGGCGTGAGGCTCGCGCCTTCGCGCTCGCGGACGATGTCGGCGATCAGGTCGGGCGGACAGCCGTAAGTGTCGTGCAGCTGGAACAGCTGCTCGCCGTCGATCTGCCCTTCGTTGCGATGCAAATACGACTCGAGCCGCATCATGCCCGCGTCGAGCGTCTGCACGAACGCGGCTTCCTCGGCCTTCAGCGCGCGCTCGACCAGTTCGCGGCGGCTGACGAGCTCGGGATACGCGTCGCCCATGACCTCCACCAGCGGCGCGACCATCTTCCAGAACGTGCCTTCGGCGTTGAGGCCGCCGAGTTTCCAGATGTGGCGGATCGCGCGGCGGATGATCCGGCGCAACACGTAGCCGCGCCCCTCGTTGGACGGCAGCACGCCATCGACGATCAGGAAGCTGCACGCGCGGATGTGGTCGGCGATGACGCGCAGCGACTTGTTGTCGAGGTCGGCGGTGCCGGTGAGCCGCGCGGCGGTGCGGATCAGCGCCTGGAACAGGTCGATCCCATAGTTGCTGTGCACGTGCTGGAGCACGGCGGTGAGGCGCTCGAGGCCCATGCCGGTATCGACGCAGGGCGCGGGCAGTGGCTGCAGCGTGCCGTCCGGCTGGCGGTCGAACTGCATGAAGACGAGGTTCCAGATCTCGATGTAGCGATCGCCGTCCTCGTCGGGCGAGCCCGGAGGACCACCCGGGATATCGGCACCGTGGTCGTAGAAGATCTCCGTGCAGGGGCCGCACGGGCCGGTGTCGGCCATCTGCCAGAAGTTGTCGGACGCGAACGGCGCACCCTTGTTGTCGCCGATGCGCACGATGCGCTCCGGCGGCAGGCCGACCATGTCGCGCCACAGCGCGTAGGCCTCGTCGTCAGTGTGGTAGACGGTGACGAGCAGGCGCTCGGGCGGCAGCTTCCAGACCTGCGTCAGCAGTTCCCAGGCCCAGGCGATCGCGTCCTTCTTGAAGTAGTCGCCGAACGACCAGTTGCCGAGCATCTCGAAGAAGGTGTGGTGGCGGGCGGTGTAGCCGACCGAATCGAGGTCGTTGTGCTTGCCGCCGGCGCGCAGGCAGCGCTGGACGTCGGCCGCGCGCACGTAGCTGCGTTTCTCGGCGCCGAGGAACACGTCCTTGAACTGCACCATGCCGGAGTTGGTGAACAGCAGCGTCGGGTCGTTGCCCGGGACGAGCGGGGCCGAGGGGACGATGGTGTGGCCCTTGGCACGGAAGAAATCGAGGAAATCGCTGCGGATTTCGGCAGTGGTCTTCATGGGATCGGCGACTGGAGACGGACACGGGGAACGGCCCGGTCCCGCGGATATGCGGGTACAGGCTGGAGCGCTCAACCCGAGAGGCCTAAGGGTAGCAGGCCGCAGCGCGTACTGCCCGATGGGAGGGCGTTATCGCCGATGCACTGCCAGGGCCCGTGCGTCGCTGGGGTGACAGCGCGCCATGAACGGCGTTTGCAGCATCAACCGTGCGGAATGATGCGGTACCGGCGGACCGCCGGCGAGTCGATGCCGGATCAGTCCCAGGCGTTCGGGAGGCCGCGCACCGCCGCCCGCACGCTGTCGCCATCGAAGCCGCGGCGCAGCAGGAAATCGGCCGCCTTGCGCGCTTTGGCCGGATCGCCGGCAACGATACCGAAGCGACGACGGACCAGTTCGCCCGCAACGCGCGGCCAGTCGTCTTCGCCCGCATCCGCCAGCGCGTCGAGGGCGGCAGCGATCGTCTCGGCGGGCAACCCGTGCGTGCCGAGCTCGGCGCGGATGCGCAACGGGCCGTAGCCGCCGGTCGCGCGTGAACGCGCCAGGCTGCAGGCGAAGCGCAGGTCGTCCTGCCAGCCGGCGTCGCGCAGGCGAGCTACTGCGGCGTTCGCCTCGTCCGTCTCCACGCCGCGCGCGACCAGCTTGCGCTGGAGCTCGCGCCCGGAATGTTCACGCCGGACCAGCAGGCCGAGTGCGCGCTGCGTCGGCGTCGGTTCCCGACGTCGCCGCGCCGGCCTGCCGGCAGGTTCGCTGCCGGCAGGACCGGGCGGCACGCCATCCCAGCTCTGCTCGTCCGTCATGCGTCAGCCGACGATGCTCAGGCCTCGTTGCCCTCGGCCTCGCCCGGCACCGCTTCCGCCGGCACGAACTTCTCGCGCAGCGCGGCCTCGAGCTTGGCGGCGACGGCGGGGTTCTCCTTGAGGTACTGGCGGGCGTTTTCCTTGCCCTGACCGATGCGCTCGCCGTCGTAGCCGTACCAGGCGCCCGACTTCTCGACCAGCTTGGCGTCCACGCCCATGTCGATCAGCTCGCCTTCGCGCGAGATGCCTTCGCCGTACAGGATCTCGGTGATGACCTGCTTGAACGGCGGCGCCATCTTGTTCTTGACGACCTTGATGCGGGTCTGGTTGCCGATGATCTCCTCGCCCTTCTTGATCGAACCGATGCGGCGGATGTCCAGGCGCACCGAGGCGTAGAACTTCAGCGCGTTGCCACCGGTGGTCGTCTCCGGGCTCTGGCCCGGCATCATGATGCCGATCTTCATGCGTAGCTGGTTGATGAAGATCACCAGGCAGTTGCTGCGCTTGATGTTGCCGGTGAGCTTGCGCAGCGCCTGGCTCATCAGGCGCGCCTGCAGGCCGGGCAGCTGGTCGCCCATCTCGCCTTCGATTTCGGCCTTCGGCGTGAGCGCGGCGACCGAGTCGACCACCACCATGTCGACCGCGTTGGAGCGCACCAGCATGTCGGCGATTTCCAGCGCCTGCTCGCCCGTGTCGGGCTGCGACACCAGCAGGTCGTCGATGTTGACGCCGAGCTTCTGCGCGTAGATCGGGTCGAGCGCATGCTCGGCGTCGATGAAGGCGCAGGTGCCGCCGGTTTTCTGGCACTGCGCGATCGCCTGCAGCGTCAGCGTGGTCTTGCCCGAGGACTCCGGCCCGTAAATCTCGACCACGCGACCCTTCGGCAGGCCGCCGATGCCGAGCGCGATGTCGAGCATCAGCGAGCCGGTGCCGATGACTTCGGCCGCCTCCACGCTGCGGTCGCCCATGCGCATCACCGAGCCCTTGCCGAACTGCTTTTCGATCTGGCCCAGGGCGGCTGAGAGCGCGCGATTCTTGTTGTCGTCCATCGTGGAATCCTCGGTGGTCAGTGGTATGCGGGATAGGTTGGGAGGTGGTGGTCGCGCAGGCTGAGACGCTGCGCCACGCTGGGCAAACTAGCGAGCATGCGTCGCCTGCTGCATCGCCACTGGACGCGGGCGGGTGTCGGAAAAGCCCGCGGTGGGCGTCGGATTCATCGCGCGTGCCGGTTGGGACGCACGAGCCCGCAATACAGGCCCTCGATCGCGAACTCCTGCCCCGGCTGCACCTCGATCGGCGGATAGTCCGGATTGCGCGGCAACAGGCGCAGTCTTTCCTTGCCGGCGGGATCCTTGCCGATCTTCAGCAGCTTGACGGTGATCTCCTCGTCGATGCGCGCAACCACGATCTGCCCCGAACGCGCGTCGCGGGTGCGGTGCACGCCGATCAGGTCGCCGTCGAAGATGCCCTCGTCGCGCATCGAATCGCCCTTGACCTTGAGCATGTAGTCGGGCGCCGGCGAGAACAGCACGCGGTCGAGCAGGACGACCTCGTCGCTGCCGATGTCCGCGCCGATCGGCAGGCCGGCGGCGACCTGGCCGAGCACCGGCAGCCGCAGTGTGTCGTCCTCGTTGGTCGCCAGCGCCAGCGCCGGCTGCACCGGCGGCGGCAGCTGGCGCACGCGGATGCCGCGGGCACGGCCGGGGATGCGCTCGATCGCCCCCGCCGCTTCCAGCGCCTCCAGGTGGTACTGCGCCGCGCGCACGCCCCTGAAGCCGAACGCGCGCGCGATCTCCGCCTGCGAGGGCGGCATGCCCTCGGCCTCGATGCGCTCGGCGATCATCGCGAGGATC
>JABFWF010000283.1 GCA_013362405.1 Lysobacter sp. | reverse complement strand
CAGCGGATCGAAGCCGTGCTGGGCCAGCCAGTCGCGCGCGGTCGGGGTGACGGACAGCGACACGTTCTTCTCGTGCAGCTGGGTCTCCAGCTCGATCAGGAACTTGTCCACCACGCGCAGGACGTGGTCCATGCCCAGTGGCTGGAACTGCACCACCGCGTCCAGGCGGTTGCGGAATTCCGGGCTGAAGCTGCGTCGGATCACTTCCATGGCATCGCTCGAATGGTCCTGGCGGGTGAAGCCGATCGAGCGTCGCGCGGCCTGCGCCGCGCCGGCGTTCGTGGTCATCACCAGGATGACGTTCTTGAAGTTGGCCTCGCGCCCGTTGGTGTCGGTGAGCACGCCGCGGTCCATCACCTGCAGCAGGATGTTGAAGATGTCCGGATGCGCCTTCTCCACCTCGTCGAGCAGCAGCACGCAGTGCGGCGTCTTGACGATCTTCTCGGTCAGCAGGCCGCCCTGGTCGAAACCGACGTAGCCCGGGGGCGCGCCGATCAGGCGCGACACCGAATGCGGCTCCATGTATTCGGACATGTCGAAGCGCACCAGCTCGATGCCGAGCTGCAACGCCAGCTGGCGGGTGACCTCGGTCTTGCCGACGCCGGTCGGACCGGCGAACAGGAAGTTGCCGATCGGCTTGTCCGGGTTGGCGAGGCCCGAGCGCGCCAGCTTGATCGCGCTGGTCAGCGTCTCGATCGCCGGGTCCTGTCCGAAGATCACCATCTTCAGGTTGCGCTCCAGGTGCCGCAGCACGTCCTTGTCGGAAGCGCTCACCTGCTTGGCCGGGATGCGCGCCATCTTGGCGACGATCGTCTCGATCTCCTCGACGTCGATGGTGCTCTTGCGGGCATCGAGCGGCAGCAGCCGTTGCCTGGCGCCCGCCTCGTCGATCACGTCGATCGCCTTGTCCGGCAGCAGCCGGTCGGCGATGTGCTTGACCGACAGGTCGACCGCCGCCTGCAGCGCATCGTCGGCGTAGGTCACGCCATGGTGCGATTCGTACTTGGGCTTGAGGCCCTGCAGGATCTCGATCGCCTCGCCGACGGTCGGCTCGACCACGTCGATCTTCTGGAAGCGCCGGGCGAGCGCGCGGTCCTTCTCGAAGATGCCGCGGTATTCCTGGAACGTCGTCGACCCGATGCAGCGCAGTTCGCCGGAGGCGAGCACCGGCTTGATCAGGTTGGACGCGTCCATCGTCCCGCCCGACGCGGAGCCCGCACCGATGATGGTGTGGATCTCGTCGATGAAGAGGATCGCGCCGGGGGTTTTCTTCAGCGCCGCGAGCACCGCCTTCAGGCGCTTCTCGAAATCGCCGCGGTACTTGGTGCCTGCCACCAGCGCGCCGAGGTCGAGCGCGTAGATGACGGCGTCCGCGAGGACCTCCGGCACGTCGCCCTCGACGATGCGCTTGGCCAGGCCTTCGGCGAGCGCGGTCTTGCCGACGCCGGCCTCACCGACGTAGAGCGGGTTGTTCTTGCGCCGGCGGCACAGGACCTGGATGGTGCGCTCGATTTCGTCGGCGCGGCCGACCAGCGGGTCGATCTTGCCGGCGAGCGCGAGCTCGTTGAGGTTGCTGGCGTATTCGCCCAGCGCGTCGCCGCGGCTCTCGCCCTCCCCGCCTTCGGCGCGCGCCGACTCGTCGTGGCCGTGCGCCTCCTCCCCGCCCTGCTTGGCGATGCCGTGGGAGAGGTAGTTGACGACATCCAGCCGGGTCACGTCCTGCTGGTTGAGGAAGTACACCGCGTGCGAATCCTTCTCGCCGAAGATCGCCACCAGCACGTTGGCGCCGGTGACCTCCTTCTTGCCGGAGGACTGCACGTGGTAGACCGCGCGCTGCAGCACGCGCTGGAAGCCTAGGGTGGGCTGGGTGTCGCGGCCGTCGTCGCTGTCGAGCTTGGCGACCGAGCGCTCGATGGCGTCCTCGAGGTCGCTGCGCAGCCGCGCGAAGTCGGCGCCGGTGGCCCGAAGCACGGTCTCGGCCGAGGGGTTGTCGAGAAGCGCAAGCAGCAGGTGCTCGACCGTCATGTACTCATGGCGCGCCTCGCGGGCGCGCTTGTAGCACTGGCCGATGCTGTATTCGAGGTCTTTGCTGAACATGGGGCGGATGCCCTCCGGAAGTACTGCCGTGGAATGTGGGGCGATTCCCACGCATCCACAAGGCGGCTGCCACAAGACCCCTGCGGTCCGAAGAAACTTTTATGCCTTCTCCATGGTGCACAGCAACGGGTGCTGGTTGAGCCTTGAGTATTCGTTCACCTGCGCCACTTTCGACTCTGCCACCTCGCGTGTGTAGACGCCGCACACACCCCGCCCCCGGGTATGCACGTGCAGCATCACCTGGGTGGCCTTCTCGATGTTCATGGCGAAGAAGCGCACCAGCACCTCCACCACGAAGTCCATCGGAGTGTAGTCATCGTTCAGCAGCAGCACCGAATACAGCGGCGGGCGCGCCAGTTCCGGTTTGCTGGTTTCGACCGCGACGCCATGATCGCGCTCGTTGCCCGGTTTCATTCCCATATGGCGATTATACGAAGGCCGGCGGTGCGTCCCGGCGAACGACGTCGCGATGGACGCCGGAGCGCGACGCAGTCGACAATTGCAACGCTCCGTTCCAGCCGGCCCAGCCGGGAGGCGCATGACTTACCGCGAAGGCCGTTTCTGGCAGCCCGACGTCACCGTGGCCACCGTGGTGGTGCGCGACGGCCGCCTGCTGTGCGTGGAGGAGCAGGTCAACGGCGCGCTGGTGCTGAACCAGCCGGCCGGCCACCTCGAACCCGACGAAAGCCTCGCCGAGGCCGCGCTGCGCGAGACCCGGGAGGAAACCGGCTGGGACGTGCGCCTCACCGCCTTCATCGGGGCCTACCAGTGGAAGGCCCCGCCCCGCCCCGGCGGCGAGGCCGACGGCCGCCACTACCTGCGCTTTGCGTTCGCCGCCGAGCCGGTGGCGCACGATGCGGCGCGCACGCTCGACGTCGGCATCGTGCGCACGCTCTGGCTGACCCCCGCCGAACTGCAGGCCGCGTCCGCGCGCCATCGCAGCCCGCTGGTTTGGCAGGCGGTCGCCGACCACCTCGGCGGCCGCCGGCAATCGCTTTCGCTGCTGCGCCACATCGCATGAATGCTTCGATGCCATCGCGGGTCGTCGTCGGCATGTCCGGCGGCGTGGATTCCTCGGTGGCGGCATTGCTGCTGCAGCGCGAAGGCCTCGCCCTCGCCGGCCTGTTCATGCGCAACTGGGACGAGGACGAAGGCGGCGACTGCCGTGCCGAGGACGACCGCCGCGACGCGGTCGCCGTGTGCGGGCGGCTCGACATTCCGATCCACTTCCGCGATTTCTCGCGCGAGTACTGGTCGGGTGTGTTCGCGCATTTCCTCGACGAATACGCGCGCGGCCGCACGCCCAACCCGGACGTGCTGTGCAACCGCGAGATCAAGTTCAAGCATTTCCTCGACGCCGCGCGCGAACTGGGCGCGGACGCCATCGCCACCGGCCACTATGCGCGGGTGGACCATGCCGGTGATCGCCACCGCCTGCTGCGCGCCGCCGACCGCGGCAAGGACCAAAGCTATTTCCTGCACCAGCTCGGGCAGGCGCAACTGGCGGCGACGCGTTTTCCGCTCGGGCACCTGGAGAAGGCCGAGGTGCGCCGGATTGCCGCCGAGGCGGGCTTGCCGACCGCAGCCAAGAAGGACTCGACCGGCATCTGCTTCATCGGCGAACGCGACTTCCGCGATTTCCTGGGCCGCTACCTGCCCGCGCAACCGGGCGAGATCCGCGACCCGCAGGAGCGCGTGCTCGGCACGCACCCGGGCGTTTTCTATTTCACCCTCGGCCAGCGCGAAGGCCTGCAACTGGGCGGTGTGAGCGGGCGCGCGGCGGCGCCCTGGTACGTGGTCGGCAAGGACGTCGCCCGCAACGTGCTTTACGTCGACCAGGGCAGCGACAGCCCGTGGCTGCAGTCGCGGAACCTGCGCTCGGAGGCCGTCCACTGGATCGCCGGCGCACCGCCCGCGCAGGCCTTTGAATGCACCGCGCAGACCCGATATCGGCAGCAGGACCAGGCCTGCGGTGTGCGCGTGCGCGACGATGGCGGCGTCGAGGTGCGCTTCGCGCAGCCGCAGCGCGCGGTCACGCCGGGCCAGTCGCTGGTGCTGTATGCCGGCGAGGAATGCCTCGGCGGCGCGGTGATCGACGCCACCGACGCGCCGCTCGAACGCCGCCTGCAGGGAGAAGCCGCGTGACCCAGCGCGACGAACGCGTGCTCGCCCTCGCCGGCCTGGCCCAGGCGCTGGCGCAGGTGCGGCGCATCGCCGACACCGGCCAGGCCGATGCCGCGGTGCTGGAAACCGCGATCGACAGCGTGTTCCAGATCGACGCCGACTCGCCCGCCGCGGTCTACGGTGGCGAGCAGTCGCTGCGCCCCGGCCTGCTGCTGCTGCGCGATCACTTCCGCAACCTCTCGCGCGACGAGCTGCTGCCGCGGTTGGCGCTGGCCGTGCTGCAGCTCGAGCGCCGTTTCAGCCGCGACCCGATGGCGCAGCGCGTGCACGCCGGCATCGTCGGGCTGGGGCCGATGGCCGCGCGCCTCGGCACCGCGCACCCGGACGTCCTGGCCGCGCTCGGCAACCTGTACGCGGGCACCGTCAGCCACCTGCGCCCGCGCGTGCTGGTCCAGGGCAATCCGCACTACCTCGGCCAGGCGCAGGTGGTGGCCGAGGTGCGCGCCGTGTTGCTGGCGGCGCTGCGCTCGGCGGTGCTGTGGCGCCAGCTCGGCGGCAGCCTGTGGGACTTCATCCTGCACCGGCGCGCGCTGCTGGAAGCGGTGGAGAGGCGGCTGCACTAGCGCTGCGCGCCATCCTCGGCGATGCGGCGCGAGGGGGTTTCCGGCATAATTGCGGGCTGACTGCGGTGTGTTTCCTCCCGCCCCTTCCCCGCCACGGAGCCCCACGCATGGCCGACTCCTTCGCCACCCGCGCCCGCCTGGACGTCAACGGCAAGTCCTACACCTACGCCAGCCTGCCGAGACTCGGCGAGCGCTTCGACCTGGTGAAGCTGCCCTATTCGATGAAGATCCTGCTGGAGAACCTGCTCCGGCACGAGGACGGCGTCACCGTGCTGCCGGCGCACATCGAGGCGGTGGCCAAGTGGGATCCGAAGGCCGAGTCCGACACCGAGATCGCCTTCATGCCGGCGCGCGTCGTCCTGCAGGACTTCACCGGCGTGCCCTGCGTGGTCGACCTCGCCGCGATGCGCGACGCGGTGGCCCGCCTCGGCGGCGATCCGAAGCGGATCAACCCGCTGATCCCGTCCGAGCTGGTCATCGACCACTCGGTGCAGGTCGACGTGTTCGGCCGCCCGGACGCGCTGGACCTCAACGGCAAGATCGAGTTCGAGCGCAACAAGGAGCGCTACAGCTTCCTGCGCTGGGGCCAGAAGGCGTTCCAGGACTTCAAGGTGGTGCCGCCCAACACCGGCATCGTGCACCAGGTCAACCTCGAGAACCTCGCGCGCGTCGTGGTCGAGCGCCAGGTCGACGGCGAGCTGATGGCCTTCCCGGACACGGTGTTCGGCACCGACTCGCACACCACCATGATCAACGGCCTCGGCGTGCTTGGCTGGGGCGTGGGCGGCATCGAAGCCGAGGCCGCGATGCTCGGCCAGCCCTCGTCGATGCTGATCCCCCAGGTCGTCGGCTTCAGGCTCACCGGCAAGCTGCCCGAAGGCACCACCGCCACCGACCTCGTGCTGACCGTGACGCAGATGCTGCGCGCGCTCGGCGTGGTGGGCAAGTTCGTCGAATTCTTCGGCGACGGCCTGCAGCACCTGCCGCTGGCCGACCGCGCGACGATCGCCAACATGGCGCCGGAATACGGCGCGACCTGCGGCATCTTCCCGGTCGATGCGGAAGCCATCAACTACCTGCGCCTGTCCGGCCGCAGCGAGGAGCAGATCGCGCTGGTCGAGGCCTACGCGAAGGCGCAGGGCCTGTGGCATACGCCCGACTCGCCGCACGCCGCCTACTCGGCCACGCTCGAACTCGACCTCGGCGACGTGCGCCCGTCGCTCGCCGGCCCCAAGCGCCCGCAGGACCGCGTGCTGCTGGAGAAGGTCAAGGACAACTTCCACACCAACCTCGAAGGCCTCACGGCGAACCGCCAGCCGAAGAGCACCGAGGTCAAGCGCATGGACGCCGAAGGCGGCGACCAGCCGCAGGCCGAGCATCTCGCCGCCAGGCCCAAGTCGAAGATCCGCGTCCAGGACCAGGACTGCGAGCTGTCCGACGGCTCGGTCGTGATCGCCGCGATCACCTCGTGCACCAACACCTCCAACCCGGCGGTGATGCTCGGCGCCGGCCTGCTCGCGCGCAACGCGGTGAAGCGCGGCCTGAAGGCCAAGCCGTGGGTGAAGACCTCGCTCGGGCCGGGCTCGCTCGTCGTCACCGACTACCTGAAGAAGGCCAGCGTGCTCGGCGACCTCGAGAAGCTCGGCTTCTACGTCGTCGGCTACGGCTGCACCACCTGCATCGGCAATTCCGGCCCGCTGCCCGAGGAAGTCTCGCGCGGCATCGCCGAGAACGACCTCGTCGTCGCGTCGGTGCTGTCGGGCAACCGCAACTTCGAGGGCCGCGTGCATCCCGAAGTGAAGATGAACTATCTCGCCTCGCCGCCGCTGGTGGTCGCCTACGCGCTCGCCGGCACGGTCGACATCGACCTGGCGAACGATCCGATCGGCCACGACGCCGACGGCAAGGACGTGTACCTGCGCGACATCTGGCCGAGCAACAAGGAGATCGGCGACACCATCGCCGCCACCGTCGGACCGGAACTCTTCGCGCAGAATTACGCCGACGTGTTCAAGGGCGACACGCGCTGGAACCAGATCGCCTCGCCGGAAGGCGAGTCGTTCGCGTGGGACGAGGCTTCGACCTACATCAAGAACCCGCCCTATTTCGACGGCATGACGATGGCGGTCGGCCGCATCGTCGACCTGCATGGCGCGCGCGTGCTCGGCCTGTTCGGCGACTCGATCACCACCGACCACATCTCGCCGGCCGGCAACATCAAGAAGGATTCGCCCGCGGGCCGCTATCTCGTCTCGCGTGGCG
The DNA here is from genome assembly GCA_013362405.1 of Lysobacter sp. Taxonomy (GTDB): domain Bacteria; phylum Pseudomonadota; class Gammaproteobacteria; order Xanthomonadales; family Xanthomonadaceae; genus JABFWF01. The sequence continues at coordinate 3,654 of JABFWF010000283.1, read as the reverse complement.
TGCAGCCGGCCGACTTCAACAGCTATGGCAGCCGCCGCGGCAACGACGACGTGATGGTGCGCGGTACCTTCGCCAACATCCGCATCAAGAACCTGATGTTCGGCGGCGAGGAAGGCGGCAACACGCTGTACTTCAGCGCGCAGGCCGCGCCCGAGAAGATGTCGATCTACGACGCGGCCATGAAGTACAAGGCCGACCACGTGCCGCTGGTGGTGTTCGCCGGCAAGGAGTACGGCACCGGCTCCTCGCGCGACTGGGCGGCCAAGGGCACGAACCTGCTGGGCGTGAAGGCGGTGGTCGCGGAAAGCTTCGAGCGCATCCACCGTTCCAACCTGGTCGGCATGGGCGTGCTGCCGCTGCAGTTCAAGGACGGCGAGAACGCGAAGTCGCTGGGCCTGGACGGCAGCGAGGCGATCGACATCCTCGGCCTGGAGGACGGCGCGGCGAAGACGGCGACGGTGGTCGCCCGTCGTGCCGGTGGCTTCGAGAAGCGCTTCGATGTGCGCGTGCTGCTGCTGACGCCGAAGGAAGTCGAGTACTTCCGCAACGGCGGCATCCTGCACTACGTGCTTCGCCAGCTCGCGGCGCGCAAGTCGGCCTGATCGCTCGAATCATTCGCCAGCGTTTACGGAAGGCCGCTCCCTCGAGCGGCCTTTTTTTTATTGCGCCGCCTGGCGACTTCCCGCCACCTTCCACTCCGCCGCGACGAGCCGCCATTCGCCGCCGTCGAGCCGCCACCCGGTGGTGACCGTGTAAAGCTGGCCGGCCTCCGGCAACAGGCCCTCGCCGCCGGTGAGCATCGCGTCGCAGCGCACGGTGGCGTGGGTGCCCTGCACCGTGACGTCGAAGGGCCCGGTGTGCACCCCCACGTCGCGATAGCGCAGGAACATGCCCTGCGCGAGCCTTGCCGCCCCCGCCTTGTCGAGCCCGTCGGGCCCGATGAAGTCGTCGGCGAGTTCGCCGCGCAGTTCCCCCGCGTCGCGGCTTTCGATCGCCTGCTGCAGGTCCGAAAGCGTTTCGCGCAGCCGCGCTTCCGGCGTCGCGCGCGTGCACGCGGCCAGCAGGACCAGCACCGCCAGCGACACCATCCGGGCACGCGTCGACCAGGCGTCCATCGCTTCTCCGCAACATGGTGTTGCGCACCAGTCTGCACTGCTTCCGCGCCTTGCGGGCGCATGGCCCCTATGCTCCAATCCGGAGCACCGTACGCCGCCGCATGCGTGATGCGCGGCCGCAACACTCAGGGGACAACATGGCCGAACGCCCGTGGCTCGCGCACTATCCGGCCGGGGTCCCGGCGGAGATCGATGCCGACGAGTATCCGTCGGTGGCCGCCGTGTTCCAGCGCTCGGTGGAGCGGTATCGCGATCGCCCGGCCTTCGCCAATCTCGGCAAGGTGCTGACCTACGGCGAGGTCGACCGGCTCAGCGCGCAGTTCGCGGCCTGGCTGCTCGGCGACCTCGGCCTCAAGCGCGGCGACCGCGTCGCGATCATGATGCCGAACTGCCTGCAGTACCCGATCGCCACCTTCGGCGTGCTGCGCGCGGGCCTGACGGTAGTCAACGTCAATCCGCTGTACACCGCGCACGAATTGCATCACCAGCTCGACGACTCCGGCGCGAGCGTGATCGTGGTACTCGACAACTTCGCCGACACGGTGCTCGAGGCGATGCCGGGCACCGCGCTACGCCAGGTGGTGACGACCGGGCTCGGCGACATGCTCGGCTTCCCGAAGGGCGCGCTCGTCAACTTCGTCCTGCGCCACCTAAAAAGGATGGTGCCGGCGTGCACGATTCCCGGCGCGATCCGCTTCCGCGACACGCTCGAGCGCGGCGCGCGGCTGCCGCTGCCGCGGGTCGACGTCGACCCGCAGGACATCGCCTTCCTCCAATACACGGGCGGCACCACGGGCATCGCCAAGGGCGCGATGCTCACCCACCGCAACCTGGTCGCCAACATGCAGCAGGCGGCGACGTGGGTGGGCAGCAACGTGCGCGAGGGCGAGGAGATCATCATCACCGCGCTGCCGCTGTACCACATCTTCGCGCTGACGGCGAACGGCCTGGTCTTCATGAAGTTCGGCGGGATGAACTACATGGTCACCAACCCGCGCGACATGCCCGGCTTCGTCAAGGAGCTGGCGAAGGTGCCGTTCACCGCGATCACCGGCGTCAACACGCTGTTCAACGGCCTGTTGAATACGCCGGGTTTCGACGAGCTGGACTTCTCGCGCCTGCGCCTCACGCTCGGCGGCGGCATGGCGGTGCAGCGCGCGGTCGCCGAGCGCTGGAAGCAGGTCACCGGCTGCACGCTGGTGGAGGCTTACGGCCTGACCGAAACCTCGCCCGCGGCGTGCATCAACCCCATGGACCTTGCCGAATACAACGGCGCGATCGGCCTGCCGATCCCATCCACCGACGCCTGCGTCAAGGACGACGCCGGCCGCGAGCTGGCGGTCGGCGAAGTCGGCGAGTTGTGCATCAAGGGCCCGCAGGTGATGAAGGGCTATTGGCGACGCCCGGACGAGACGGCGAAGGTGCTCGACGCGGAAGGCTGGCTGCACACCGGCGACATGGCGCGCATGGACGAGCGCGGCTTCTTCTACATCGTCGATCGCAAGAAGGACATGATCCTGGTGTCCGGCTTCAACGTGTACCCGAACGAGGTGGAGGACGTGCTGGCGGCGATGCCGGGCGTGCGCGAGGTCGCGGCGATAGGAGTGCCCGACGAGAAATCCGGCGAGGCGGTGAAGGTGGTGATCGTGCGCAAGGATCCGGCGCTCACCGCGGAACAGGTGAAGGCCTATGCGCGCGAGTACCTGACCGGATACAAGCGCCCGCACTACGTCGAATTCCGCGACGAACTGCCCAAGACGAACGTCGGCAAGATCCTGCGTCGCGAACTGCGAGACGCGCCGGCCCCAGGCTGACGGCTACTGGGGTTCACCTGCTGCAATCCGGCGCCCGCAGGCGATGTTTGCGGGCGCATTGCGTTGCAGGCATAGAATCGGAAAGTCGGGCGCAGCGCACTTCCTTTTCGCCGTCTGATCCCCCGACCGGCCGGACGGCACCTTCGGAGCTCATCGTCATGTCAGCCGTCATCCCGCTCCATCCCGCCGACGTCCGCAACACCCTGCGCGTGGTGGAAGAATCCTCGCGCAACGTGCACTGGTGCCACATGCATGCCGATCTCGTCGGCAGGCCCGGACGCGCCTGTTTTTCGATCCGCCTGGTCGAGGACATCCTCGGCTACCAAAAGTCGTTGGCCAGCCGCCTGCGTTACGAAGCGCGCGAAGACGATCAGCTGCCGCATGTCATCCTCGCCTCCGACAACCCCGGGGTGTTCAACCTGGGCGGCGACCTCGAGCTGTTCTGCCGGCTGATCCGCGCCGGCGACCGCGACGGCCTGCTCGACTACGCCCGCAACTGCGTGCTCGGCGTGCACGCCTTCCACGCAGGGCTCGGCGTGGGCGCGCACACCATCGCGCTGGTGCAGGGCGATGCGCTCGGCGGTGGCTTCGAGGCCGCGCTCAGCTGCCACACCATCGTCGCCGAGGAAGGCGTGCTGATGGGCCTGCCGGAGGTGCTGTTCGACCTGTTCCCCGGCATGGGCGCCTATTCCTTCCTGTGCAAGCGCGTGCCGCCCAAGCTCGCC
>JABFWF010000118.1 GCA_013362405.1 Lysobacter sp. | reverse complement strand
GTCGTGGTGCCTTCGCACGCCTTCGCCGAGACCTTGCGTGCGCTCGCGCCGCTGCGTCCTGCCGGCGCGGGCGTGGCGTGGGCGACCAAGGGCTTCGAGCCGGGCAGCGGGCGCTTCCTGCATGAAGTCGCGGCCGACGTGCTCGGTCCCGACGCGCCGCTCGCGGTGGTGACCGGGCCGTCGTTCGCGCGGGAGGTCGCCGCCGGCCTGCCGACCGCGCTGACCGTGCATGGCGACGATCCCGAGTTCGCGCGCGAGGTCGCCGAACTGCTGCACGGGCCCGCGTTCCGCGCCTACACCGGCGACGACATGCGCGGCGCCGAGCTTGGCGGCGCGATGAAGAACGTGCTGGCGGTGGCCACCGGTGTCGCCGACGGCATGCACCTCGGCCTCAACGCGCGCGCCGGGCTGATCACCCGCGGCCTCAACGAGATGCTGCGGCTCAACGCCGCGATCGGCGGCCGTCCCGAGACGCTGATGGGCCTCGCCGGGCTCGGCGACCTCGTCCTCACCTGCACGGGCGACCTGTCGCGCAACCGCCGCCTCGGGCTCGCGCTCGGCCACGGCAAGCCGCTGCAGGACGCGGTGCGCGACATCGGCCAGGTGGTCGAATCGGTGCAGACCGCCGACGAGGTGATGCGCCTGGCCGAACGCCACGGCGTGGAGCTGCCGATCGCGCACAACGTGCGCGAGGTGCTGCACGGCACGATCACGCCCGCCGAAGGCCTGCGCCGGCTGCTCGCGCGCGAGCAGAAGGCCGAATATCCGCAGGCGCTGTTCCCGGGCTGATCGTTGCGGGTGCTATGCGCCGCCGTCGAAGCCGGCCTGCCGCCACGCCTCGAACACCACCACCGCCACCGCATTGGACAGGTTGAGGCTGCGGTTGCCGGGTCGCATCGGCAGGCGCAGGCGCCGCTCGGGCGGGATGGCTTCGAGTATGTCGGCCGGCAGGCCGCGCGTTTCCGCGCCGAACAGGAAGACGTCGCCCGCGGCATAGCGCGGCTGGTCATGGCGCACAGTGCCGCGCGTGCTCAGCGCGAACACGCGCGGCGGCGTCGCGTTCGCCTCGGCGATCGTCGCCAGTGCGGGATCCAGGTCGGGGTGGACGCGCAGCGTCGCGTATTCGTGGTAGTCGAGGCCCGCGCGACGCAGCTGGCGGTCTTCGAGGCTGAAGCCGAGCGGTTCGACTAGGTGCAGCCGCGCGCCGGTGTTGGCGCACAGGCGGATCACGTTGCCGGTGTTGGGCGGAATCTCGGGCTGGTGGAGGATGACGTCGAACATGCCGTCATGATCGGTGATCGGTGCACGCCGGCTCCAGTCTTCGAAGCCCACCCCGAGCGGCGCGGGTCGGATGGCGGAAGCGCGAAGGTCCCTTCCGGAGCGGGGGCGACGGGGTCGTAGAGGCGCCCGCGACCATTCGTCACTCTGCAACCAATATTCAACACAGGATGCCCGCTTGCGGTAGCCAATGCTCCCTCGGCGCCGCGCCAATGCTGCAGAACACCTGTATGACAGCTACCGATAGTCACCCTGTTCGCGTCCGGCCCGGGGTTCCGGCGGGCGTGAAATTTGGGTTGAATGCGCGGGCCGACAGGGACGTCGGCTTCTCTCTCCGGCCGTGACGCCTTCCGGCCCGCCTCCCCCGCTTCTCCGCCGCCCCCGGTGCTAGTCGAGCACCCGGCAGAACACCGCCTTCAGGTAACGCGACTCCGGCACCTGCGCGAGGAACGGATGGTCGGCGCCGGCACCGGCGATCCGCAGCACCTGCACCGTGCGCCCGGCGTAGAAGGCCGCGCGCCGCAGCATGTCGAGGAACTGCTCCTCGCTGACCAGGCCGGTGCAGGAGAAGGTTGCGAACAGGCCGCCCGGCTTCACCACGCCCAGGGCGAGCTTGTTCATGTCGAGGTACTTCTTCAGCGCGGGGATGACCTGCTCGCGGTCGCGGGTCATCTTGGCCGGATCGAGGACCACGACATCGTAGGACTCGCCGTTGTTCGCCGCGTCGCGCAGCCACGGGAAGACGTCGGCCTGCACGAACCGGGGCCGCACGCCGCTCGCGAACGGCATGTTGAGCTTCACGTTGCCCTTGGCGATGTCGATCACGGCCTCGTCGATGTCGATGCCGACCACCTCTTCCGCGCCGCGCACCGCCGCGTACACCGCGAAGCCGCCGGTGTTGCAGCACAGGTCGAGCACGCGCTTGCCGGCGACGAGCTGGGAGAGCCACTGCCGGTTCTCGCGCTGGTCAGCGAAGAAGCCGGTCTTGTGCGCGCCCGCCGGATCGGCGCGGAAACGGATGCCGTGCTCGGTGATGATCGCTGGCGCCGCCGGCTCCGAACCGCGGAAGTCGAACGACTCCTGCTTCTGCACGTGCTCGTCGGCGAAGGCGTGGAAGCGGCAGCCGGGGAACTGCGCGCGCAGCGCGTCGTAGATCCAGTCGCGGTGACGGAACATGCCGGCGCTGAAGAACTCGACGACCAGCAGGTCCGCGTAACGATCGACCACGAGGCCGCTGAGGCCATCGCCTTCGCTGTGCACGACGCGCCAGGCGTCGCCGACCTCATCCAGGCGCAGCACATCGCGGCGCAACGCGACCGCATCGGCGATGCGTCGCGCGAACCACGTCGCGTCCACCTGCACGTCGGGATCGCCCTCGAGCATCCGCAGCGCGATGCGCGAATGGCCGTTGTAGAAGCCGCGTCCGATCCACTCGCCGTCCACGCCGACCACGTCGACGATGCTGCCCGGCTTCGGGCGCACCGGGGGTTTCTCTACAAGCTTCTGGAAGATCCACGGATGGGTGGATCGCCAGGCATTCTTCAGGCGCACGACAGGCAATTCGCTCATCCGCACATTCTAGTCGCGCAGGCCGCCGAAGCATCGTCGCGGGCGGCCGAGGAGCAGGCTCTCCATCGGGCAGCCGCGGCGGACCGGTCGGTGCGACGCTGCGTTCCCATCCGCTCCGCAATGGTCCATGTCGTGCCGACCGCCAGCGACGAGCTTTCCATTCGTCAGGCGACCGGCCCCCCTTGTTTCCCCTGCGCCCGCCGCCACGTGTTTGCGCATGCACCTGCCAGAACCCGCGCTCGCCGCCGATCCCGTCGTGCAACGCCGCCGCGACCGCGCGCGCCTGCTGCGCGCATTCAACGCGAGCCTCTGCGCAGTGCTCCTGCTCGCCGCCGTGTACAGCGCGCAAGGCATGTTCGATGTCGCCGCGTGGGCGGTGACCCCGCGTGCGTTCGCAGGCCTGCGCGGCGTGCTGTTCGCGCCGTTGCTGCATGGATCCGCCGCGCATCTCGCGGCGAACGCCGCCGCCGTGCTGCTGCTCGGCACGCTCGCCGGCTGCGTCTATCCGCGCGCCACGCTGCGTGCGCTGCCGTTGCTGTGGCTGGGCGCGGGCCTGGGCGCGTGGATGCTGGGCGCACCGGGCACGCATCACCTCGGCGCGAGCGGCGTCAACCATGGCCTGGCCTTCCTGGTGTTCACCCTCGCAGTCCTGCGCCGCGACCGCGCCGCGATCGCAGCGGCGATGCTTGCCTTCGCCTTCTTCGGCGGAATGCTGCTCAGCGTGTTGCCGCAGGCGCCGGACGTGTCGTGGGAATCGCACTTGGGTGGCGCGCTGGCCGGCGTGCTCGCGGGATGGTGGTTGCGCGCGACCGATCCGGCGCTGCCGCGGCACCGCTACAGCTGGGAGCTCGAAGAAAACGGCGCGCCCGACGATGCGACGCATGAAGTCGCGCACCACGACGCGGAACGTGGCCTAAACGAAAAGCGAATTTCTGCTTAACGCGAAATTTGCGGAACAACGAAGCTTTGTGCACGCTGCAACCGCCCCCTAGATGGGCCTGCAATTGCTCATAAAAAAGGAAACATGACGATGAATAAGATTCACTTGCTGACGGGCGCGCTTGCCCTCTCGGTCCTTTCGACTTCGGCGTTCGCCGAAGGCCCCTTCGTCCGCGTGGAAGGCGGCCGCAGCCATCTCAACGTCAACGGCAGCAGCGACAACGACACCACGTGGTCGTTGCGCGGCGGTTACGCGTTCACCCCCAACGTCGCCGTGGAGGGCTTCTATTCCAACCTCTACGACAAGTCCAACAGCGTCGGCTCGGCGAAGGTAAACAGCTTCGGCGCGGGCGTGGTCGGCAAGTACAACTTCGGCCCGGAGAACTCCGGCTTCTTCGTCGACGGCCGCGCCGGCCTCGCCCGCAACAAGGTCAAGATCGGCGTGCCGGGCCTGCCGAGCCAGAGCGACAGCAAGGTCAAGCCGTACTACGGCGTGGGCGCGGGTTACGACTTCAACCGCAACGTCGGCGTCGGCCTCAACTACGACTGGAACAAGGCCAGCGCGTTCGGCGTCAGCGGCAAGCTGCGCACGGTCACGCTCGGCGCCGAATACCGCTTCTGATCACGCGCAATGCTCGCGCAAAAGACGGCCACCGCGAGGTGGCCGTCCTTGTTTGCAGGAGCGCGCGCGTCAGCGCGACCACGCCGCCGACTGCTTCGGCGTGGCCTGCGCGCGGTCGAAGTCGAGGTAGCCTTGCGGCGCCAGGCTGGTCGCCAGCATCACCGCATTGATGTCCTCGTGCGCGCGCCAGGCGGCCGACGTGCGCTGGCCGGGTTCGCTCCAATGGCTGCTGATGCGTCGTGCCAGCGGTACCTGCGCGATCAGCGCATCGAGGCTCGCGCGCACCGCCGGCTGCCCGGCGATCGGCGCGTGGTCGTGCTCCAGCAGCCGCCACAGGCGCGCCGCAGCCGACAGACCGATCGCCAGCCCGAGTTCACGGAACGCAAGGCGCTCGTCCGCGGGTCGCGCGAGCGGGCGCTGCTGCAGCCACGCGTGCAGGCCGCCGGCGGCGGCGGCGAGCAGCAGGCCGAGCAACGCGTCGTCGCCGGGCTTCTCGCGCAGCAGCTGGGCGAGCCGGTAGGCGTCCACCAGCAGCCCGCCGATGCCGAGCGGATCGTCGGTGAGCAGGTTGGTGCCGGCGACCAGCGTGGCGAGCGTGCGCAGCTCCGGCGCAAGCGTCGGCCCGCCACTGCCGGGCGGCGTGTGCGCGCGCAGCTGCAGGCAGGTGACCAGGCCGTCGAGCGGATCGTGCTGTCCCATCGAGGCGACCTGCGCACGATCCAGCCCGATGCTCGCTTTCCACACCATCCGCGGCGTGCCGTCGCCGACGACCACGAACGCCTGCACCGCCGTGCGCGCCAGCTCGCGCGCCCAGCGATTGGCGTCGACGACGCCCGCGCGCTGGGCGTACTGGTCGAGCGCGTGCATCCAGCGCGTCAGGTAATGGAAGTACTGGCCGTCGCGATCCCATTCGAGCCGCGGATCCGGCGGCTCGCCCGGCGCGCGCTCGGGCAGCGGCTTGCCGATGCGCAGGCCGCCCTGGGTCGGATGGCGGCGCGCGGCCGCGGCGTCCAGACCACTGAGCGGGCCGTGCCGGGTGTCATCCGGGCGGTGCGCGCCGAGCACCGCGTGCACCTGTTCGACCAGGCGCGTGGCCAGCGCCGTTTCGGCGAGGCCGAGGAAGTTGCAGACCGCGAAGGCGTCGGTCCACAGGTAGCGGCGCGCCGCCTCCGCGCCGGTGAGGCCGGTGCGTTCGGCGAAATCGCGCATCAGGGTCGCAGCCAGCGCCCGATCGTCGTGCCGCTCCACGTCGCGCTCCGATGGTTCCGCGCGGCAAATGATTGCGAGGGCGGCGGAAGCGGGCCGTGAACGCATCGGGGATCGCGTGCGCAAGCCTGTGCTAGCGTCGCCCGTCGCCCGACCCAGCGCCTGCATGCCACGACCGCTTCCGCCGATCCGCCTCGCCGTCCGCCTGCTCGCCGCCTGCCTGCTGTCGACGCTGTCGCTGCCCGGTTGCAGCCGGCAGCCCACGCCATCGGTGTCGCCGGCGCCGGGGCCCCCACAGGCCAGCGCGGCCGCGGCGCGGATCGCCGCCGACGTGCGCGCGCTCTCCGATGCGCGCATGCAGGGCCGGCTGACCGGCAGCGCCGGCTACGACCGCGCCGCGCAATACGTCGCCGACCGCTTCCGCGCGCTCGGGCTGCAGCCGGCGGGCGACGAGGAGACCTACTTCCAGCGCGTGCCGTTGCTGGCCTCGACGCGCGTTGCCGACGGTGCCCGCCTGGTCGTCGTGCGTCGCGATCGCGACATCAGCCTGCGCGTGCGCGACCAGTTCCTGCCGATGCCCGGCTTCGCCCGCGCGACGGCGGCAGTGCGCGCGCCGGCGGTATTCGTCGGCCAAGGGGTGGAAGCGCCGGACCTCGGCCACGACGACTTCGCCGGGCTCGACCTGCATGGCCGCATCGCGGTGCTGTTCGGCGGCGCGCCGGCGCGCTTCGACGCCGACCGTCGTGCCTTCCACGCGTCGATGCGCGAGAAGTTGCGCACGCTCGCGGCGCATGGCGCGATCGGTGCGGTGTTCGTCGACACGCCCGCGCAGGAGGCCGCGGCGCCGTGGACGCAGTCTGCCGCTGCATTCGACCGTCCGGACATGCGCCTGCGCGCCGGCGACGGCCATGCGCTCGACGACGAACCGCAGCTGCAGGTGGTGGCGCGGGTCAGCTTTGCCGCCGCCGACCTCGTCTTCGACGGCAGCGGCCACACCGCGGCGGAACTCGCACAGGCGGTGGAGCAGGAGCGGCAGCGTGGCTTCGCCTTGCCGGTGACGCTGGACCTCGCCGCGCGCAGCCACATCGCGTCGCTCGACGGCCGCAACGTGCTCGGGCGCCTTCCGGGTCGCGATCCCGCGCTCGCTTCGCAACAGCTGCTCTACAGCGCGCACCTCGACCATCTCGGCGTCGCCGCGCAAGGCGGCGACCACGTCTTCCACGGCGCGCTTGACAACGCGCTTGGCGTGGCCATCGTGCTGGAAGCCGCGCGCACGCAGCAGGCGCCCAGGCGCCCGCTGCTGTTCGCCGCGCTCACCGGCGAGGAGCAGGGCCTGCTCGGCGCGCAGTGGCTCGCGCTGCATCCGCCCGGCGCGCCGACGGCCAGGCTCGTGGCCGACATCAACCTCGACATGCCGATGCTGCTCGCGCCGAGTCGCGACGCGATCGCGATCGGCGGCGCGCACAGCGACCTCGGCACGGCGGCGCAACACGCTGGTGATGCGCTCGGCGTGCCGTTGTCGCCGGATCCGTTCCCGGAGGAAGCGGTGTTCGTGCGCAGCGACCAGTACGCGTTCGTACGCGCGGGCGTGCCGGCGCTGATGCTCGACGGCGGCGTGGTGCCGGCCGCGTCGAGTGCCGGCAAGCAGGCCGACGCGACCACCATGCCGCTGCTCGCGCAGCGCGTGTTCCTGCGCGACTGCTACCACCGTCCCTGCGACGACGCGCGCCAGCCGATCCAGTACGAGGACGCGGCGCGCCTGGCGCGTTTCGCCACGCGCCTGGGCGTGGAGGTCGGCGACGCGCCGGCGCCGCCGCAATGGAAGGGAGGGGATTTTTTCGGCGCGCGCTTCGGCCACTCGGCGCACTGATCTGCAGGCCCGAAGCAGCCCGGGTCAGCCAACGTCGCCGGGTAAGCAAAGCGCAGCTGGAATCTCGCGCGGTCTTCCTCGCAGCAGCCCGGTGCTGCCTGCGGCTTGCTACGCGCGCGGCAGCGGCAAGCCGCGGAACGCCTTCACCGTGCGCAGCACGAAGCTCGAATTGACGTCGGCCACGCCGGCCTGGCCGAGCAGCCGGTCGAGCAGGAAGCGCGAGAAGTGTTCGAGGTCGCGCACCACCACGTGCAGCAGGTAGTCCATGTCGCCGGTCAGCGCGTGGCAGGCGACCACCTCGTCCCACGCGTTGACGGCGGCGCTGAAGGCCTCGATCGCCGTGGCATCGTGGCGCGCCAGCTGCACGCGCACGAAGGCGGTGAGGTCGAGTCCGAGCCGCGCCGGATCGACCTCGGCGCGGTAGCCGGCGATCACGCCCTCGCGCTCCAGCCGCTGCACGCGGCGGAGGCAGGCCGAGGGCGAGAGGTGCACGCGCTCGGCGAGTTCGGCGTTGGTCAGGCGGCCGGCGCGCTGCAGCTCGGCGAGCAGCAGGAGGTCGGTGCGATCGAAGGTGGCGGTGGCGTCCTTCACGACGATTTCCCTGGTTGGCGCAACAATCGTGCGCCGGCTGGCCACATCGGCGCAACGACGCAAGCCCGTTGCGCGCCCGACCCGCTACAGTCGGCGCATCATCGGAGCCACGCCATGAACGTCGCCACTGCCCAGCCGCGCCGCGTCGAGAACCTGCACACCGACAAGGGCAAGGTGCCGGTCTACGCCACCGGCATCGTCGAGCAGCCGTGGGAAGGCTATGGCGCCGACGACCATGCGACCTGGGCGACGCTGTATGCGCGCCAGCGCGAGATCCTGCCCGGCCGCGCCTGCGACGAGTTCCTGCAGGCGCAGGACGCGATGGGCATGGCGCCCGACCGCATTCCGAAGTTCGCCGACCTCAACGAGGTCCTGCACGCCGCCACCGGCTGGACGCTGATCGGCGTCGAGGGCCTGCTGCCCGAGCTCGATTTCTTCGACCACCTCGCCAACCGACGCTTCCCGGTGACGTGGTGGATCCGCCGTCCCGACCAGATCGACTACATCGAGGAGCCCGACCTCTTCCACGATCTGTTCGGCCACGTGCCGCTGCTGATGAACCCGGCGTTCGCCGACTACATGCAGGCGTACGGCCAGGGCGGCGTCAAGGCGCATGGCGTCGGGCCCGAGGCGCTGCAGATGCTCACGCGCCTGTACTGGTACACGGTCGAGTTCGGCCTGATCCGCCAGAAGGACGGGCTGCGCATCTACGGCAGCGGCATCGTGTCGTCGAAGGGCGAAAGCATCCACTGCCTGGAAAGCGACGCGCCGAACCGCATCGGCTTCGACCTCGAGCGGATCATGCGCACGCGCTACCGCATCGACACCTACCAGAAGACCTACTTCGTCATCGACAGTTTCGAGCAGCTGATGGAGGCGACGCGGCCGGATTTCACGCCGATCTACGCCCGCCTGGCGAACGAGCCGTCGTTCCCGGCCGGTACCGTGCGCGACGCCGACCGCGTGTTCCATCGTGGGACCGGAGAAGGCTGGTCGAACGACGGCGACGTCTAGTCGCTCAGTCGCCCAGGCCCAGCGCGCCGACCGCGCGCAGGTAGGCGTCCAGGCCGCGCGCCGGCGTTTCCTCGAACGTTTCCGGCGTGCCGTCCCGCTCCAGCGGCGCGAAGGCGACGATGCGGTCGGGACGGAAGCTGCGGAAGCCGTCGCGCAGGCGGCACCACGCGCCCAGCGTCCACGCGCCGCCCCAGAAGGACAGGCACAGCGGCTCGATGTCGCGCGCGCTGGCGTGCCCGTCCTGGTCGCGGTAGTCCAGGCGCAACACCCGGCGCGCGTCGATGGCGGCGTGCAGGCGGTCGATCAGGCCGGTGGATTCGATGCGATCCTCGCGTGGCGGCGCGAAGATGCGCGTGCGACGACCGCGTTCGCGCAGCTCGGCCGGCAGCACCGCCTGGATCTTGAGCAGCGCCGCCGCCGCGCCGCGCCCCAGGCGCTCGCCTCCGAACGCACGCACGAAGCGCGTGCCCACCACCAGCGCCTCGAGCTCATCGGCATTGAACATGAGCGGTGGGATGTCGGCGCCACGGCGCAGCAGGTAGCCGACGCCGGCCTCGCCTTCGATCGGCACGCCCGAGCGCTGCAGGTCGGCGACGTCGCGGTAGACCGTGCGCGCCGAGACGCCGAGCGTCTGCGCGAGCGCGTGCGCCGGCAGGGCGACACGACGACCGCGCAGGGCATGGATGATGAGGAACAACCGGTCGGCGCGACGCATGCGCCATCATCGCCTGCCTCGCCCGTTGCCGTACACGGCCGCCGCTAGCCGCGCACCGCCGAGCGCGCGCACGGTTGCAGCCGTCGCACCTGCGGCGGGGCGATGCTGCGCGACGCGGGGAAGCCGGCGACCTCGCGTTGCCAGCGCACGTCCGCGCGGATGGCCTCGGCGTAGCGCGCATGCGCGGTGACGTCGTCGAACGCGCTGACCGACACCACCACGTGCTCGCCTTCGCGCACCGGCAGCGCCGGGAAGTTGTTCGTGGCGCGCTCGGTCACGAACGTCGCCAGGGGCCGCGCGCCGTGCACGCGCGCCAGCGGCTGCACGGAGGTGCGGAAGAATTCGCGCATCTCCGCATCCGCGGGCTGCGCCAGCGCATGGGTGACCACCACGATGCAGGCGGCCGCAGGCGTCGTACCCGCCGGCGGACGCGGCGCCGCGGGCGCGAAGCCCGAACCCGGCCACGCCTCGCGCAACAGCAGCACGTTGTCGGAGTCGCGCATGGTCGCGTTCGCCGCGTCGCGATGGGTGCGCCACGCTTCGCCGTGACGGTAGAACGCCGGCAGCGCCTCGCCGCGCGCGGCCATGTCGGCGAAACCACGGAACCAGACGAAGCGGTCGGGATCGTCGAGGTCGCGGAAATGGCCGAGCACCTGCATGCCGAGCGCTTCCTGCGACTCGATGAACGCGCGCTCGAACAGCGCGACCAGCACGTCGCGCTGCCCCGGATGCAGGGTGTAGTCGCGCAGTTCGACAACGCCGGGGGAGCGTGACGTCGAGGCCGGCGATGCGGGTGCGCGCCCGGGCAGAGCGCCAGGACCGACGTATCCGTGCAGGAACAGCAGGTTCTTGAAGAAGGGGTTCATCGCGATCGCTCCTGTCGAAGGTCGAGGCCACGGTTACGCGTCGCGCGCGAAATCCATCACCCAGTTGGTTTCCCATGACGCGCCGCCATCGGCGGAAAACGCCTGCTCCCAGCGCGCGTGGACCGCATCCAGGCGCGTCCAGGTGAAGCGCGCGCGCACCGGGCGGCCCGCGTGCAGGTCCTCGCCCTCGAACACCCCGACGTCGCCATCGAAGCCGCCGATCACCGGCGGCTCGAGCACGCCGTCGTCGCCGTTCGCCCAATGGATCGACCAGCGCCGCGCGTGCGGCGCGTACAGGCGCAAGGCGAGGCCGCGGTAGCCGCCGTTCCAGTCGGTCTCGTGGGTCTCGAGGTTGGCGAGCCCACCCAGCAGCGGGCGGCAGGTGACGCGCGCGTCGAAGGTGTCCCAGGTGGTGCAGCCGGCGAGCCGCCGCTGCAGCCGACGGTTGCGGACCTGCCAGGCGCCGTGCAGGAAATCGAAATCGTGGCGGCCATCCGCGCTCTGCTCCGCCTGTCGTTTCAGTGCTTGCAGGACGTCGTTGAAATCCGCACTGGCGGCGGCGCCGATCCGCGCGGCTTCCGGCCCGTCGGCCTCGGTGCGGAACACCACCCGCACGCGTCCCGGCGAGCGTGGCGCGATGGCATGGCGCACGCGCACGACGCTGTCGCCGAACACCGTCTCGTCGGTGAAGCCGCGCTCCGGCGCGACCTCGACGAGGGTGCTGTCGAATGCGTCCATTCCCGGCGGCTGCATGCTGAACACGCTGCCGTCGTGGAACGGGCCATGCAGGGCGATGCGCGCGATGCCGGCGTTCCAGGCGGGCCAGCCGGCCACGTCGGCGAACAACGCCCAGACGCGGGCGGCGCTGGTGTCGATGTCGATGGAGGATTCGCGGCTCCACATGGCGGACATTCCGTTGGCGAGACGGGCAGCGTGCGCCGGGCCTGCTGCCAGCCTGCTGTCAGCAGGCCGCCGGTCGGCGACAATGGGCGCCCTTTTCCGGTTGCCGTGCCCATGTCCCCGCCCCAGATCTCGCTGACCCGGTTCCTGATCGAGGAAGAGCGCGCCGGCCGCATCGGCGCCGACCTGCGGCTGCTGATCGAAGTAGTGGCGCGCGCGTGCAAGACGATCTCGATCGCGGTCGGCAAGGGTGCGCTCGGTGGCGTGCTCGGCGATGCCGGCACCGCGGGCAACGCAAGCATCAACGTGCAGGGAGAGGCGCAGAAGAAGCTCGACGTGCTCTCGAACGAGATCCTGCTCGAGGCCAACGCCTGGGGCGGCCACCTCGCCGGCCTCGCCTCGGAGGAGATGGACCACTCGCAGCCGATTCCCGACGTGTATCCGCGCGGCAACTACCTGCTGCTGTTCGATCCGCTCGACGGCTCGTCCAACATCGACGTCAACATTTCGGTCGGCACGATCTTCTCGGTGCTGCGTTGCCCGGAAGGCGTGACCACGCCGTCGGACGCCGATTTCCTGCAGCCCGGCACCGCGCAGGTCGCTGCCGGCTACTGCACCTACGGGCCGTCGACGATGCTGGTGCTGACCGTCGGCAGCGGCGCGCATGCGTTCACGCTCGACCGCGAGGTCGGCAGCTTCGTGCTGACCACGCGCGGCATGCGCATTCCGGAGGAAACGAAGGAATTCGCGGTCAACATGTCCAACCAGCGCTTCTGGGAAGCGCCGATGCAGGCTTACGTCGGCGATCTGCTCGAGGGCAAGGAAGGCCCGCGCGGCAAGGACTTCAACATGCGCTGGGTTGCCTCGATGGTGGCGGACGTGCACCGCATCCTCACCCGCGGCGGCATCTTCAGCTATCCCCTGGACAGCAAGTGCGCGCCCAAGGGCGGCAAGCTGCGGCTGATGTACGAGGCCAACCCGATGAGCTTCCTCGTCGAACAGGCCGGCGGCGCGGCCAGCACCGGGCGCCAGCGCATGCTCGACGTGCAGCCGTCGGGCCTGCACCAGCGCGTGCCGGTGTTCCTCGGCTCGAAGCACGAAGTCGAGGCCGCGGTGCGCTACCACGCCGAGCACGACGCGCGCGCCGCGCAACCGGCGCTGGCCTGACGCGGGACCGGCGCGCGTGATGCAGCCCGCCGATTTCATCGAGGTCTACGAGAACGCGCTCGACGCGGCCACCTGCGCCGCGCTGGTCGAACGCCTGCGGGCGAGCGACGCGCTGCAGCCGGGGCGCGTCGGCGGCGGGGTGTTTCCCGAGCTCAAGCGCAGCCGCGACCTGTCGATCGGCGGCAGGCCCGAATGGGCGCAGGCCGAAGCCGCGCTCAACGCCGCGCTGTTCGCCGGGTTGCTGCGCTACGTGCGCCGCTATCCGCAGGTGCTGATCGCGCCGCTGATGCTGCAGCAGGCTGGCGGCGATGGCGCGCCCAGGCGCCTGCAGGCGGAGGACATCGCCGCGATGGACGATGCCGCGCTCGCGCCGTTGCTTGGCGCCACGTTGCGGCCCGGTGCGATCAACCTGCAGTGGTACGCCGCCGGCGAAGGCGGATATCCGTATTGGCACTGCGAGCTGTACCCGCGCGACGCGCAATGCGAGACGCTGCACCGCCACCTGCTGTGGACGCTCTACCTCAACGAAGCCTTCGACGCGGGCGAAACCGAGTTCCTGTTCCAGCAGCGCAGCATCACGCCGCGCACCGGCAGCCTGCTGATCGCGCCGACCGCGTTCACCCACACCCATCGCGGCAACCGGCCCGAAGGCGGCGACAAGTTCATCGCGACGAGCTGGATCCTGTTCCAGCGCGCGGAGCAACTCTACGCGCAGCGCTGACGCGCGTGCGTCGACGTAGCCAGCCGATGCGGGAGCGGCTTACAGCCGCCAGATTTTCCAGCACGCGCCAGGAGCGCGGAGCTCCCGGCGGGAAGCCGCTCCTACAGGATGGGGCGTTACGCGCCTGTCTCGCGGGGATGGTTCAGCACCAGCCAGTACAGGCCGACCTGCTGCACCGCCCAGACGAAGCGCTCGAAGTCGACCGGTTTCTGGATGTAGCTGTTCACGCCGAGCGCATAGCTCGCCTCGACGTCGAACGGTTCGGTGCTGGTGGTCAGCACGACCACGGGCAGGCTGCGGGTCTTCTCGCTGGCGCGGATCGCCTGCAGCACCTCGCGGCCGTCGACCTTGGGCAGGTTGAGGTCGAGCAGCACGATCGAGGGCAGGTCGTCGGCATTGCGCCCGGCGTAGGCGCCACGCGCGAACAGGTAGTCGAGTGCCTCGGCGCCGTCGTTCACCACCACCAGGTTGTTGGCGACCTTGGCTTCGCGGAAGGCGATGCGGGTGAGCTCGACGTCGTCGGGGTTGTCTTCGACGAGGAGGATTTCCTTGTCCATCATGGGCTGCTTCCCTCTGCATCGGCGGGCGGGGGCGCGGGCAGGTCGAGGTGGAAGGTGGCGCCGGCGCCGGGTTGGGACTCGGCATGGAGGCGCCCGTCATGGCGGGCGGCGATGCGCTGGGCGACGGCGAGGCCGATGCCGTGGCCGGCGCCCTGGTCGGGGCCGTGCAGGCGCTGGAACGGCAGGAACAGCTTGGCAGCATAGCGCATGTCGAATCCGAGCCCCTCGTCGCGCACCGCCACCTGCAGGCGGTCTCCGGCGCGCGCACCCTGCACGTGGATGCGCACCATGCCGGTGGGGCGGGAGAACTTCCAGGCGTTGTCCAGCAGGGTGCCGAGCAGCTGCCGGAGCAGGCGTTCGTCGCCCCAGGCGAGCAGCCCGGGGGCGACGTCGAGCTCGGCCGGCTGGGCGGCGTCGGCCTCCTGCAGCTCGGCCAGCGACCACTCCGCGAGCAGGCTGAGGTCGACCGGCGCGGGCGCGAGTTCGGCGCGATTGGCGTGCGAGAGCGCGAGCAGCCCGTCGATCAGGCTGCCGGCTCGCGCCGAGGCCGCGCGCACGCGCTCAAGGTAGCCGCGCGCGGTGTCGTCCAGACCCTCGTGGCGCGCGAGCAGGGCGACGAAGCTGTCGATGCTGCGCAGCGGCGCGCGCAGGTCGTGCGAGATGCCGTGGGCGAACACCGCCTGCTCCTGGCGCAGCGACGCGATGGTCGCGCGCGCCGCAGCCAGCTCGCGCTGGAGGCCTTCGACGGTGGGGGTGCCGGTGGGGTCGGGCATCGGGGGAGGGTGCGACAGGCCCATGCAATGTGCGTGAACGCCGTGTGTACGGCGGGTGTAGGCGGCGAGAGTGCCGTGTGCCGCAGAATCCGCCGACCTGTCCGGCAAGCCACGCATGGCCCTGGCGCAAGTGGTGTTCCTGCTGATCCTGGCCGGCGGCCTGTACCTGTTCGTCAGCGAACGGCTGCGCGTGGACGTGACCGCGATGCTGAGCCTGCGGTCGCCTTCCTTCCTCACCCCGATCGGCCACCACGGCAACCTGCTGATCCTCGGGCCCGGGCAGTACCGCTTCGGCGACTTCCTGCGCGTCGGCCTGCCGCTGACTGCATTGATCACCGTGGTCAGCGGGTGGATGGCGCGCTGGCTGTGGTTGGGCGGGCCGCTGCTGCCGGTGTTCGGATCCTGAGCGAGCCGCTGTTTGCAGCAGCGCGTGGGGGCGCGACTTACCTCGCTCCTCCAAAAGGGCAGGCTAGAACAGCTCGCCCTGCGGCGACGGCCTGCGCGGCGCGGCGAACTTCGACGTTTCCAGCGGCGGCAGCCGGCCGAAGCCCAGTCGCGCATGGGCCTTGGCGAAGCGCTGCGCCAGCAGTTGCGCGAACGGGCCTTCGCCGCGCGAGCGCACGCCGAAGCGGCTGTCGTAGTCCTTGCTGCCGCGCATCTGCCGGATGAGGCTCATCACGTGCGCCGCGCGGTCGGGATAGTGCAGCTCCAACCACTCCCGCCAGACCTGCTTGAGTTCGTGCGGCAGGCGCAGCAGCACGTAGCCGGCGCTGCGCGCGCCGTGCTCGCGCGCGGTCTCGAGGATGCGCTCGAGCTCGTGGTCGGTCAGCGCCGGCACCACCGGCGCCACCATCACGCCGACCGGCACGCCGGCCTCGGCGAGCGCGCGCATCGCCCGCAGCTTGCCGCGCGGCGCGGTGGCGCGCGGCTCCATGCGGGCGGCAAGGCGGTTGTCGAGCGTGGTGATCGAGAAGTGCACGCTGACCAGGCCCTCGCGCGCCATCGGCGCGAGCAGGTCGAGGTCGCGCTCGATCAGCGCGCTCTTGGTGACGAAGCTGACCGGGTGTCTGCATTCGGCCAGCACTTCCAGCGCCTGCCGCGTCGCGCGGTAGCGCCGCTCGATCGGCTGGTAGCCGTCGGTGTTGATGCCGAGCGCGATCGGCGAGGGCCTGTACCCCGGCTTCGCCAGCTCTTCGCGCAGGCGCTCGGCGACGTTGGTCTTGGCGTACAGCTTCGTCTCGAAGTCGAGCCCGGGCGACAGGTCGAGGTAGGCGTGCGAAGGCCGCGCGAAGCAGTAGACGCAGCCATGCTCGCAGCCGCGGTAGGGATTGACCGACTGGTCGAAGCCGATGTCCGGCGAATCGTTGCGGCTGATCACCGAGCGCGCGCGTTCCTCGGTGACGGTGGTCGCCGGTGACGGCGCCAGCGGCTCGCCATCCTCGTCGAAGGTATCGGTGTACACGGACCCCCAGCCGTCGTCCTCGCCGCGCACGAGCGTCTTTTCGAAGCGGCCGGCCACGCGCGAGGCGGCGCCGCGGCCCTTGATCGGCGTGCGCGCGCGGCGTGCGTCCTCCGGCGCCGGCGCGTCGAAGTCGTCGTGAAGTGCATCTTGCATGCGGCCAGCCTACGCTTGCAGGATCGCACCGCCCGCGACAGGTTCCTGAAGCCTTCATGCCCGACGTCCTGCACGCCGTCGCCCAGCACGTCGAGGCCCTGCCGCACTGGCACGTGCTGCTGCTCGCCGGCTGGTTCGCCTACGTGGTGCTGCTCGGTGGCTGGATCGTGCTGCAGAAGCGCCCGCCGGTGGCGACGCTGAGCTGGCTGCTCGGGCTCGCCGCGCTGCCGGTGGTCGGCTTCGTCGTCTACTACGTGTTCGGGCCGCAGCGGATCCATCGCCAGCGCCTGCGTCGCGCGCGCAACCGCGTCGCGCTGCCCGCCGGCGACGAACACGCGCGCACCGGCGACCGGCCCGAGCTCGCGCGCCTCGCGCAGGCCACCACCGGCCTGCCCGCGAGCACCGCGCACGAGGTGCGCCTGCTGGTCGACGGCGCCGCCACCTACGCGGCGCTGCTGGAGGCGATCGCGCAGGCGCGCCACCATGTGCACCTCGAGTACTACATCTACTCGCCGGACCGCACCGGCACCGCGATCCGCGATGCGCTCGTCGCACGCGCGCGCGCCGGCGTGGCGGTGCGCCTGCTGCTGGACGCGGTCGGCTCGTCGGCCTGCCCGCGCCGCTTCTTCGACCCGCTGGTCGCCGCCGGCGGCGAGCTCGCGTGGTTCCACCCGATGCGCTTCGGCCGCTTCTGGCAACGGCCGTGGGTGAACCTGCGCTCGCATCGCAAGATCGCGGTGATCGACGGCGCGGTCGCGTTCACCGGCGGCATCAACATCACCGACGAGGAGAACGAGGGGTTGCGCCCCGACGCCTACCGCGACCTGCACCTGCGCCTGACCGGCGACATCGTGCGCTCGTTGCAGCTGGTGTTCGTCGAGGACTGGGCATACGCGACCGGCGAGCGCGGCTTCCTCTCCTCGGTGGCCGCGGCGATGCCGCCGCCCGCGCCGGGGCCGGTCGCGGTGCAGGCGCTGACCTCGGGCCCGGACTCGTCGTGGGAGGCGATCCACCGCCTCAATGTCGCCGCCATCCACGCCGCGCACCGCCGCGTGTGGCTGGTGACGCCGTATTTCGTGCCGAGCGAGGCCGCGTTGCTCGCGCTGACCTCGGCCGCGCTGGCCGGCCTCGACGTGCGCCTGCTGGTGCCGCGGCGCACCGATTCGCGCTTCGTCACCCTCGCCGCGCGCTCGTGGTTCGACGAACTGCACGCGGCCGGCATAAAGGTCTACGAATACGGACAGCTCATGCTGCACACAAAGGCGCTGCTGGTGGACGACTCACTCGCGCTCGTCGGCAGCGCCAACTTCGACCTCCGCAGCTTCAGCCTCAACTTCGAGGTGTCGATGCTGTTCGATGATCCGGAGGTCGCCGACGCGCTCGCGCGGCTGATCGAAGGCGAGTTCGGCCACGCGCCGCGGGTGCGCGACGATCGTGCCCGCCCGCTGTGGACCGCGCGCCTGCCCGAGGCGCTGGCACGGCTGCTGGCACCGCTGCTTTGAGGCGGGACCGGGCAAGCGCCCGGACGGTGGTGGAGCGGGCGCAGGCGCCGAAGCCCGATCCCGCGCTTCGCAGGTGGTCGCGCGATGCCCGAAAAGCGCTGGAGGTCGTGACCGGATGCAGTCGTCGCCCGGCGCATTGGCGCTAGACTCCGGCGAGCACGAGGAGCCGCCCGATGATGCCCTGGATCTACCTGCTGCTGTCCGCCGCCGCCTTCATCGTCGCGTTCAAGGCTGGCTCGACCTGGCTGATGGGGGTGATGCTGCTGATCGCGCTCGCCCTGCTGGTTGCCTTCGCGCTCGCCCTGCTGGCGCAGCGCATCGGCAGCCGCAGTCGCGACGAATCGGCGATGCTCGACCCGGCCGAACTGCGTCGCCTGCGCGAGCAGGCCGAGGCGCGCCGAGTCGCCGCCGCGGCCGAAGGCCAAGTCCTCCCCAACGAGGCGCGCCCGCTCGAACCGCCGTCGCCGTGACCGTCCTCAGCGTCAACGTCAACAAGATCGCGGTGTTGCGCAATTCGCGCGGCGGCCACGCGCCCGACGTGGTGCGCGCCGCGCGCGCCTGCCTGGACGCCGGCGCGCACGGCATCACCGTGCATCCGCGCCCCGATGCCCGCCACGTCCGCGCCGACGACGTGCTCGCGCTGGCCGACCTGTGCCGCGAGTACGGCGTCGAATTCAACCTCGAAGGCAACCCGTTCGCGCCGCCGCGCGCGGGCTATCCCGGCTTCCATGCGCTGTGCGAACAGGCGCGGCCCGCGCAGGCGACGCTGGTGCCCGACAGCGACGCGCAGCTCACCTCCGACCACGGCTTCGACTTCGCCCGCGACGGCGACCGCCTCGTGCCGCACGTCACGGCGCTCAAGGCGCTCGGTTGCCGGGTGAGCCTGTTCGTCGATGCGGTGGAAGACGATGGCGATGCCGACCTCACCGCCGCAGCGGCCACGGGTGCCGACCGCGTCGAGCTCTACACCGGGCCGTTCGCCGAAGCGTTCGCCACCGGCGACGTGCGCGCGGCGCTGGCCGCGTGCGCGCGCACCGCGCGCGGTGCGCAGTCGGCAGGACTCGGCGTCAACGCCGGCCACGACCTCAGCCAGGCCAACCTCGCCGCCTTCCTCGCCGCGGTGCCGGGCGTGGAGGAGGTCTCGATCGGCCACGCGCTGATCGACGAGGCGCTGTACGCGGGCCTCGATGCGACGGTGCGCGGCTACCTGGCGATCCTCGCGCAGGCCTGAGCGCACCCGGCTTC
Source organism: Lysobacter sp. (assembly GCA_013362405.1). Classification (GTDB taxonomy): domain Bacteria; phylum Pseudomonadota; class Gammaproteobacteria; order Xanthomonadales; family Xanthomonadaceae; genus JABFWF01. Next base: position 15,392 of record JABFWF010000118.1, on the reverse strand, counting down.
CTGCACTGACGTGAGTCAGTGGCCGCCAGCATCCGCATGGGTGACGATCACGGTCTGTCCGTCCTCGGCGATCACGACCGTGCGCGCGTGGGCGACGGTCCCGGCATGGGCATGCAGGGCATGCGCCGGCGCGGTCACGCTCGCGACCGCGAGCAGCAGCAGCGCCGGCAGGACGAACAGGCCGCGCAGCAACTGGGTATGCAGGGACATCGGCCACCTTCTTCGTCGGCGTTTCGGTGCGAGCCTTCTCGCAGGGAACGTGCCAACCGCAAGCGGCTGATTTTCCAAGGGCATCAATGCGGACGGCAGCGTCCGCGGACGTCCGGCCGTCCCTTGCCGAGCCGCTGCTGCATGCCGCTTCCGGCGCCTCCGCGAGGTTGGCGCAGGGCCGACGCCAGTCGCGACAAGCCCAACGATCGCGACTGACGTCGCTCCTGCATTCGAGCCGACAACGGGATCGGCAGCGCCGACGGTCGGGCGCGGCGGCTCACCACGCCATCGCCTCGCCCTGCCAGTCGAGGAAGCGTCCGTTGTCGGCGTCGGTCAGGCCATCGATCACGCGGAGCAGGCCGGCCACCGAATCGGCCGGCGCCACCGGTGCGTTGTCGCCGCCCATGTCGGTGTGCACCCAGCCGGGGCACAGCGCCACCGCGACGATGCCGCGCGGCGCCAGCGCCTTCGCCAGCATCACCGTCGCCATGTTCTGCGCAGCCTTGCTGATGCAGTAGCTCGGTGCGCGGAACTCGGTGCGGGTGGCCATCGAGGACATCATGCTGGACAGGTCGGCGATGCGGCCGCCGTCGCGCAACCGCGGCGCGAGCGCCTGCGCGAGCAGGAACGGACCGATCGCGTTGGTGCGCAGGCTGTCCTCGAGGATCGCCTGTTCGACGTGGCCCCAGCGCTCGCCCGAATGCAGCACGCCGGCGTTGTTCACCAGCAGGTCGAGGTGCGCGTCGCCGAGCACCAGCGGCAGCTCGTGCACGAGCTCGCGGCGCGACTTGTCGCTGGCGACGTCCAGCGGCAGCACGTGCAGCCGGCCCGGATATTCCCCGGCGAGCGCATTCAGCGCCGTCGCGCGTCCCGGATGGCGCGCGGTGGCGACGACGTGATCGCCGCGCGCGAGCAGCTGGCTGGCGAACTCCAGGCCGAGGCCGCGGTTGGCGCCGGTGACCAGGCTATGGCGGGTGTCCATGGCCGCAGTGTGCCGCAATCCGGGGACGCGGGCCGTCGCGGTCGGAGCGCTCGTCGAAAGCGTCCCTCGCGGCAATCACGAGGCCGGGACGTGGTCCGTCGCGTCACGCATCGCCCGCCGCAGCTCACCGTGGACTTGTGGCCTAGTGCCCGTGCGTCATCGCGCGGCTAGGATGCGCAGTTCGTGCCCGTCTTCGCACAGGAGTGCCGCATGCGTCTTGCCCGTCGCGCCCCCGCCGTGATCCGCCACGGTGGCCTCGCCCTTGCCCTCACCGTCGCGTTCGCCGGCGGCTATGCGCCGGCCACCTGGGCCAGGCCGGCCGGCACCGCGGTCGACATTCCCTACCAGCAGTTCACCCTGCCCAACGGCCTGCGCGTGATCGTGCACGAGGACCACAAGGCGCCGATCGTCGCGGTGAACCTCTGGTACCACGTCGGCAGCAAGGACGAGCCCGCGGGCCGCACCGGCTTCGCGCACCTGTTCGAACATTTGATGTTCAACGGTTCGGAAAACCACCGGGGCGAGTTCTTCGAACCCTTCGAGCTGGCCGGCGCCACCGACCAGAACGGCACCACCAACTCCGACCGCACCAACTATTTCGAGAACGTGCCGACCACCGCGCTCGACATGGCGCTGTGGATGGAATCCGACCGCATGGGCCACCTGCTCGGCGCGATCGACCATAAGACGCTCGACGAGCAGCGCGGCGTGGTGCAGAACGAGAAGCGCCAGGACGAGAACCAGCCCTACGGCCTCGTGTGGGAGGAACTCGGCCGGCAGATGTACCCGGTCGGCCATCCCTACCACCACGACACCATCGGCTCGATGACCGACCTCAACGCGGCCTCGCTCGAGGACGTGAAGAACTGGTTCCGCACCTGGTACGGCCCGAACAACGCGGTACTGGTGCTCGCCGGCGACATCGACCTCAAGACCGCGAAGGACAAGGTCGCGAAGTACTTCGGCGACATCCCGGCCACGCCGACGATGGCGCAGCCGAAGGTCGACGTCGCAAAGCACATGACGTCGACGCGCGAGACGATGACCGACAAGGTGCCGCAGGCGCGCGTCTACCGCGTGTGGAACGTCGCCGAATACGGCCAGCCCGACCTCGACCGCCTCGGCCTGTTCGCGCAGGTGCTCGGCGGCAGCAAGAGCTCGCGCCTGGACAAGCGGCTGGTGTTCGACGACAAGCTCGCCGACAAGGTGAGCGCGGGCGTGTCGAGCTCGCAGCTGGGCAGCAACTTCTACATCAGCGCCGACGTGAAGCAGGGCATCGATCCGGCGAAGGTCGAGGCGGCGATCGCCGACGAGGTGAACAAGCTGGTCGCGCAGGGCCCGACCGCGGCCGAAACCGAGCAGGCGCGCACCGTCACCAAGGCCGGCTTCGTGCGCGGCATCGAGCGCATCGGTGGCTTCGGCGGCAAGGCCGACGCGCTCGCCGAGTGCGCGATCTACACCGGCGACCCGGGTTGCTTCCGCGACAGCCTGAAGACCATCGACGCGGCGACGCCGGCGTCGATCCAGGCGACCGGCAGGAAGTGGCTTGCCAGCGGCGACCACACGCTGGTGGTGGTGCCGGGCGCGCGCAAGGAGGCCGCGGAGGATCCGTCGGTGAAGCCGGCGCCGTTCACGCCGCCGGCGGTCGACCCGAAGTACCGCACGCTGCCGACCACGGTCGACCGCAGCAAGGGCGTGCCGCAGGTGACGCAGTTCCCCGAGCTGAAGTTCCCGGCCCTGCAGCGTGCGACGCTGAAGAACGGCACCACCGTGATCCTCGCCGAGCGCCACGACGTGCCGGTGGTGCAGATGAGCTATGAGTTCGGCGGCGGCTACGCGGCCGACGCCGGCCACAAGCTCGGCACCTCGAGCTTCACCATGGGCATGCTCGACGAGGGCGCGGGCAACCTCGACGCGCTCGCCTTCGGCAACCGCGCCGAGTCGCTCGGTGCCAACCTCGGCGCCGGCGCGTCGCTCGACGGCGGCAACGCGTATCTCAGCGCGCTGAAGGAAAAACTCGACCCGTCGATCGCGCTGTTCGCCGACATGGTCCGCCGCCCGCGCTTCGACCAGAAGGAAATCGACCGCGTGCGCGCGACCTGGATCGCCGGCATCGCGCAGGAGAAGGCGCGCCCCAACGGCGCCGCGCTGCGGGTGCTGCCGCCGCTGCTGTACGGCAACGGCCATCCCTACGCGATCCCGTTCAGCGGCTCCGGCACGGAAGCGTCGATCGCCTCGCTCACGCGTGGCGACATGGTCGCCTACCACGACGCCTACGTGCGCCCGGAAAAGGCGACGCTGATCGTGGTCGGCGACACCACGCTGAAGGAGATCGTGCCCAAGCTCGACACCGTGTTCGGCGACTGGAAGAGCGCGGGCGACGGCCTCGCGCGCAAGGACGTGCCGACGGTGGCGCGTCCGGCGAAGCCGCGCGTGGTGCTGATCGACCAGCCGGGCGCGATCCAGGCCAACCTCTTCGCGGGCGAGCTGGTGCCGTCGACGCGGGATCCGGGCGCGGTGAAGTTCGAGATGGCCGACGACGTGCTCGGCGGCGAGTTCTCCTCGCGCCTGAACATGAACCTGCGCGAGGACAAGCACTGGGCCTACGGCGCCTACAGCTTCACCGCCAATGCGCTGGGCCAGCGGCCGTGGCTGGCGTTCGCGCCGGTGCAGATCGACAAGACGGTGGAGTCGCTGAAGGAACTCAAGCGCGAGATCGGCGACTACGTCACCGGCGCGAAGCCGGCGACGCCGGCCGAGGTCGCCAAGGTCAAGGCGACGCAGATCCGCGGCCTGCCGGGCTCGTTCGAAACCGCGCGCGCGGTGATGGGCGCGATCGGCGGCATCGTCCGCTACGACCGCCCGGACGACTACGTGGTCCGCCGCATGCACGAGATCGAGGCGATGACACCGGAGCAGGTGCAGGCCGCGGCGAAGACGCTCGACCCGACTGCGCTGACCTGGGTGGTCGTCGGCGATCTGTCGAAGATCGAGCAGCCGATCCGCGCGCTGGGCCTGGGCGAGGTCACCGTCGTCGACGCCAACGGCCAGGTCGTGCCGGCCGTCGCGCCGAAGGCGAAGTAGCGCGACGGCAGGCCCGGCGGACGCCCGCCGTTCAGCCAGACGCGGCAGGCCGGGCGACAATCCGGCCTGCCTTTTTCCTGCAGGAGCCCGCATGCGCCGCCTCGTCGTCCCCGCCCTCGCCCTCCTGCTGCCCGCCTGCACCTGGGTGCACATGGCGCCCGGCGCCGCGGCAGTGAAGGTCGTGACCGCCGCGCCCACCGGCTGCGAGCGCCGCGGCGAGGTCGAAGTGTCGGTGAAGGACCGGCTCGGCCCGATCGAGCGCAATCCGCGCAAGGTGCGCGACGAGCTGGAGACGCTGGCCCGCAATGAAGGCCCCGGCCTGCAGGCCGACACCCTGCAGCCGCTCGACGGCCCCGAGGACGGCACCCAGCGCTGGGCCGCCTGGCGCTGCCGGCGCTGAGGCCGCGCAACTCCGGGCAGGCCTGAAACGGGCGGCAGCGCCCGGGAACCCCATCGGGCGGCGATCCCAAGATCAGGCGCCCGGCCGTTTCCCGCCCGGCCGGGGCCCTGAACCGCCGCCAATCCGTGACCCGCACCGGTGCCGGACGCCCGCGCAGGGGTTATCCTGTCGCGTTTTCCGCGGTTTCCGGACACTCCATGCTGTTCCAGCACGTTGCCATCGCCGGCCTGGCCCACGTCGACGCCCCGCGTCGCCTGACCTCCGACGAAATCCACGCCCGCCTCAAGCCCACGCTCGATCGCCTCGGCATCAAGTACAACGTGCTGGAGGAAGTCGCCGGCGTGCGCGAGCGGCGCCTGTGGGACGGCGAGGTCAAGGCGTCCGACGCGGCCACGCTCGCAGGCGTCAAGGCGCTCGCCGACGCCGGCATCGACGCCGACCGCGTCGGCCTGCTGGTCAACACTTCGGTCAGCCGCGACTACCTCGAGCCGTCGACCGCCAGCATCGTCGCCGGCAACCTGCGCCTGCCCGACACCTGCCAGAACTTCGACGTGGCGAACGCCTGCCTCGCGTTCCTCAACGGCATGGACATCGCCAGCCGCATGATCGAGACCGGCGAAATTGATTACGCGCTGGTGGTGAACGGCGAAACCGCCGACCTCGCCTACGAGAAGACCCTCGAGCGCCTCAGCCGGCCCGACGTCACCGCCGACCAGTTCCGCGAGGAGATGGCCACGCTCACGCTGGGCAGCGGCGCCGCCGCGATGGTGATGGCGCGCGCCGAACTCGCGCCGGGCGCACCGCGGTATCGCGGTTCCGTCACCCGCTCGGCGACCGAGTGGAACCAGCTGTGCCGCGGCGACCTCGTGCACGACCGCATGGTCGCCGACGGCCGCATGCTGATGACCGAGGGCGTCAAGCTCGGCCAGAAGACCTTCGCCGCCGCCCGCACCGCGCTCGGCTGGGTGGTCGACGAGCTCGACGAATTCGTCATCCACCAGGTCAGCAAGGCGCACACGAAGGCGTTCCTGCGCGCGTTCCGCATCGACCCGAAGAAGGTCATGACCATCTTCGGCGAGCACGGCAACATCGGCCCCGCCTCGGTGCCGATCGTGCTCAGCAAGCTGCGCGAGATGGGCCGCCTGCAGAAGGGCAAGCGCATCGCGCTGCTGGGCATCGGCTCGGGCCTGAACTGCTCGATGGCCGAAGTGGTGTGGTAACCCCGCCATCCTGCCCACAGTGCGCCTCGGCGTACGCCTACATCGACGGTGCGATCCACGTGTGCCCGGAATGCGGGCACGAGTGGTCGCCCGGTACGACGCCGGCCGCCGAGGCCGCGCGTGAAGTCCGTGATGCCGTCGGCAACCTGCTGGCCGATGGCGATACGGTCACGGTCATCAAGGACCTGAAGGTCAAGGGTGCATCGGCCGCGCTCAAGGTCGGCACCCGGGTGAAGAACATCCGCCTCGTCGATGGCGACCATGACATCGACTGCCGCATCGACGGCTTCGGCGCGATGCAGCTCAAGTCCGAATTCGTGCGCAGGGCCTGAGCGGGCGTGCTGGCAGTGGGTGCGTTCCCGGATTATCCGTTCACGCCGCAGCGTCTCGACGTCCGTCCCGGCGTCGCGCTGTCCTACCTCGACGAAGGCCCGCGCGACGGCGAAGTCGTCGTCATGCTGCACGGCAATCCGTCGTGGAGCTACTACTGGCGCCATCTCGTGCTGGAACTGCGCGATCCGGCGTCTGGAAACGCGTACCGCTGCATCGTGCCGGACCATGTCGGCATGGGGCTGTCGGACAAGCCCGACGATGCGCGCGATGCGTCGCCGCGCTACGACTACACGCTGCGCTCGCGCGTCGAGGACCTGGCGACGCTGCTCGACACGCTCGGCATCACCGGCCCGGTGACGCTTGCGCTGCACGACTGGGGCGGCATGATCGGCATGGGCTGGGCGTTGCGGCACCTGCCGCGGGTGCGGCGCCTGGTCATCCTCAATACCGCGACGTTCCCGCTGCCGGCCGCGAAGAAGATGCCGTGGCAACTTTCGCTAGGCCGCGATTCGCGCGTGGGTGGCTGGCTGATCCGCCGCTTCAACCTGTTCGCGCGCGGCGCGGCCTGGCTCGGCACCGCGCGGCGAATGCCGACCGACGTGCGCAACGCGTACATCGCGCCGTACGCCGGCTGGGACAACGCGATCAGCACGCTGCGCTTCATGCAGGACATTCCGCTGCGCGAAGGCGATCCGGCGTGGCCCCTGGTGGAAGAAGCCGGTCGGCGCCTGCACGAGTTCGCCGATCGTCCGGTGTTCATCGGCTGGGGCCTGCGCGATTTCGTGTTCGACCGCCATTGCCTCGCCGCCTTCGCCGCCGCGCTGCCACAGGCGGAAGTGCATGCATTCGACGATGCCGATCACTACGTGCTCGAGGACAAGCACGCGGTGCTGGTGCCGATGATCCGCCGATTCCTCGAGCGGAATCCGCTGTAGCGCAACTGCCGGCGATCACGCCGGCAGCGGGCTCCGCTGGGCGTCGTCGACGTCGAGCCAATCCGACGGCGTCAGCACCGGCAGCCCGTGCACCGCGCGCGCCCGGTCGCATTGCGTGCTCGCCCCGCCGGATTCCCAGGACGCCACCACCGCGGCGCAAGCCGATGGGCGTCGCGCGTAAATCGTGCAGCGGCTGGAGCGCCCGATGTCTGCCTCCAGGGCCACGCAGCGGGGCCGCGCCTGCGAAGTGCCGCGCATCGCGAGTTCGTGCAGGCGCACCGGCTCGGTGAGTTCGACCGGCACGCGGCCGCCGAGGAACGGCTCGGTCTCGGACCAGTGCAGGCTCACGCGGAACGCGGCGCAGCAGGCGCCACAGGACAGGCAGGGATGCGGCATGGACGCCCCGCAGCGGGCGGCAGGATGGCGGAAACCGCGAATTCTGGTGGCTCCCGCATCGAAGGCAAGCGGCGCGATGAAGGCCTGGGTCGCGGCAGCCCTCCGCACACGGCAACGGCTCGCGGCTGTAAGCCGCCCCTGCAAGGATCTGAACCGGCCGTCTCGGCGACAATGGCGCGATGCCCGTCCCCTGCAACATCGCCGCCACGCTGCCCGGGCTCGCCGCCATGCGTGGCGACCAGGTCGCGATGCGCTGCCCCGGCCGCAACGGCCGGTACGGCGTGACGCTCACCTACGCCCAGCTCGATGCGCGCAGCGACGCGATCGCCGCCGGCCTCGCCCACCATGGCGTGGTCCGCGGCACGCGCACCGTGGTGATGGTGCGGCCCACGCCGGCGTTCTTCCTGCTGATGTTCGCGCTGTTCAAGGCGGGTGCGGTGCCGGTGCTGGTCGATCCCGGCATCGACAAACGCGCGCTGCGGCAGTGCCTGGACGAAGCCGGTCCCGACGCCTTCATCGGCATCCCCCTCGCGCACGTCGCGCGCACGCTGCTCGGCTGGGCGCGCTCGGCGCGCGTGCGCATCACCACCGGCGCGCGCGCATGGCTGGCCGACGCGACGCTCGCCGACGTGGAGCGCGCTGGCGCGAATGCCGGCCCGCAGCTCGCCGACACGCAGCCCGACGACATCGCGGCGATCCTCTTCACCAGCGGCTCGACCGGCGTGCCCAAGGGCGTCGTCTACCGCCATCGCCATTTCGTCGCCCAGGTCGGCATGCTGCCCGAAGCCTTCGCCCTCGAGCCCGGCGGCGTCGACCTGCCGACGTTTCCGCCGTTCGCGCTGTTCGATCCGGCGCTCGGCATGACCTCGATCATTCCGGACATGGATCCGACGCGGCCCGCGCAGGCGGATCCTCGCAGGCTCGTGCGTGCGATCGAGCGCTTCGGCGTCACCCAGCTGTTCGGCTCGCCCGCGCTGGTCGGCGTGCTCGCGCGGCACGGCGCGAAGCTGCCGAGCGTGCGGCGCGTCACCTCCGCGGGCGCGCCGGTGCCGCCCGACGTGGTGGCGGCGATGCGCGCATTGCTGCCGGGCGATGCGCAGCTGTGGACGCCGTACGGCGCGACCGAATGCCTGCCGGTGACGGTGATCGAAGGCCGTGCGCTGGAGGACACGCGCGAGGCGACCGAGCGCGGCGCCGGCACCTGCGTCGGCCGCGCCGTCTCGCCGAACGAGGTGCGCATCATCCGCATCGACGACGACGCGGTCGGCACGTGGTCCGATGCCCTGCTGGTGGCGCGCGGGCAGGTCGGCGAGATCACCGTCGCCGGCCCGACCGCGACCGACACGTACTGGCGACGCGATGATGCGACGCGGCTGGCGAAGATCCGCGAAACGCTGGCCGACGGCAGCACGCGCATCGTGCATCGCATGGGCGACCTCGGCTGGATGGATGCCGATGGCCGGCTGTGGTTCTGCGGGCGCAAGTCGCAGCGGGTGGTGGTCGACGACCTGACGACCCTCTGCACCGAGCAGGTCGAGCCGGTGTTCAACACCCATCCGGACGTGCGTCGTACCGCGCTGGTCGGCGTCGGCGCAAAAGGCGCGCAGCGGCCGGTGCTGTGCGTCGAGCTCCGCGCAGGCGTGCACGCGCGCGAATGGCTGCGGATCGCGCAGGAACTGCGCCACCTCGGCGATGGCTTCGTGCATACGGCGAAGGTGCAGGCCTTCCTGCGCCACCCGCGCTTCCCGGTCGACATCCGCCACAACGCCAAGATCGCGCGCGAGAAACTGGCGGCCTGGGCGGCGCGGCAATTGCCGACGAAGGAGCGTGCATGAGGATCCTCGTCACCGGCGGCGGCGGCTTCCTCGGCCAGGCGCTGTGTCGCGGCCTGGTCGAGCGGGGGTACGAGGTCAGCAGCTTCAACCGCGGCCGCTATCCGGCGCTCGATGCGCTCGGCGTGCGCCAGCTGCAGGGCGACCTTGCCGATCGCGATGCGGTGCTGCGCGCGTTCGCGGGCCACGAGGCGGCCGCCTTTGCGGTATTCCACAATGCGGCCAAGGCAGGCGCGTGGGGCGGTTACGACGGCTACCACCGCGCGAACGTGGTCGGCACCGACAACGTGATCGCCGCCTGCCGCGCGCATGGCATCGGCCGGCTCGTGAACACCTCCACGCCGAGCGTCACCCATCGCGCGACGCATCCGGTCGAAGGCGGCACGGCCGACACGGTCCCCTACGGCGAAAACTTCAAGGCGCCGTATGCGGCGACCAAGGCGATCGCCGAACGCGCGGTGCTCGCCGCCAACGACGCGTCGCTCGCCACCGTCGCGCTGCGCCCGCGCCTGATCTGGGGCCCGGGTGACCAGCAGCTGCTGCCGCGGCTGGTCGAACGCGCGCGCGCCGGCCGGCTCCGCCTGGTCGGCGATGGCGACAACCGCATCGACACCACCTACATCGACAACGCCGCGCAGGCGCACTTCGACGCCTTCGCGCATCTCGCGCCGGGAACAGCCTGCGCGGGCCGCGCCTACTTCATCAGCAACGGCGAACCGAAGCCGGTGCGCGAGATCGTCAACGCGCTCCTGCAGGCGGCGGGCGCGCCGCCGGTGACGAAGACGGTGCCGTTCGGACTGGCATACGCGATCGGCGCGGCGTGCGAAGCCGCGTGGACGCTGTTGCCGTTGCGCGGCGAACCGCCGCTGACGCGCTTCCTCGCGGAACAATTGAGCACGACGCACTGGTACGACATGACGCCCGCCACGCGCGACTTCGGCTACGTGCCGCGGGTGTCGATCGCGGAAGGCCTCGAGCGGCTGCAGGCATCTTTCCGCAGCACGTGAAATCGCGTCGCGCGCGGCGGCGCGAGGCGTCCGCCGCCGCCAGGGATGCGAGGCGGCGCGGTACGACATGGCGCCGGCGACGCGCGACTTCGGCTACGTGCCGCGGGTGTCGATCGACGAGGGGCTGGAGCGCCTGGCGGCGGCGTGGTGACGGAACCAACCCCCTGCGGCTTAAGGCCGCGAGCTTTCCGCCTTTTCCACGGCGGGCCTCCGATCGCGGCTTACGCCGCTCCTACGAAGGCGGCGCCATCGCAGGGAAAAGCTCGCGGCTGTGGGCCGCTCCCGCGAGGAGCACGCCGGCACGGCGGGTTGCGAACCCGCCCGCTAGAATGCCGCGATGCCCGCATTCCCCTTCAACTGGAAAGTGCCCGCCGGCCGCGCGCTGGAAGCAGCGCTGAACCGCGCGCTCGCACTGGATCCCGACACCCGCGCCGGGCTTGCCGCGCTCGATGGCCAGCGCGTCGCGATGCAGCTGGAGTCGAGAAGCGGCACGTTGCCGCCGCTGGCGTTGCAGGTGCGCGTGGATGGCGAGCGCCTCGTCGTCGGTCCGGTCGATGCGGAAAACGAACCCGACCTCGGCGTGCGCGCCACCCTCGGCGGCCTGCTCGGGCAGCTGCCGTTCCTGCGCCGCGACGACGCGCCGCCGGTCGGCAAGGTGCGGCTGTCGGGCGACGCCGAACTCGCGCGGCGCCTGCAACGCCTGGCCGAACGCTTCGATCCCGACTGGCAGTTGCCGTTCGTCGCGGTGTTCGGCGACGTGATCGGCGTGCAGGTCGCCAGTCTGGCCGCGTCCGTGCTGCGCCAGGCCCACGCGACCGGCCGCGCCCTGGCCGAAAGCGGCGCGGAATTCCTCACCGAGGAAAGCCGCGACGTGGTCGCCAAGGCCGAGCTGCACGCGTTCTACGACGACGTCGACGTGGTGCGCGACGACGTCGAGCGGCTGGCCGCGCGGGTGGCGCGCCTTGCCGTTGGCGGGAGCCGCGCGTGACGCCGGTGCTGCGTGCCGCCCGCATCGGCCGCGTGCTGCTGCGCTACCGCCTGGATGCGCTGCTCGAGGACACCGTCGCCGAGCGCTGGCTGAAGCTGATGCAGCCGTTCGTGCCACGCGCGCCGAAGGCGATCGAGGCGCTGCCGCGAGGCGCGCGCCTGCGTCTCGCGTTGCAGGAGCTCGGGCCGATCTTCGTCAAGTTCGGGCAGATCCTCTCGACGCGCCGCGACCTCGTGCCGCCGGACGTCGCCGCGGAACTCGCGCTGCTGCAGGACCGCGTCGCGCCCTTCGACGGCGCGGCGGCCCGCGCGATCGTCGAGAAGGCGCTGGCGCGCCCGGTCGACGTCGCGTTCGCGTCGTTCGACACCACGCCGCTGGCCTCCGCGTCGATCGCCCAGGTGCACGCGGCGACGTTGCCCGCGCTGCCGGGCGCCGCGCCCCGGCAAGTGGTGGTCAAGGTGCTGCGCCCCGGCATCGAGAAGCAGATCGGCGCCGACATCGCGCTGCTGCGGTCGGTCGCCGCGCTGGTCGACCGCGCGCATCCGTCCGCCGACAAGATCCGCCCGCGCGAGATCGTCGCCGAGATCGAGAACACGCTGGCGGCCGAGCTCGACCTGCAGCGCGAAGGTGCGAATGCGTCGGTGCTGCGCCGCTTCTGGCAGGACTCGCCGGACCTGTACGTGCCGGAGGTGATCTGGTCGCACACCGCCGAGCGCGTGCTGACCATGGAGCGCGTGCACGGCATCCCGTCGGACGACATCGCCGCGCTGGATGCCGCCGGCATCGACCGCAAGGCGCTCGCGGCGAAGGGCGTGCGCGTGTTCTACACGCAGGTGTTCCGCGACAACTTCTTCCACGCCGACGCGCACGCCGGCAACATCTGGGTGGACGCGGACCCGGCGCGCAAGGCCGACCCGCGCTTCATCGCGCTCGACTTCGGCATCATGGGGCAGCTCTCCAGCGAGGATCAGTACTATCTCGCGGAGAACTTCATGGCGATCTTCCACCGCGACTACCGCCGCATCGCCGAGCTGCACGTGCAGGCCGGCTGGATGCCGTCGCACATCCGCATCGACGAACTCGAGGCGGCCGCGCGCGCGGTGTGCGAGCCCTATTTCACCCGGCCGCTGTCCGAAATCTCGCTGGCCGAGGTGCTGCTGAAGCTGTTCCGCACCGCGCAGCGCTACGAGCTGACCCTGCAGCCGCAGCTGATCCTGCTGCAGAAGACGCTGCTCAACATCGAGGGCATCGGCCGCCTGCTCGATCCGCAGATCGACATCTGGGCGGTGGCCAAGCCCGTGCTGGAGCGCATCCTGGTCGCGCGCTACAGCCCGCGCCGGCTGCTGTCGGAATTCCGCAAGCGCCTGCCGGAGATGGTGACGCACGCGCCGGACATGCCGCGCCTGCTGCATGGCTGGCTGACCCAGCAGGTGGAAGGACGCAACGCGGTGCAGGTCGGTTCGCCCGACCTGCGCGAGATCACGCGCATCCTGCGCGGCGCGCAGCGACGCATCATCGCCGCCATCCTTGGCACCGGCCTGCTGCTGGTGGCCGCGGTGCTGTACGCGCTGGATGCCGGTGGCGCGCGCCTGTTCGGCGTGCCGGTGGCGGTGCTGGTCGCCGCGCTGGGTGGCGTGTGGGCACTGCTCGCGGCGTGGCCGCGTGGGCGCTGAGGCGCTGCCGGTCGTCCATTGCGACGACTGGCTGGCGGTGATCGACAAGCCCGCCGGGCTGATGGTCCACGACAGCGCGCTGGCGCGCGGCGAAACCGACTTCGCCGCCGATCGCCTGCGCTCGCAGTTCGGAAGGCCCATCTTCCTCGTGCACCGGCTCGACCGCGCCACCAGCGGTTGCCTGCTGCTCGCCTTCGACCGCGACACCGCGTCGGCGCTCGGCAAGATGCTGATGTCGCGCGAAGCGGGAACAGCGGCTTTTGAAAAGCATTACTGGGCGGTCTGCCGTGGCTGGCCGGAGGAACGCTTCACCGTCGACCATCCGCTCGACGGCGGCCCCGGCAAGCCGGTGAAGAAGCCGGCGGTGACGGAGTTCGAGCGCCTCGCCACCTGCGAACTGGACACGCCTTCGGCCGGCTTTCCGACGTCACGCTACGCGCTGCTGCGCGCACGCCCGACGACCGGTCGCTTCCGCCAGATCCGTCGCCACCTCAAGCACGCCTCGCATCATCTGGTCGGCGACACCAGCCACGGCGACGGCCGCCACAACCGCGCCTTCCGCATGCTCGGCATCCACCGCATGCTGCTGCACGCGCGGCGGCTGGCCTTCGTGCATCCGGTGACGGGTGCGCCGGTGGACGTGGTGGCGCCGCCGGACGTGGAATTCGCACGGGCACTGGCGTTGTTCGGAGAGCGGGGACACCACGACGGCTAGGGCGCCCGACCCGCGGTCGGATCCACGGGCGTGCGAAGCGTGATCGGTGCGGAAGCATCGCCGTGGTCCCGCTGCCTACAATCCGCGCATGCTGCAGATCGACGAATCCCTCGCGATCCCCGACGACGAACTGGTCGAGCGCTTCGTGCGTTCGGCCGGCCCGGGCGGGCAGAACGTCAACAAGGTGGCGACCGCGGTCGAGCTGCGGTTCGACGTGGCGCAGTCGCCGTCGCTGCCCGAGGACGTGCGCACGCGCCTGCTGGCGCGCCGCGACCGACGCCTCACCGATGACGGCGTGCTGGTGATCAGCGCACAGCGCTTCCGCACCCAGGAGCGCAACCGCGAGGACGCCCGCGAGCGCCTGGCGGCGTTCGTCGCCGCCGGCCTGCACGCGCCGAAGCCGCGCATCGCTACCCGCCCGACCCGTGCCTCGCAGCGACGCCGGCTGGACGCCAAGCGCGGACGCAGTAGCCTCAAGCGGGAGCGCACGCGCCGCGACTGGGACTAGCCATCAGGGGATCAGGACACATGGGGGAAGGGGCAATGCCCGCAACGCCGACGCCCGGCTACGTGCTGCCGTTGCCGCCGAACGTGCCGCGCACGCGACGCAACCGTTTCACGCGGTGGCTCGGGCGCACCATCCTGCGCCTGGGTGGCTGGCGCATGGTCGGCGCTTTCCCGGACATCCCGAAACTGGTGCTGATCGGCGCGCCGCATTCGTCCAACTGGGATGGCGTGTGGGGCTTCGCCGCCAAGCTCGCGCTCGGGCTCGACCTCAAGGTGCTCGGCAAGCACCAGCTGTTCTGGTGGCCGCTCGGCGTGCTGATGCGCGGACTCGGTGTGATCGCGGTCGACCGCAGCGCGGCCCACGGCGTGGTCGAACAGGCCGCCGCATTGCTGCAGGGGAGTGACAAATTCTGGTTCGGACTGGCGCCGGAGGGCACCCGCAAACCGGTCGAACGCTGGAAGCCGGGCTTCTGGAAGATCGCGAAGGCGGCCGGCGTGCCGGTGTTGCCCGCCTACTTCCACTATCCCGAGCGGATCATCGGCATCGGTCCCGCGTTCGAACTCGGCGACGACATGTCCGCCGACATCGCGCGCATCCGCGCCTGGTACAACCCCTGGCAGGGCAAGCACCACGGCACACCGTGACGGCCGGCGGAGGCTTCCGACGGCCGTGATGAAGATCTCGTGAAGAAGTTGACCGCTCTGGCACACTCTCTGCGTGCATAGGGGCGATGAGCTTTCCGCCGGGTGTCATCCGCAGGCCCGCCAGGGTCGCGACAGGCGGGAAAAGCGCAGGGGGCGACCAGGCCAGCCGACGAGGCTGGGGATCGCAGTGATCAATCCGCCGTGGATGCGTTCGCGGCGGCAGGGGGCACATCATGCAGGCGGTCAAGCATGCCGCGGATCTCGGGGTTGCCCGGGTCGAGCGCGAGCGCGCGCGTGAACAGCGCGCGGGCGTCGTCGGTGCGGCCCTGCCGGTAGCGCACGTGGCCAAGGCCCTCGACCGCCGCCGGGTCGTCCGGGCGCGCGGCGAGGATGCCGGTGAAGCCCGCCTCGGCCTGCGCCAGCGCGTTGTCGCGCAGGGCGCAGAAGGCCAGGCCGGCCTGCGCC
>JABFWF010000231.1 GCA_013362405.1 Lysobacter sp. | reverse complement strand
GTCGCGCAGGCGGTCGCCAACATCGCGCCGGCGTCCGGCTCGCTGGTCAGCGGTCGGCTCACGCTGGTGTCGATGGGCAACGGCGTGCACATCCGCGGCGATCTCGGCGGGCTCGCGCCTGGCAGCGCGCACGGCTTCCATGTGCACGAGACCGGCGACTGCAGCGCGGCCGACGCCTCCAGCGCCGGCGGCCACTTCAATCCCAGCGGCGCGCCGCATGGCCATGCCGAAGGCGGCCCGCACCATGCGGGCGACATCGACAACCTCGTCGCCGACGCCACCGGCGTCGCGCATGTCGACCTGCACCTCGCCGGCACGAACCTCGGCGGCGATCCGCGCACCGACATCCTCGGTCGCGCGCTGGTCGTGCATGCCGCGCCGGACGACTACCGGACCCAGCCGTCCGGCAACAGCGGTGCGCGCATCGCCTGCGGTGTCATTGCCACCGGGCAATGACCGGTCCCGGGATGCTGCGCCTGCAACCGTCGCTCCTGGCGCTGGCCGTGCCTGCAGGAGCGGCGTAAGTCGCGCCCCGGCGCGCGCCCGTCGCGACAAACGGATGAAGGGCAAGAGCTAGCGGCTGCAAGCCGCTCTATGGAATCAAACGCACCGGCCATGACCGATTACCGCATCCGCCCCGCCACGCCCGCCGACGCACCGCTGCTCGCACAGTGGGCACGGGCGATGGCGTTGGAGACCGAGCACAAGCGACTCGATGCCGACACCGTGCTCGCGGGCGTCGTCGCCGGCATCGCCGAACCCGCGCGAGCGCGCTACTTCGTCGCCATGCAGGATGCGCCCGTTGCCGGACACGAGACCGTCGGCGTGCCGGTCGGCACGCTGATGCTCACCAGCGAGTGGAGCGACTGGCGCAACGGCGACTGGTGGTGGATCCAGAGCGTGTACGTGCCGCAGGAGCATCGCCGGCGTGGTGTGTTCGCGGCGCTGTACCGCCACGTCGAGGCGCAGGCGCACGCGACCCCCGGCGTGGTCGGCCTGCGCCTGTACGTCGAGCGCGCGAACCACGCCGCGCAGCGCACCTACGGGTCGCTCGGCATGCAGGACGCCGGCTACGCCATCTACGAACAGGAATTTCCCTGAGCCGCGTGCTGCGACCGACGGGCGGCCGGTGAACCAACCGGCGCCACGCATCGCACTGGAAGACGCGCGCCGCCACCGGGCGACGCGCCTTCGACGGACCGGGCGGGAATGACGCTGCTGCGTGCATGGCTGCACGCGCGCTTCACCACCCTTCAACGGCTGCCGTCGTAGCGTCGGAACCATCCCGGCGGCGGAGCGACCCATGAGCACGCTGAAGAAGGACCACATCCTCGGTGCGGGCAGTGCGGCCCTGGCGGGCGGCGCGGCGGGCGCGGCGCTCGGCGCGATCGTCGGCGGCGTGCCGGGCCTGGCGGTGGGTGCCGCCGCGGGCGGCGCGCTCGGCGCGGTGTGGGGCGACCGGGCCTCGGAAGCCGTCGACCCGCGCGACGACCTCGGCCACTTCCAGCAGATCTTCCGCACCATGCCCTATTACGTGGGGGGCCACAGCTGGCACGACTACGCGCCCGCGTACCGTTACGGCCTGGACAGCTACGACCGCTTCCAGGGACAGGCGCTGGAGGCGGTCGACACCCAGCTGCAGGGCGGCTGGGAAGCGAACGCGCGCTTCGGCTCCCGCCTGCCCTGGCAGGACGCCCGCCACGCCGTCGCGCACGCCTGGCAGTCGCTGGACGATGCCCGCGCCCGCCACCCGCTCGGCGACCGCGCGCACTGATCCGCGGCCTTTGCACATGTCGCGGCCGGGGCGCGCGCGGTGCGCTTGGTAGGATGCGCGCCCGTCCCGAGCCCGGGGCCGACAGGAATGCCGCGCATGAGCGCCTCGCTGCCGCCGATTCCCTCTTCCGCACCGACCGTGCCCGCGGCCGACGGCGTCACCCGCGAGGCCGCCGAGGACGCGATCCGCACGCTGCTGCGCTGGGCCGGCGAGGACCCCGCGCGCGAAGGCCTGCTCGACACGCCCAAGCGCGTCGCCAAGGCCTACCGCGACTGGTTCAGCGGCTACGCACTGGACCCCGACGACTACCTCGCGCGCACCTTCGAGGAGGTCGAGGGCTACGACGAGCTGATCGTCCTGCGCGACATCGAGTTCGAAAGCCACTGCGAGCACCACATGGCGCCGATCATCGGCAAGGCGCACGTCGGTTACCTGCCCAACGGCAAGGTGGTCGGCATCAGCAAGCTCGCCCGCGTGGTCGATGCCTACGCGCGCCGCTTCCAGGTGCAGGAGAAGATGACCGCGCAGATCGCCGACTGCATCCAGCGCGCGTTGCAGCCGCGCGGCGTCGGCGTGGTGATCGAGGCCGCGCACGAATGCATGACCACCCGCGGCGTGCACAAGCGCGGCGTGAGCATGGTGACCTCGCGCATGCTCGGTACCTTCCGCGACGATGCGCGCACGCGCGCCGAATTCCTGCAGTTCATCGACGTCGGCCCGGGGCGCTGACCGCCGGTCGCATCGCCACCGGCCTTCGCCACGTCGCATTCACCGTCGACCCGCTTGACTCGGGGCTCCTCCGGGAGTCCCGATGACACCGCCCGCGATCCCCCAACCCGGCCCGGCCGCGCGCGACGTCCGCCGCTGCCAGCCCGACCCGCAGCTCGACCGCGCGATTTTCGCGCAGCGCTACCGGGCGAGCTTCTTCGATCCGGGCTTCGATGCCGCCGATGCGGAGATCGCGCGGCTGGTCGACATCGCCTGGCAGGCCTACAGCGAAGGCCGCAAGGAACCGCGCACGCACAAGGCCGGCGCGGGCTTCGCCGATCCCGACTACGACCTGTCGGATGAATGGCGCGCCACCCGCGATGCGGTGCGGGCCGCGCAGGAGCGGCAGCGCGACCCCGCGGCGCGCCGGCGCATCCTGCTGGTGTGCGCGTCGCCGCGCAGCGAGCACACCTGCCCCGGCGAGACCTCCAAGACCTGGCGCCTGCTGCAGGCGGCGCGCGACGTGCTGGAGGCGGCCGGCGCCGAGTGCGACGTGCTCGAGCTCAACCGCCTGACGAGCGAGTTCGGCCGCCACATCCATCCCTGCAAGGCCTGCGTGTCGACCGCGATGCCGCTGTGCCACTGGCCGTGCTCGTGCTATCCCAACCACGGCCTCGGCCAGGCGCCGGACTGGATGGCCGAGATCTACGTGCGGTGGGCCGCCGCCCACGCCGTGCTCGTCGTGACGCCGGTGCACTGGAACCAGATGCCGAGCGTGCTCAAGCTGATGGTCGACCGTCTCGTGTGCGCCGATGGCGGCAACCCCGATCCGACCAGCACGCATGGCAAGACGCCGGAGCTCGCCAAGCAGCTCGAGCTCGACGGCTGGGACTATCCGCAGCACCTCGCCGGGCGCGCGTTCGGGCTGGTGGTGCACGGCGACAGCGAAGGCGTGCAGGCGGTGCGCCACGCGCTGGCGGACTGGCTGCAAGGCATGGGCCTGGTCGACGCGGGCTACGCCTCGCAGCTGGACCGGTATATCGGCTACTACCAGCCGTACGCGACCAGCCATCGCGCGCTCGACGACGAGCAGGCGCTGTTCGAGGAGACGCGCAACGTCGCCCGCGCCCTGCTCGAGCGGGTGGAGCAGTTGCGGCACGGACAGGCGGAAGCCGGCGCGGGACGGGAATCACCGCGGAAGAAATGAATGCGCGGTGGTGCGCATCAGCTGCGCGGGAGGGGCGCGGCTCGTTCGCAATGAAGCGACCAGCCGACGGAACATCGCGCAGGCTCCTCACCGAACCATCACCGCTCCGTCGCAGCGCCGCGCGGATGCTGTCCGCGTGGAAGCCATCCTCGATTCGCCCGCCAGCGACCGCCTCGCCGACCGCTACGCGCAGGTCCGTGCGCGCACCGGCGCGCTCGCCGCGCCGCTGTCGGCGGAGGACGCGATGGTGCAGTCGATGCCCGACGCCAGCCCGGCCAAGTGGCACCTGGCGCACACCACGTGGTTCTTCGAACAGTTCGTGCTGGGTGCGCGCCCCGGCTATCGGCCGCTGCATCCGGAGTGGGCGTACCTGTTCAACAGCTACTACCAGGGCGTGGGCCCGATGCATCCGCGGCCGAAGCGCGGATTGCTGTCGCGGCCGTCGCTCGACGCCGTGCGGGCGTGGCGCGAAACGGTGGACGCGCGCGTCGATGCGGCGCTTGCGCGCGGCGACTGCGACGTGGCGATGCTGCAGGCGCTCGAGCTTGGCCTGCAGCACGAGCAGCAGCACCAGGAGCTGCTGCTGACCGACCTCCAGCACGCGCTGTGGAGCAATCCGCTGCAACCCGCGTATCGCGACGACCTGCCGCCGCCGCCGGCGCCGGCCAGCGCGTTGCAATGGCAACGCTTCGACGAAGCGATGATCGAAATCGGCGCACCGGGATGGCCCGCGCCGAATGACGCGGCGCCGGCGCCGTTCGCCTACGACAACGAGTCGCCACGCCATCGCGTGCTGTCCCCTGCGTTCGCGCTGGCGACGCGCCCGGTCAGCAACGACGAATACCGCGGCTTCATCGCCGACGGAGGCTATCGCACGCCCGCCCTGTGGCTGAGCGACGGCTGGGCGCTGCTGCAGGAGCAGGGCTGGCAGCGACCGCTGTACTGGCGGGATGACCTCACGCATGCGTATACGCTGGGCGGCGTGCGCGCGCTCGCACCGCATGCGCCGGTCGCGCACCTGAGCCTGTACGAGGCGGACGCGTTCGCGCGCTGGGCGGGCGCGCGGCTGCCGACCGAAGCGGAATGGGAACGCGCCGCCGCCGGCCGCGTGCCGCAGGCCGACGACAATTTCGTCGAGGCGGGCCTGCTGCAGCCGCGCGGCAACGCGGGAACCGGCATGCGCCAGCTGTTCGGCGACGTCTGGGAATGGACCGCCAGCGCCTATCTGCCGTACCCGGGCTTCCGCCCATGGACGGGAACCGTCGGCGAATACAACGGAAAGTTCATGAGCGGCCAGTGCGTGCTGCGCGGCGGCAGCTGCGCGAGCCCGCGCGGCCACCTGCGCGCGAGCTACCGCAACTTCTTCCAACCGTCGGCGCGCTGGCAGTTCGCCGGCCTGCGGCTTTCCAGGGATGCCGCATGAACCTCGCCACGGCGCCCGCGCACGCCTGGCCGCTCACCGACCTGCGGCCGAGCCCCGACGACATCCTCGGCGACGCCCTCGCCGGCTTGTCGTCGACGCCGAAGCGGCTGCCTTCGAAATACTTCTACGACGCCGCCGGCTCGCGCCTGTTCGAGGCGATCACGCGCCAGCCCGAGTACTACCTCACGCGCGTCGAACTCGCGCTGCTCGCCAGGCGCGCCGCCGACATCGCGCGCACGCTGGGCCCGCGCCTGCACGTGGTCGAATACGGCAGCGGCAGCGGGCGCAAGACGCGCCTGCTGCTCGATGCGCTGCAGGCGCCGATCGCGTACACGCCGGTCGAGATCTCGCGCGCCACCGTGCTCGACAGCACCGCGCGCCTTGCCGATGCCTTCCCCGGCATCGCGATGCTGCCGGTGTGCGCCGACTTCACCCGGCCGGTGCCGTTGCCCACGCCGCCGCAACCGGCGCGTGGCCGCCTGTTGTTCTTCCCCGGCTCCACGCTCGGCAACTTCGACGACCACGAGGCGGTCGCCCTGCTCGCGGCGATGCGCGACACGCTCGGGAGCGGTGGGCGCGCGCTCGTCGGCATCGACCTGGTGAAGGATCCTGCGGTGATCGAAGCGGCCTACAACGACGCCGCCGGCGTCACCGCCGCGTTCACGCTCAACCTGCTCGCGCGCCTCAACCGCGAGGTCGGCAGCGATTTCGATCTCGCCGCCTTCCGCCATCGCGCCGTGTACGCGGCGTCGCGCCAGCGCATCGAGACCGATCTCGTCAGCCTGCGCGAACAGTCCGTGTACGTGGCCGGCCGGACGTTCGCGTTCGCCGCAGGCGAGGCGATGCGCGTGGAGATCAGCGCCAAGTACACCGACGCCGGCTTCGCCACGCTCGTCGCGCGCGCGGGACTGCGCGTGGTGGCCGGCTGGAACGACGCGCGCGACTGGTTCGGCCTGCGCCTGCTGGAGGCGTAGTTCCCGTCGAACCCACGTCATCTGTAGGAGCGACGTGAGTCGCGATCCGCGAGCCCGACCCCACGACGCACGTCGCGCCTGCAGGCAGCCAGCATCGGTAGGTCCACCTTCGCTTAGGAAGCGCGCTCCGCCGCCAGCGCCACCTCGCGCGCTAGACTTGGCGGCCTCGCGTCAACCCTCTTCCCCCGTGACCGCAGTCGTCCCCCGCGCGCGCAATGCCGCGCTCGCCTTCATCTTCGTCACCGTGCTGATCGACGTGCTGTCGTTCGGCCTGATCATTCCGGTGCTGCCGCACCTGGTCCAGCAGCTGATCGGCGGCGACACCGAACACGCGGCCTACTGGGTGGGCGTGTTCGGCACGGTGTTCGCGGCGATCCAGTTCTTCTCCTCGCCGATCCAGGGCGCGCTGTCCGACCGCTTCGGGCGCCGGCCGGTGATCCTGCTGTCGTGCCTGGGCCTGGGCCTCGACTTCTGTTTCATGGCGCTGGCGCCGACGTTGGGCTGGCTGATGGTTGGTCGCGTGATTTCGGCGATGACCTCGGCGAGCTTCACCACCGCGAATGCCTACATCGCCGACATCACGACGCCCGAGAAGCGCGCGAAGAGCTTCGGCATGATCGGCGCGGCCTTCGGCCTCGGCTTCATCGTCGGCCCGCTGATCGGCGGCGTGCTCGGCAACATCGACCTGCGGCTGCCGTTCTGGGGCGCGGCGGTACTGGCGCTCGCCAACTTCTGCTACGGCGCCTTCGTGCTGCCTGAATCGCTGCCGGTCGAACGCCGTTCGCCGCGCTTCGACTGGTCGCACGCGAAGCCGTTCGGCTCGCTGCACCTGCTGCGCCGCTACCCGCACGTGATGAGCCTGGCGATGGTGGTGTTCCTCGCCAACATGGCGCATTACGTGTATCCGAGCACGTTCGTGCTGTTCGCCGACGTGCGCTACGGCTGGAACCAGCAGCAGGTCGGCTACGTGCTCGCCTTCGTCGGCGTGCTCAGCGTGATCGTCAACGCGGTGCTGGTCGGGCGCCTCGTCAAGGCGCTGGGCGAGCGCCGCGCGCTGCTGCTCGGCCTGGGCTGCGGCGTGGTCGGTTTCACCCTCTACGGCCTCGCGGCCTCGCCATGGCTGTTCCTTGCCGGCATGCCGGTCAGTGCACTGTGGTCGATCGCCGCACCCGCGACGCAGGCACTGATCACGCGCGAGGTGGGCCCGGAAATGCAGGGACGCATCCAGGGCGCGCTGATGAGCCTGGTGAGCCTCGCGGGCATCGTGGCGCCGGCGATGTTCGCGGGCACCTTCGGCTGGTTCATCGGCCATCGCGCGCCGGTGCACCAGCCGGGCGCGGCATTCTTCCTCGCGGCATGCGTGCTCGCCACCGCGTGGGTGATCGCCCTGCGCCACGCGCGTCCGGCGCAGGCGCCCGTGGCCGCCGCCGAATCGGCCTGAGGCGCTGGAACCCGTGCCGCCAGCGCGGCGATCTTCGTCCAGACGCCGACGCCACCGCTGTCGAACAGCGGCGCCTTGAAGTTCATGCCGAGCACGCCGGAGATCACCGGCGGCGTGCCGGTCGGCACGGTGGCGAAGGTGAGCACGCGCAGGGTGTCATTGGTGCGCTCCCTCGCATCGCGTCGACACGCGCCTGCGATGCTCGCGACGATGCACGCCGCGGCCGGCCCGCTCGAAGACAAGGCGCACGCCGCCGCCGGTGCGGGACTCCGCCATGTGAGCGACCGGGAACCGGGGATCCGGCGGATCCGGCATGGGCGCGGATTCGTTTATCGCGATGCCGACGGCAGGACGCTGCGCGACAAGGCGACGCTCGAACGCATCCGCGCGCTCGCCGTACCGCCGGCATGGACCGACGTGTGGATCTGCGCCGACGCACGCGGCCACGTGCAGGCCACCGGTCGCGACGCGCGCGATCGCAAGCAGTATCGCTACCACGTGCAATGGAGCGCCGCGCGCGGCAACGGCAAGTTCGACCACGTGGTCGGCTTCGGCGAGGCGCTGCCGGCGCTGCGCCGGTGCCTGCGGCAGGACTGGAAGCGGGAGGGTTTTCCCCGCGACAAGGTGCTGGCGATCGTGGTTGGCGTGATGGCCGAAACGCTGGTTCGCGTCGGCAATCCGGAATACGCGCGCAGCAACCGCTCCTACGGCCTGACCACGCTGCGCAACCGCCACGTCGCCTTCCTCGCGGGTGGCCGCGCGCGCTTCCGCTTCCGCGGCAAGGGCGGCCAGGAGCACGAGGTGGTGCTCGACGACGCGCGGCTGGTGCAGCTGGTGCGGCGTTGCCAGCAACTGCCGGGCCAGGCGCTGTTCCAGTACGAGGATGACGAGGGCAACGTGGTGCCGGTCGATTCCGGCGAGGTCAACGCCTATTTGCGCGAGTCGATGCGGGCGGAATACACCGCCAAGGATTTCCGCACCTGGGGCGCGACGCTGGCGGCGTTCCAGCGGCTGGCGAACACCGAAGTGCCGGTGACCGCCGATGGCAGCCCGGCCAGCGAGCGAGCGCACGTCAGCCTGCAGAACGCGATCATCGGGGAGGTCGCGCAGGCGCTGGGCAACACGCCGGCGGTGTGCCGCAAGTCCTACATCGATCCGATCGTGTTTGCCGGCTGGCGCGACGGCCGCCTGCAGGCCGCCGCGGCGAAGGCGCGCGGCGAGCGGCAATGGGAACTGGCGACGCTGCGCTTCCTGCGCGCGGCGCATCGCGACAGGGCGAGGAAGACGACGACCACGGGCGGCGCGAACAAGCGGGCAGGCCATCGCCGGCGGCGGTCCCGTTGAGTCTTCACCCGTCCTCGCGTCGGCCGTCGCCAGACTCGGCGCTTTCCACCGGGAGAACGCGCATGGCCAGGTGCGATGTCTGCGGCAACGACTACGACAAGGCCTTCTCGGTCAGCGGCCCGCTCGGCAGCGGCACCTTCGATTCATTCGAGTGCGCGATCCACAAGCTCGCGCCGGTGTGTGCGCACTGCGGCTGCCGCATCATCGGCCACGGCGCCGAACACGCCGGTGCCTTCTACTGCTGCGCGAATTGCGCCAAGCAGGTCGGCGTGGTCGGGATCGACGATCGCATCTGAGCGGGATTCGCAGATTTTGCGCGGGTGTCATCCGCGCAGTTCGGCCGCCAGCAAGACGCCTCAGCCGCAGCGCAGCCGTACGATCACGTTGCGCTCGTCGACGTCCAGGTTGAGCCGGCCGGCGCGGAATTCCATCGTCACCACGTCGCCCGGATGCAGCACCCGGGCGATCTCGGCATGCGCGGCCACGCGCGCCTGCTCGACCACGTCCGCGGTGGCGGCCTGGCCGAGATAGGCGCCCGCGGCGTCCGCGGTGCAGGGGTCGCGCTGCGGGGGCAGCGGTCCACCGGTGCGCACCTGCGGCGGCAACGGCGCCGCACAGGCCGACAGCGAGAGCGTGAGCAGGGAGGCGAGCGGCAGCAGGCGGTTCATGCGGGGGCTCCGCGATGGCGACGCGCGCAGCTTCCGCCGGCGCGCGTGTCCTGGAGTTGAACGGCGCAGGTCGGCCGTCCGCGGCGCGGGCAACGCCGCATCCGTATCCTTGCGCGCGTGGACACTCCCGCCTTTCCCATCGCCGCGCTGTTGCCTCGGCTGCGCGAGAACCTCGCCGCGCATCCACGCCTCGTGCTGGAGGCGCCGCCGGGCGCGGGCAAGACGACCCAGGTGCCGATCGCGCTGCTGGACGCGCCGTGGCTGCAGGGCCGCAGGATCGTGATGCTGGAGCCGCGCCGTGTCGCCGCGCGCGCGGCGGCCGGCTTCATGGCGCGCCAGCTCGGCGAGGAGGTCGGCGACACCGTCGGCTATCGCATCCGCTTCGAGCGCAAGGTCGGCCCGCGCACGCGCATCGAGGTCGTCACCGAGGGCATCCTCACCCGCATGCTGCAGGACGATCCGATGCTCGAGGGCATCGGCGCGCTGCTGTTCGACGAATTCCACGAACGCCACCTCGCCGGCGACCTCGGCCTCGCGCTCGCGCTCGATGTGCAGGCGGCCCTGCGCGACGACCTGCGCATCGTCGTGATGTCCGCCACGCTCGACGGGGAGCGGCTGGCGCGCTTCCTCGACGCGCCGCGATTGTCCAGCGAAGGACGCGGTTTTCCCGTCGATGTCGCGCACTTTCCCGCGCGCCGCGACGAAGCGGTGGAGTTGCAGGCGCGGCGCGCGGTCGAGCACGCGTTGGCGACGCATCCCGGCGACGTGCTGGTGTTCCTGCCGGGACAGCGCGAGATCGCGCGCATGGAAGCCACGCTCGCATCGCTCCCTTCCCCGCGAGCAGGGGAGGGTATCGAAGTACTGCAACTGCACGGCGAACTGGCGGTCGAACAACAGGCGCGCGTGCTGCAGCCCGCGCCCGACGGGCGTCGCCGCGTCGTGCTCGCGACCAACGTCGCCGAGTCGAGCGTCACCCTGCCGGGCATGCGCGTGGTGGTCGACGCGGGTCTGGCGCGCGAGCCGCGCTACGACCCCAGTTCGGGCTTCTCGCGCCTCGAAGTCGTGCCGATCGCGCAGGCGTCGGCCGACCAGCGCGCCGGTCGCGCCGGGCGCGTCGCCGAGGGTTGGGCGCTGCGCCTGTGGCCGGAGTCGCAACGGCTGGAACCGCAACGGCGCGCCGAGATCGGGCAGGTCGAGCTCGCCGGTCTCGCGCTGGAACTCGCCGCCTGGGGCAGCGATGCATTGCGCTTCGTCGATCCGCCACCGCCCGGCAGATCGG
>JABFWF010000075.1 GCA_013362405.1 Lysobacter sp. | reverse complement strand
CCACACCAACGGCATGCGCTTCACCGCCTACGACGCGGACGGCACCGAACTCGCCACGCGCGACTACTACTCGGTCGGCGGCGGTTTCGTGGTCAACAACGACGAGGCGGCGGAAGACCGCATCGTCGCCGACACCACGCCGCTGCCGCACCCCTTCCACACGGGCGACGAACTGCTCGCCGAATGCGAGCGCAGCGGCCTGTCGATCGCCCGGCTGATGTTCGAGAACGAACTGGCCTGGCGCAGCGCCGACCAGGTGCGCGCGGGGCTGCGCGAGATCTGGCAGGCGATGCAGGGCTGCGTCGCGCGCGGCATCCGCGCCGAGGGCACGCTGCCGGGCGGACTGCACGTGGCACGGCGCGCGCCGGCGCTGCACGCGGAACTGTCGGCGCGGCCGGAGGCGGCGATGCGCGATCCGCTCACCGTGCTCGACTGGGTCAACCTCTACGCGCTGGCGGTCAACGAGGAGAACGCGGCCGGCGGTCGCGTGGTCACCGCGCCCACCAACGGCGCGGCCGGCATCGTGCCCGCGGTGCTGCATTACTACGATCGCTTCTGCGCCGACGCGCACGATGCGGCGATGCGCGAGCAGCGCATTTTCGACTTCCTGCTCACCGCCGCGGCGGTCGGCATCCTCTACAAGGAGAACGCGTCGATCTCCGGCGCCGAGGTCGGCTGCCAGGGCGAGGTCGGCGTCGCCTGCTCGATGGCGGCGGCGGGACTGACCGCCGCGCTCGGCGGCTCGCCGGGACAGGTCGAGAACGCCGCCGAAATCGGCATGGAGCACAACCTCGGCCTGACCTGCGACCCGATCGGCGGGCTGGTGCAGATCCCCTGCATCGAGCGCAACGCGATGGGTTCGGTCAAGGCGATCAACGCCTCGCGCATGGCCCTGCGCGGCGACGGCAAGCACAAGGTGTCGCTGGACAAGGTCATCAAGACCATGCGCGACACCGGCCGCGACATGCAGGACAAATACAAGGAAACGTCCCGTGGCGGCCTGGCGGTGAACGTGATCGAATGCTAGGCCCGGCGGCCCCCCGTCCCGCCGGCTTCGCGATGGATCGCACCACTGCACCACGACCGGCGTAGCATCCGCCGGCAGGGGGACCGGACCGTCGTGAAGCCGCTACGTCCCGCGCTGCGCTGGCTGTGCGCCGTGCTGCTGCCGGCCTGGCTGCTGCTGTGCCCGGGGGCCCGCGCGCTGGCGCCGGACAAGGCCTTCTTCCATTACGTCCGCGATACCTGGTCGATCGAGGACGGCCTGCCGCAGATCACCGCGATCACCCTTGCGCAGGACCATGCCGGCTACCTCTGGGTCGGCACCCAGGGCGGCCTGGCCCGCTTCGATGGCACCCGCTTCACCGTCTTCACCCCGCAGCAGCAACCGGCCCTGCCGGGCGTCTGGGTCCGCGCGCTCCTGGTCGACCGGCGTGGGCGGCTGTGGATCGGCACCTACAAGGGCCTGTCCGTGTATGCCGGCGGCCGCTTCACCGCCATCCCGGCCACCGACCGTGCGCGCTGGCCCGAACTCGACATCCTCGCGCTGACCGAACAGGCCGACGGCGCCATCGTCGCCGCCACGCCGGAGGGCGTGTTCCGGCTGGCCGACGACCACCTCGCGCCCGCCCCCGGCCCCCGGCCGGCGCTCAGCCTGCTGCCGGATGGCGCCAGCCTGTGGGTCGGCACCACCGGCGCGGCGGTGCGGGTGCGCGGGACGCAGCAGGCGCGCCTGCCGCTGCCCGACGGCGCCGGCGGCGCGGCGCTCAACCACCTGGTCGCCGCGCAGGGACGGCTGTGGGCGGGTACGTCGCAGGGCCTGTTCGCGTTCGGCGAAGGCGGCTGGGCACCGGTGGCCACCGGCACCGCGTTCGACCAGAGCCCGGTCAACGCGATGCTGTCCGACCACGATCGCAACCTGTGGGTGGCCGGCAGCGCAGGCCTGGCGCGCTTCCGCGAGGGCGGGCTGGACGAGTTCGTCCCCGACCGCCAGCCCGGCGCCTTCCGCCAGGTCATCTCGATGCTCGAGGACCGCGAAGGCAACCTGTGGCTGGGCAGCCAGCTCGACGGCATCGCCCGGCTGTGGGACGGCTGGACGCGCCGCTACAGCACCGGCGAAGGCCTGCTCGACCCAATCGTCTGGTCGCTCTCCCCCGATCCCGACGGACGCGTGTGGGTCGGCACCAGCGACGGACTCAGCGTGCTCGAGGGCGGCCGCTTCCGGCAGGTCGTGCCGGGCGCGACGCTGCCGCATCCGACCGCCTACAACCTGCTTGCGGAGGCCGACCGGGTCTGGATCGGCACCCGCCGCGGCCTCGCGCTGTGGCGGAACGGCCGCCTGGAGAGGCCGCCGGAGTTCGCCCCGATGGCGGCGGCGCAGATCAACGGAATCGTGCGCGCGCCGGACGGCAGCCTGTGGTTCCCGACCAGCGACGGCCTGTTCCACTGGCACGACGGCACCCTGCAACGGTACGCGCAGGCACAGGGACTGAAGGACCCGCGCGTGCGGGTGATCGCGTTCGACCCCGACGGGCGGATGCTGCTCGGCACGCAGTCCGGCCTGTACGCGCTGCAGGACGGGCGCACGACGACGGTGAGCGGTGCGGGATTGCCGCCCGACCTCGACATCTCGGCCGTGTACGTGCTGCGCGACGGGCGCATCGCGGTCGGCTCGCTCGACGAGCACCTGTTCGTGCAGGCCGGCGGGCGCTGGCACCAGTTGGGTCCGGAACAGGGCCTGCCGGGCAACGCGCCCTTCTTCATGACCGAGGACGCGCACTGGCTGTGGGCCGCGGGCATCCGCGGCATCGAGCGCATCCCGCTGGCCGACCTGCCGCGTGCGGAGGATGCCACCACCCGCCCGGTGCACGGCGAGATGGTGCTCAACGAGCGCGGGGATCCCAACGCCGGGCAGCAGGGCGCGTGCTGCAACGGCGCCGGCATGTCCAAGGGCTTCGCGCGCGAAGGCGTGCTGTGGCTGCCATCGCGCGATGGCGTGGTCGCCTTCGACACCACCGCCATCCACAAGAACCCGGTGCCGCCGCCGGTGGCGATCGAGGGCCTGCGCACGCCATCGGGCTGGCGCGCGCTGGCGGGCGCCGAGGGGCGGCTCGCGTTGCCGGCGGACGCGCGCGACCTCGGCTTCGCGTTCACCGCGCTCAGCTTCCAGGACCCGCGCAGCGTGCAGCTGCGCTACCGCCTGCTCGGCTACGACCAGGCCTGGCATCGGCTCGACGATCCGAGCCGGCGCAGCGTCAACTACACCAACCTGCCGCCGGGCGACTACACCTTCGAGGTGATCGGCGCCAACAACGCCGGGGTGTGGAATCCGCGGCCGGCGTTGCTGCGCTTCTCGATCCGGCCGTATTTCGAGGAAACATGGCTGTTCCGCGCGCTGCTGGGCGCGCTCGCGCTGGTCGTGCTGTATGCCGGTTACCGCTGGCAGCAACTGCGCCACGCGCGCCAGCGCGCGCAGCTCGAAGCGCAGGTGCAGGCGCGCACGCTCGAGCTGCATGCGGCGAACGCGCGCCTGGAGATGGCCAGCCAGACCGATCCGCTCACCGGCCTGCGCAACCGCCGCTACCTCGCCAACCAGATTCCCGCCGACCTCGCCTACTACGACCGCCAGCGGACCCGCCGCGCCGAGTACGACCACGTGCTGGTGTTCGCGCTGGTCGACCTCGACCACTTCAAGCACGTCAACGACCTGCATGGCCACCGCGCCGGCGACCAGGTGCTGCTGCAGGTGGCGCAGGTGCTCGGCGCACTGGCGCGCACCAGCGACTACCTCGCGCGCTGGGGGGGCGAGGAGTTCCTGCTGGTGTTCCGGCCGATGGCCGGGCGCCACCTGGAGGCGCTGGGCGAGCGCATCCGGGAATGCATCGCGCTGCATTCCTTCGACATCGGCACGGGAGAGCCGCTGCGCCTGACCTGCTCGGTCGGCCTGGCCGAATATCCGCTGTTCCAGGAGGCCCAGCATGGCGTCGGCTGGGAGGAGATCGTCGAACTCGCCGACGCGGCGATGTACTGGGTCAAGCAGCACGGACGCGACGGCTGGGCCGCGTTGCGTCCGACCGAATTCACCGACCGCGCGGCGCTGATCCGCGACCTGCACGGCGGCGCGCAGGCGCTGCTGCACGGCGCGCGCCTGCAGCTGCTAACGTCACGGCCACTGCCCGCCGCAGAAGCCCCATGATCCGCACGCCCCAGGCAGGCACCGCACTGGCCTTCGCCGGTTTCCTGGCCATCTATCTCGGCTGCGCCTTCCTTGGCCTGCAGCTGATCGCCCCGCCCAGCCACGTGCCGCTGTTCTGGCCGGCCGCGGGCGTGGCGCTCGCGGTGGTGGTGCTGCGCGGCCCGCGCTGGGCAGTGCTGGTGCCGGTGGCCAACCTCGCCATCCACCTCGCCACCGCCGGCTGGGACAACGTGCTGCCGCTGACCCTGTTCGGGCATTGGCTGGCGGTGCTCGCCGGCGGCTGGCTGGCGACCCGCCGTGCGCTGCGTCCGGGCACCGTGCGCCACGGCTTCCAGGTGCTGCTGGGGGGCGCCCTGATGGCGGCGCTGTCCGGCCTGGTGCGCGGCTACGCGATGTGGCACGCCGGCTTCGGTCATGTGTCCGACCTCGCCCTGACCCAGCTGCGCTGGGGCCTGGCGGACCTGCTCGGGGTCGCCGCGGTGACCCCACTCGCGGTGCTGGCCGTACAGGCCCTGCGGCATCCGCACGCGGGCCGCCGCCATCCCGGCACGACGCTGGAAAGCCTGCTGTGGAACATCGCCCTCGTCGCCAGCTACCTGCTGATGGCCTGGGGCATGAGCCTCGCGCAAGCGTTCACGCTCGGCCTGACCTGCCTGCCGCTGGCGGTGATGCTGTGGAGCGCGCTGCGCTTCAGCCCCCTGCGCACCTCGCTGTCGGTGGCGCTGACGGTGACCTTGCTGGCGCTGTTCGTGCGCGTGCGCATGACCGGCTTCGACCACGCGCACGGCACGCTGGAGACCGTGGTGCTGCTGGCCTACCTGTGCCTGCTCGCGGTGCTGCCGATGGTGCTGGCGTTCAACGTCTCGGAATACCGCACCGCGGCGCGCCGCCTGCTGCAGCGCGCGAGCACCGATCCGCTCAGCGGTTTGCCGAACCGCGGCGCGTTCGAGACGCAGGTGCGCGATGCGCTGCGCGATCCGGCCAACGTGCCGATGGCCATCGCGTACCTCGACCTCGACAACCTCAAGCTGGTCAACGACACCGCGAGCCACCGCGCCGGCGATGCGCTGATCGCGGCGGTCGCGAATGCCTTGCGCGCACGCCTGCAGCCGGGCGACCGCCTCGGCCACCTCGGCGGCGACGAATTCGTCATCCTGCTGCACAACGTCACCCCGACCATCGCGCGCGAGCGCGCCCAGGGCCTGCTGTACGCCGTCGACCACACCCGCTGCCGCTACGACGGCGAGGAATACGGCACCACCGCGAGCATCGGCCTGGTGCCGTTCCAGCCGGAGCAGGCGGACTTCGCGGAGATCCTCTCGCAGGCCGACGCCGCCTGCTTCGTCGCCAAGGAACTCGGCGGCGACCGCGTCAGCGTCGCCGGCTCGGCCGGCAGCGCGCTCGCCGACCCCACCTCCGGCATGCGCTGGACGGTGCGCATCCGCGAGGCGGTGCAGCATGGCGGGTTCCTGCTGTACGCGCAGTCGATCGCCGCGCTGCAGCCGACCCGCGACAGCGGCGCGCACATCGAACTGCTGCTGCGCATGCGCGACAGCCGCGGCGGCACTCCGCACCTGCCCGACCGCTTCATCCCCGCCGCCGAGCGCTTCCGCCTCGCCGTGCGCATCGACCGCGAAGTCGTGAAGATGGCGCTCGCGCAACTGGAAGCGCATCCCGATGCCGCCGCGCGCGTGTCGCTGTGCGCGATCAACCTGTCGGCGGGCGCGCTGCTCGACGAGGGCTTCGTCGGCTTCGTCGCCGAGCGCCTGCATCGCAGCAGCTTCCCCGCCGACCGGCTGTGCTTCGAG
The DNA here is from genome assembly GCA_013362405.1 of Lysobacter sp. Classification (GTDB taxonomy): domain Bacteria; phylum Pseudomonadota; class Gammaproteobacteria; order Xanthomonadales; family Xanthomonadaceae; genus JABFWF01. Next base: position 28,551 of record JABFWF010000075.1, on the reverse strand, counting down.
ATCACCGAAACCTCGGCGATGCGCGATCCGAACCGCGCGCAGCGCGTCATCGACGACCTGCGCGGGCTCGGCTGCCGCTTCGCGCTGGACGACTTCGGCACCGGCTTCTGCTCGTTCGGCCACCTGCGCGCGCTCGACGTCGACTACATCAAGATCGACGGCAGCTTCGTGCGCGACATGGAGACTTCGCCGCTGGCCGCGGAAGTGGTGCGTTCGATCACGCGCATCGCGCACATGCTGCACAAGCGCACGGTCGCCGAGCACACCGAGAGCGAGTCGGTGCGCGCCGCCCTCGCCGCGCTCGGCGTCGACTACGCGCAGGGTTTCGCGATCGACCGGCCGCAGCCGCTGGACGCCTACCTCGACGCGCTCGCGCGCCCGGCCGGCGTTCCGTCCTGAGTCTCGCGGGCGATGCGCAATGCATCGTCCAGCAACGCCGCCGCGGTGACCTCGGCGCCGGCGCCCGGACCCTGGATCACCAGCGGCTGGCGCGCATAGCGATCGCTCCAGATCGCCACGCGGTTGTCGGTGCCACCGCCACCGGCGAGCGGATCGTCGGCGGGCAGCGCTTCCAGTCCGACACGCGCCAGCGGCGCGTCGCCACGGAGGTCCAGGCGGGCGATGAAACGCAGGCGTTCGCCGTCTTTCCACGCATCGGCGAAGCGCGTTCGCAGCGGTGCGTCGAGCGTCGGCAGTGCTGCATCGACGGCGTCGGCCGGCAGCGCCGCCAGCGCGGGTGGCACCAGCGACCGCACCGTGACATCGCCGGCGTCGAGCGCGGCGCCGCCGGCACGCGCGAGGATCAGCAGCTTGCGGCGAACGTCCTCGCCGGAGAGATCGTCGCGGGGATCGGGCTCGGTGTAGCCCGCCTCGCGCGCCTGCCGCACCAGCGCGGAGAACGGACGCATGCCGTCGTAGTGGTGGAACAGCCAGGCGAGCGAGCCGGACAGCACGCCCGCGATCGCATGGAGACGGTCGCCGCCCGCCTGCAGCTCGCGCAGCGAGCGCAGCAGCGGCAGGCCGGCGCCCACCGTGGCGCTGTCGCCATACCGCGCGTCGCCGGCCGTGCAGGCGCCACGGATCGCGCGCCAGCGCGCCAGCGACGCGCCCTGGCCGAGCTTGCATGCGGTGACGACGTGGATGCCCTGCGCGAGCCAGTGCGGATGCCGTTCGGCGACCGCCTCGCTGGCGGTCGCGTCGACGACGATGCGGCAGGCGCCGTCGCCCAGCGCCTGGTCGACCAGCGCGGGATGCGCGACGCACGCCTGCCACGATGCCGCTGACGGCAGCAGGCGCGCGAAGGGCGCGTCGGCCGCATCACCCCGCATGCCGCCCCCGACGGCGCGCACCGCGATGCGCGAATTGGCGACGCAGGCGAGCGACAGTCGGCGGCCGAGCGGCGTGCCTTCCCATGCCGCCAGACGCGCGAGCACCGCGCTGCCGACGGTGCCGGTACCGAGCAACGCGATGCGTGCCGGCACCTGCACCGCCTCCGGAGGATTGGCGATGCGCGCCGGCGCCAACGCGGACACGGACGCGCTCATTGCGCCACGCGTTTGGGATCGCGACAGGCATCCGCCGCGCGCGCGAGCGCAGCCTCGAGGTCCGCGACGAGATCGTCGGCATGCTCGATGCCCACCGACAACCGCAGCAGGCCATCGCCGATGCCGGCGGCGGCGCGCGCGTCGGCCGACATCGCCGCGTGGGTCATCGTCGCCGGATGCGCGACCAGGCTTTCGACGCCACCCAGCGATTCGGCGAGGGTGAAGCAGCGCAGGCCGTCGAGGAAGGCGCGCACCGCCGCCTCGCCACCATGCAGCTCCAATGACAGCATCGCGCCGAAGCCGGTCTGCTGGCGCGCCGCCAGCGCATGGCCCGGATGCGACGCGAGCCCGGGGTAATGCACCGCGCGCACCGCCGGATGGCCCTCGACCAGCGCGGCGACCGCGTGCGTGTTCTCCTGGTGCACGCGCAGGCGCGCATCCAGCGTGCGCAGGCCGCGCAGGGTGAGGAAGCTGTCGAACGGCGAGCCGGTGATGCCGAGCGCGTTCGCCCACCAGGTGAGCTGCTCGTGCCACGCGGCCTCGCGCGCGACCACCGCGCCGCCGACCACGTCGCTGTGGCCGTTGATGTACTTGGTGGTCGAATGCAGCACGAAGTCGGCACCGAAGGCGAGCGGCCGCTGCAGCGCCGGCGACAGGAAGGTGTTGTCGACCACCGCGAGCGCGCCGTGCGCGTGCGCCGCCTCGATCACGAAGCGCAGGTCGGTGATGCGCAGCAGCGGATTGGAGGGGGTTTCGACCCACACCAGCGCGGGCCTGCACGCGAGCGCGTCGGTGAGCGCGCGCGGATCGGTCAGGTCGGCGGTGACGAGCTCGAACGCGCCCTTGTTCGCCAGCGCATTGAACAGCCGCCAGCTGCCGCCGTAGCAGTCGTGCGGCACCACCAGCGTGTCGCCGGGCTTGAGGCAGGCGTGCAGCAGCAGGGTGATCGCGGCCATGCCGGTGGCGGTGACGACGCCGCCGGCGCCGCCCTCGAGTTCCGCGAGTGCCTCGCCGAGCAGGTCGCGGGTGGGATTGCCGCTGCGCGTGTAGTCGTAGCGGCGCTTGGCGTCGAAGCCTTCGAAGCTGAAGTTGGACGACAGCACCAGCGGCGGGGTGACCGCGCCGAAGGCGGTGTCGCGGTCGATGCCGGCGCGCACGGCGACGGTGGCGGGTTGGCAGGTCATGCGGCGATCTCCGTGCGGCGACAGGTGGACAGGAAGTCGGCGAGGACGCGCGAGATGGCGTCGTCCTCCTTGAGGAAAGCGTCGTGCCCGTAGTGCGAATGCAGCACGTGCAGGCGTGCGTCCGGCAGCGCGGCGGCCAGCGCGCGCGCATCGGCGACCGGCACGAGGCGGTCCTCGGCGACGGCGACCACGTCGACCGCCACGCGCACGCCGGCGGGATCCAGCCGCTGCAGGTCGATCGATTCGGACAGGCGCAGGAACGCGGTCGGCGAGGTGCGCGCGACATATTTGGCGCCGCAGTGGCGCAGGTAGTCCTCGGCACCGACGCGCACGCGGCCGGCGACGACTTCCGCCGGCGCGAAGCGCGCGTCGAATTCCTCCGGCGTGCGATAGCTCAGGAGCGCGAGCTGGCGCGCGAGCGCGAGGCCATCGGCCTCGTCGCACTGCAGCGCGCCGAGCGCGACCGCCTGCCGCTGCAGCGCACGCCAGGCGCTGGCGTACGGATGCGCGCGGTGGGTGCCGCTGATCGCGCACAGCCGGCGCAGGCGACGTGGATGGCGTGCGGCGAACTGCAGGCCGACCATCGCGCCGTAGGACGCGCCGATGAAGCCTTCGAGTGCAGCGATGCCCAGCGCATCGAGCACGCGTGCGATCGCGTCGGCCTGGTCGGCGGGGTCGATCGGCGCATCGAGCGTGCCGTCGGCACCGAGCCAGTCGATCGCGAGCACGCGCACGCGACGCGGATCGAGCGCCTTGCCCTCGCCCACCTGCGCATCCCACCAGCCCGCCGCGTCGAAGGCGGCGCCGGCGGCGACATGGCGGTCGGCGGAAATGCCGCCGGCGACCAGCAGCACCGGCAGCCCTTCGGCGCCGAGCAGTTCCCAGTCGATGTGCGCGTCGCGCCGGCCAGCATGGCGCAACGCCAACGTACAGGCCACGCGACCGCGCGTGGCGGACGGCACCGGCGCGGGAACGAAGGGATGAAGGGCGGGTGCGGCAGGCACCCGGGACGGACTCAGGCTCATCGGCGGCATCCTCGTGAAGGGGCCACCGAGGCCCGCGGGGAATGTCGACGGAGAGCCGCAGGCCGCGCGGGGGAGGAGGCGCGGCTCGCAACCATCTGCCGGCGGACGCTCAGGTCCCCGCAGGACTTGGCACCTTCCCTCCCCTCGACTCGCGTCGTGGAGAGCGGGGTTGCCCCGGCGTCTTCGGGCCTGTCCCTCAGCCGGTCTCGATGGATGGGCGCAGCTTGGCGGTAGTTTCGCGGGATGTCAATCGCTTCATCCGCATTGAGCGATGGAATAACGTGCCCGGCGCCTTCACGCGGCGTCTTCACGCCGCGCTCCGACACTGCGCCGATGCGCTTGCCCACCCTGTCCGCGGCCGCCCTGCTGCTGGCCGCCTGCACCGTGCCGCCACCCCGCTCGCTGCCCACCGCGCCGCCGGAGGCCCTGCCGCGCCCGGTCGCCGCGGCGTGGACCTCCGCCTCGCCGCACGCGGCGACCGCGCTCGCGAGCTGGACCGACGAGGACGGTGCGGTGCGCGTGATCTCCGCCTCGCCAGCGGGACTCGTCGTGCGCGATGGCGACAGCGGGGCCGTGCTCGCCGACGCAGCGGCGCGCGCGGCGCATCCGCGGGATCCGGCGGACATGGCCGTGTTCGGCGACCACCTGTTCGTCGTCGAGCGCGGACAACACCGCGCGCAGGTGCTGTCGCTGCCGCATTTCACCCCGACCGGCAGCATCGGGGCGGAGCAGCTCGCGCAGCCGGGCGGGATCTGGGTGGACGAAAGCGGGCCGGACGAACTGCGCCTGTTCGTCGCCGACGCGGGCAATGCGCGCGCGGCGCGCTTCCTCCTGCAGTTCGACGAGGCGGGCCAGGTGCAGGCGCGCGCGGATGGCGGCTTCCCCGTCGCCGCCGGGCCGCGTGGCCTCGTCGGCGACCCGGCCGACAACCGCCTGCTTGTCGCTACGGCGTCCGCCGTGCACGCCTACGACGTGGCCGGCCATGCCGGCGACCACGCACTGCCGCCGGCGGCCGCGCTGGCGCTGTGGACCTGTCCCGACGGCGGTGGTTACTGGCTGCTGGCCGGGCCGCAGGACGGAATCGCCGTGTTCGACCGCGCGACCCTGGCGCCGCGCGGAGGCTTCGACGCCGCCGCAGGCCGCCCGCTGACCGCACTCGACCTGCACGCCGCCGGCAGCACGCGCTTTCCCGCCGGTGCGTTGTATGCCGTGGCCGGCGACACGCTCGTCGCGTTCGACCTGCGCGAAATCGCGACCGCGCTCGATCTCGCGCGGGACTGCGTGCAGTAGCCTTGGCCCATGCGCCGTTGCCTCGTCGCCATCGCCATCGCGCTCGTCGTGTCGTCGCCGCCCGTCGGCGCCGCGCGCGTGTACCGCTGGACCGACCACGCCGGGGTCGTCCACTACGGCGACCGCGCGCCCGACGCCGGCAAGGTGCAGGCGCGCGACCTGCGCGTGATCCCGGTGCGCGCCGAGCCCGGCGCGGTGGTGCGCCTGCGCGTGGAAGGCGACGGCAGCGGCAACTACGCGGCCTGGGCCGACAACACCCTCGCCGGGCCGCTGGAGGTGATGCTGCGCTTCAGCCGCGCGCGCAACGTCGCCGGCGACCCGGCGCTGCCCGCCGATGCCGTGATCCCCGCCCGCGGCAGCGTGCGCGTGGCGCGGATCGGCGCGCTGGATCCCGATCGCGCGGGCGAATTCGAACTGCAGCTGGACGCGATGCCGGGCGATCCGACGGCGCAGCCGCGCGACGTCGTCTACCAGCTGCCGCTGCGCCAGCGCGCGTCGCACATCGACCAAGGCTACGGCGGGCGCTTCAGCCACACCGATCCGCAGAACCGCTACGCGGTCGATTTCGCCGCCGACCTCGGCACGCCGGTGCTCGCCGCGCGCGACGGCGTGGTGATGCAGGTGGAGAGCGACTTCGACAAGGCCGGCCTCAACCTCGAGAAATACGGCGGCCGCGCCAACTTCGTGCGCATCCTGCACGACGACGGCACCATGGGCCTGTACGCGCACCTGCAGGAAGGCGGCGTGCTGGTGCAGCTCGGCCAGCGCGTGCGCGCGGGCCAGCAGATCGGGCTGTCGGGCAACACCGGCTTCACCACCGGACCGCACCTGCACTTCGCGGTGCAGGTGAACCGCGGCATGCGTTTGCAGTCGATCCCGTTCCGCATGGCGGGAACGGTCGGGATGGTGAGCATCCCCGGCGAAAACGCGCGCTGAGCGCGGGCGCGACGTGGTTATCGCCTATGCGTCCATCGGCGACGCACGGCCGATCGTGATGCTCGCCCGCGAGCGCTTCTCCGCCGAGCGCTATGCCGCCTCGGCCAGCTGCGCCGCCATGTCGCGCCAGCGCGGCAGCTTGTCGTACACGCCCACGGTGCGCAGGTAGGCCTCGTCGACGTCCTTGCCCGACACCAGCGCGGAGGCGACATGCACCGCGCCGGTCACCCAGAAACCACCCGAGCGCATGCGCGCCGGCCGGTGGTGGTGGGCGACCGCTTCGACGATCGGCATCGGCAGGCCCCACAGGCCGAGCAGGTAGGCGCCGGCCTCGGCGTAATGCGGACCGTCGCCACTGGCCTGGATGCCCGGCAGCAGCAGGCCGACTTCGGTCAGCAGCCCCGCGGTGGCGGCGAGCTCGGCGCTGGCGCCGGCGAGCAGGCGGCCGGCGATCCGCGAAGTGCGCAGCGCGCGGTCCTGCAGCGCCTCGCGGTCCACGCCGTTGGCGGACTGGATCGAGCCGAAGGTCTCGCTGGCCAGCACCAGCCGGTTGATCTGCTGGTGGCCCAGGCGGGTGACCGCGGCGCGGAAGTCGGTGATCACGCGGCCGCCGGAAAAGTAGGCGGAATTGCAAAGGCGCAGCACCTTCGCCGCGATCGCCGGGTCCTGCGCCAGCACGTCGGCGATCTCGGCGTTGCTGGATTCGGGATCGCGCAGCAGCTGGGTCAGCTCGATGTACACGCGCGGCGGCGGCGGCAGCGAGCCGATGCTGCCGATGCGCTGCTTGAGCTCGGGGTTGTCGAGCAGCTCGCGCAGGTCGGCGAGGCTCTCCACCGCCTCGATCAGTTCGCCCGCGTCGAGCGGCATGCGCAGCAGGCGATGCGCGCAATCGAGCGCCTGCATCGCATCGACGTCCTGGCCCGCTTCCAGCAGGAGGATGCGCACGGCGGCGGGATGGCGCTCGCGGATCCGCGTCATCAGGGCGGTCTCGCGCGGCGCGGCGACATAGACGTCGGCGGGCAGCGGCGTATCGATGGCGGCGCTGGCGCCGGACGGCCGGACCACGTCCCAGTCCAGGCCGAAATCGGCCAACGCCTGCTCGAACTGGCCGATGCGGCCGCCGTCCTCCCCGATGATCGCGATGCGCACGCCGTCGTCCCCATGTGATTCGATCGTTACCTTAACGTCGGGCGCGCCATGCTCCGGCCGGACGTGAGCGAACTGGGCATCGGCGCACAGTTCGTCCCGCAGAACGGCGCTTGGGCCCGGCTGGTATCATCCCCGCATTCCCGCTTCCGTCCCGGCGCCGCCCGCGCGCCGCTTCGCCATGTCCGACGTTTCCACCGAAGCCGCGCGCCGGCGCACGTTCGCGATCATCTCGCACCCCGACGCCGGCAAGACCACGCTGACCGAAAAGTTGCTGCTGTTCGGGGGCGCGATCCAGATGGCCGGCTCGGTCAAGGGCCGCAAGGCCGCGCGCCACGCGACGTCCGACTGGATGGCGCTGGAAAAGGAGCGCGGCATCTCCGTCACCTCGTCGGTGATGCAGTTCCCGTACGAAGGCCGCATCGTCAACCTGCTCGACACGCCCGGCCACGCCGACTTCGGCGAGGACACCTACCGCGTGCTCACGGCGGTGGACTCAGCGCTGATGGTCATCGACGTCGCCAAGGGCGTGGAGGAGCGCACGATCAAGCTGATGGAGGTGTGCCGCCTGCGCGACACGCCGATCATGAGCTTCATCAACAAGCTCGACCGCGAGGGCAAGAACCCGATCGACCTGCTCGACGAGGTCGAATCCGTGCTCGGCATCCAGTGCGCGCCCGTCACCTGGCCGATCGGCATGGGCCAGCGCCTGAAGGGCGTCGTGCACCTCGTCACCGGCGAAGTGCACCTGTACGAGCCGGGCCGCAACTTCACCCGCCAGGACTCGACGATCTTCGCCTCGATCGACGATCCGCAGCTCGAAACACGCATCGGCGCCGAGATGCTGCGCGAACTGCGCGACGAGCTCGAGCTCGTGCAGGGCGCGTCGCATCCGTTCGACCAGGCCGCGTATCTCGCCGGCAGGCAGACGCCGGTGTTCTTCGGCTCGGCGGTGAACAACTTCGGCGTGCAGTTGCTGCTGGACTTCTTCGTCGAGCACGCGCCCGAACCGAAGCCGCGCGCGACGACGTCGCGCGAGATCGGCCAGTACGAGCCGCATCTCACCGGCTTCGTCTTCAAGATCCAGGCCAACATGGATCCGCAGCACCGCGACCGCGTCGCCTTCATGCGCATCTGCTCCGGACGCTTTGACGCCGGCATGAAGGCCTTCCACGTGCGCAGCGGCAAGGAGGTCAAGCTCGCCAACGCGCTGACCTTCATGGCCAGCGACCGCGAGATCGTCGAGACCGCGTATCCCGGCGACGTGATCGGCATCCACAACCACGGCACGATCTCGATCGGCGATTCCTTCAGCGAAGGCGAAGTGCTGGGCTTCACCGGCATTCCGAACTTCGCGCCGGAACTGTTCCGCCGCGCACGCCTGCGCGACCCGCTCAAGCTCAAGCAACTGCAGAAGGGCCTGGCGCAGCTGTCGGAGGAAGGCGCGACCCAGTTCTTCCGCCCACTGATGTCGAACGACCTGATCCTCGGCGCGGTCGGCACGCTGCAGTTCGACGTGGTCGCCTACCGGTTGAAGGACGAGTACGGCGTCGACGCGAGCTTCGAGCAGGTCAACGTCGCCACCGCGCGCTGGATCCGCTGCGGCGACGCGAAAAAGCTCGAGGAGTTCCGCGACAAGCATGCGATGAACCTCGCGCTCGACGCCGCCGGCCAGCTGGTCTACCTCGCGCCGACCCGGGTCAACCTGCAACTGGCGCAGGAACGCGCACCGGACGTGCAGTTCCTCGCGACCCGCGAGCACGCGCAGGCGGTGGCGCTCGACTGATTCCGGCGGGCAGCCTGCCCGCTGCGCTGAATCGCGCCCAACGGCTTCACCGGCGATTGACCGCATGCCCCGGAAGGTGGAAGGCCGCCTTCCGGAGCCGACGCCTTGCCTGCCGCGCCGCGCCAACCCGACGCACGGAACGTGTTGCGGCGCCATCCCTGGCGCGTGGCCCTGGTGTTGTTCGCCGCCGGCATCGTGGCGCTGGCCCTGCTGTGGGACTGGAACTGGTTCAAGGGGCCGGTCGAACGCATCGTCGCGGCGCGCACCGGGCGCAGCTTCGACATCGGCGGCGATCTCGACGTGCATCCCGGCCGCATCACGTCGATCAGTCTTGGCCGCGTGCGTTTCGGCAACGCGAGTTGGTCGAAGTCACCGGTCATGGCCAGCGCGGATCGCGTCGCCTTCGACGTGGCGCTGTGGCCGCTATTGAAGCGACAGGTCCGCATCCCGCAACTTCGCCTGGCGCATCCGCGGTTGTTGCTCGAGCGCGGGCCCGATGGCACCGGCAACTGGGTGTTCGGCCAGCCGGGCGGCAGCAATGCACAGGTCCGTCGCCTGTGGATCGACGATGGACGCCTGCAATACATCGACAACAAGCAGGCCACCGCGATCGACGTCGCGGTCGCCAGCGCGGCGGCGACGCCGGGTACCGCGCCGCCGATCGACGCACGCGGCCGCGGGCGATGGAAGGGCGCGGCGTTCAAGGTGCGCGGCCGCGCGGAGTCGCCGCTGGCGCTGCGCGACGCGGACAAGCCCTATCACATCGACGCGGTCATCGACGCCGGCGCCACCCGTGCGCACGCGCGCGGCACGCTGCTCGACCCGTTGCGGCTGTCCGGCTTCGACCTGCAGTTCGCGTTGAGCGGCCGCAACCTCGGCGACCTCTACCCGTTGCTGCACATCGCCACGCCGCCCTCGCCGCCCTACCACTTCGACGGCCGGCTCACGCGCGAACTGCAGGGCACGCGCACCACCTGGCATTACGACCGTTTCGCCGGCAAGGTCGGCGACAGCGACCTCGCTGGCAGCGCGGCGATTACCGTCGGCGGGGTGCGGCCGTTCCTGCGCGGCGTCCTGGTATCGCGCATGCTCGACTTCGACGACCTCGCGGTGTTCATCGGCAAGGCGCCGCACGCGGGCGGGGGCGAGACGACCAACCCCGAGCTGGCCGCGCAGGCCGCGCGCGAACAGGCCAGCCCACGCGTGCTGCCGGACACGCCCTACAACCTCGACAAGCTGCGCGCGATGGACGCCGACGTCCGCTGGAAGGCACAGCGCATCAACGCGCCGAAGCTGCCGCTGGACGACATGGACGTGCACCTGCGGCTGGACGGCGGCCTGCTCCGGCTCGATCCACTCGACTTCGGCGTCGCCAGCGGGCACATCCGTTCGACGGTGCGCATGGATGCGCGCGATTCACCGATCCATACCCATGCCGACGCCAGCGTGCGCGGCCTCGACCTCGCGCGCCTGTTGCCGCGCATCCAGACGGCGCGCGACGCCATCGGCCGCGTCGGCGGGTCGGTCTCGCTTTCCGGCAGTGGCAACTCGATCGCGAAGATGCTCGGCAGCGCCGACGGTGGCATCGCCGTCGGCATGGGGCACGGGCAGATCAGCAACCTCGTGATGGAACTGGCCGGGCTCGACATCGCGGAGTCGCTGAAATTCCTGCTCACGGGAGACAAGCTCATCCCGATCCGCTGCGCGTTCGGCGACTTCTCGGTGCAGGGTGGCGTGATGCACGCGAACGCGCTCGCCTTCGACACCACCGACACGCTCATCGTCGGCGAAGGCAACATCAGCCTGCGCGACGAGACGCTGGATCTCACCCTGCGGCCGCGCCCGAAGGACCGCAGCCTGCTCGCGCTGCGCTCGCCACTGGTCGTCTCCGGCACCTTCAAGGCGCCGCGCTTCCATCCCGACTATAGGCGGCTCGGCCTGCGTGGCGCGCTCGCGCTCAGCCTCGGCAGCATCGCACCGCCGGCGGCGCTGCTGGCGACGCTGGAACTCGGCCCCGGCAAGGACGCGCAGTGCGGCGGCAAATACGCGAAATAGGCGTCAGGACGCGATGTAGCGCTGCAGCTGGTCCAGCTCGACCTGTTGGTCCTCGATCACCGCCTTGACCAGGTCGCCGATCGACACCACGCCCAGCACGGCTCCGCCGTCGAGCACGGGCAGGTGGCGGATGCGGTGCTCGGTGACGACCTGCATGCAGCGGTCGCTGGTGTCGTCCAGGCGCACGGAGACGACCTCGCGGGTCATGATGTCGCGCACCGGCGTGTCGCGTGACGAACGGCCCTGCAGCACCACCTTCCGCGCATAGTCGCGTTCGGAGAGGATCCCCACCAGGTGCCCCGCCTCCATCACCAGCAGTGCGCCGATATGCTTCTCGGCCATCAGCCGGACCGCGTCGAGGACCGGCGCGTCGGGACCGATCGCGAAGACCTCAGGCGCTTTCGCTTCGAGCAGCTGGCGGACCGTACGCATGGGTCTCTCCTCCGGCCGGGATCGTCGCGGCCGAGGATACTCCCGGCGCGGGAAGCCAGGTGTCGACGAGGTAGAGCGGGCGCTGCTTGGATTCCATGTACAGGCGCCCGAGGTATTCACCAATCAGGCCGAGCGCGATCAGCTGCACGCCGCCGAGCAGCAGGATCACCGCCATCATGCTCGGCCAGCCGGCGACGGGATCGCCCCACAGCAAGGCCTTGAGCACCACCCAGGCCGCGTAGACCAGCGCGAGCGACGCGGTGGCGAGGCCGAGGTAGGTCGCCAGGCGCAGCGGCGCGGTGGAAAAGCTGGTGATGCCTTCGAGGGCGAAGTTCCACAGCGACCAGAAGTTGAACTTGCTGCGCCCGGCGATGCGCGCATCGCGTTCGTAGGGGATCGCCGCCTGGGCGAAGCCGACCCAGCCGAACAGCCCCTTCATGAAGCGCTGGCGTTCGCGCAGTTGCTTCAGCGCCGCGAGCGCGCGCGGTGAAAGCAGGCGGAAGTCGCCCGTGTCCTGCGGGATCGGCGTGCGCGAAAGACGGCCGATGATGCGGTAGAAGCCGTGCGCGGTCGCCTTCTTCAGCCAGCCCTCGCCCTCGCGCGCGGTGCGCGTGCCATGCACGTCGTCGAAGCCCTCGCGCCACTTCGCGACGAATGCGGGAATCAGCTCGGGCGGATCCTGGCCGTCCGCATCGAGGACCAGCGCGGCCCCCTCGTCGACGAGGTCGAGCCCGGCGGTGAGCGCGGCTTCCTTGCCGAAGTTGCGCGACAGCCGCAGCAGCGCGACGCGCGGATCCGCGGCGGCGATGCGGCGCAAGGTGTCCCAGGTGCGGTCACGGCTGCCGTCGTCGACATACAGCACGCGGCCGTCGACGCCCTCGGCCTGCAGCGTGTCGAACACGGCGGCGATGCGCGGATGCAGCGCGGGCAGGGCCTCCGCCTCGTTGTAGGCGGCCACCACCACGGTGAGCTCGTCGCGGCGTTCGCGGGTCATGGCGGCATGGTAGTCGGGTTCAGCGTTGCGGCACGACGCCGTCGCGGCCGAGATGGCGCATCTGCCGCTGGATGCCGCCGCTGCGTCGCTCCACGTAGGGGCCGGGGCGCCCGGCGCTGTAGCGGCGCGGGCTGGGCAGCACCGCGGCCAGGCTCGCGCTCTCGGCCGGCGTGAGCTGCACCGCGTCCTTGCCGAAGTAGCTGCGCGAAGCCGCCTGCGCGCCGTAGATGCCGTCGCCGAACTCGGCGATGTTGGCGTACACCTCGAGGATGCGCGCCTTCGGCCAGAACGCCTCCATCAGCACGGTGTACCAGGCCTCGAGGCCCTTGCGCAGCCAGCGCGAGGCGCCTTCGCCCTGCCAGAGGAACAGGTTCTTGGCGGTCTGCTGGCTGATCGTGCTGGCGCCGCGCAGGTGCCGCACCGGCTGGTTGCGGCGTTCGGCGCGCGCCTGCATCCGTTCGTTGTGCACCTGCGCCTGGCGGATCGCCTCGAAGTCGAAGCCGTGGTGGACGGGAAAGCGCTGGTCCTCGGCGGCGACCAGCGCCAACGGCAGGCTTGGCGCCATCGCGCCCAGATCGCGCCAGTCGTAGGCAGTGCGGTAGTCCCAGTCGCCCTCCACCCACGCGGCGAGCTGGCGTTCCGCCATGAACGCGGAGAACGGCGGATCGACGAAGCGCAGCACCAGCACCTGCAGGACGGTGGCGCCGACGAACAGCACCGGCAGCCACAACAGGCGGCGCAGCCAGCGTCGTGCGCGCGACGGTTCGCGCCGGCCGGCTTGCCTTGCGCGCTTGCGATCCCCACTCATTAGGCGCCATCCCCGAAGACAGCGCGCATTATCGCGCCGGACACCGACCATGACCCAGCCTGCCGCCGACGATCGCGACGCCCTCACCCGTTTCCTGCTGCAGGAGGCCGGCGTTCGCGGCGTGCGCGTGCACCTGGAGGAAACCTGGCGACAGATCCGCGCGCGCGCCGAATACCCGGCGGCGATCGAGGAACTGCTCGGCGAGGCCTGCGCGGCGGCGGCGCTGTTCACCGGCCACGCGAAGGTCGACGGCCGCCTTTCGGTGCAGCTGCGCGGCGAGGGTCCGCTGCGCACGCTGTTCGCCGAATGCACCGCCGCCGGTACCTTGCGCGCGATCGCCCAGTACGAGGAAGGCATGCCGGTCTCGCGCGACCTGCGCGAACTCGGCGAGAACGCGCTGCTCGTGATCACGATCGAAAACCCCGGTATCGGCGAGCGCGAACCGGCGCGCTACCAGGGCATGGTCGCGCTCGAGTCGGATGCGCTTGCCGACGCCTTCGAGGCGTACTTCCGGCAGTCCGAGCAGTTGCCCACGCGCCTGCTGCTCGCGGTCGACCACCAGCGGGTCGCCGGCCTGATGCTGCAGAAGCTGCCGGGCGATGCCGGCGACGAGGACGGCTGGACGCGCGCCTGCGCGCTCTTCGACACCCTCACCCCGCGCGAATTGCTCGAGTGGCCGGCGGAGACGCTGCTGCGGCGGCTGTTCCCGGAGGACACCATCGAGGTGATGGGCAGCCGGCCGCTGCGCTTCGCCTGCTCGTGCTCGCGGGAACGGGTGGCGTCCATGCTCCAGTCGCTCGGCGAGGAAGAGGCGATGGCGGCCGCGGCCGGCGGCGTGGCGGAGATCCGTTGCGAGTTCTGCGGGCAGCAGTACCGGTTCGACCCGGAGCAGATCGGGGCCTTGTTCGCCCCCCGGCCGGGACTCGAGGCGCAGCCACCCGCGCGCCTGCAGTAGGGCGGAAAACGGACGCGGCTCGGTGACAGGGATTGTTAAGGAAACATAAATCGGTTAAAGTCGTGTCATCCCCCGAGGAACTCGACCACCACGCCGGGGTCACACGCGCACCATGTTCTCCCGTCTGCTGCAGCTTCCCTTCGCCCTCATGCTCGCCCTCGGCGTGGCGACGGGCGCGGCTGCGCAGTCGGCGCGGCGCGACCAGACGGTCCTGCCGGTCTGGAACAATGCCAGCGGCAAGGTGGAAGCGCTGCTGGTCCTCGAGCCGGTCGATGGCGCCCAGGCGGGCGCGCGCTGGCGCTTCGGCAACAACACCCTCGACGCCACCCTTGGCCTCGACGCCGGCGATTCGCTCGCCTTGCTGTGCGATCGCAAGAACGGCCTCGCCGGCACCCTCGGCAACCTGTCCAACAACTGCCTGCTCGCCGCGCTCGGCAACGGCTTCGACGCCAACGGCAGCCGCCGCGCCAGCGTCGGAACCGCCTTCGCCCATGGCGGGACCCATCTCGGCGTGTCGCTCGGCGCGAGCCACGACACCCTGCCCGCCTGGCTGGCACCCGGCCGCCCCGGCGCCCGGGTCGAGGGCAACGACATCACCCTGGTCGCACGCAAGGACCTGGGCAGCCAGGGTTACGTTTCTCTGGCCGGCACCATGGCCAAGGCGCGTCTGGTCGCCCCCGAAGACATGCCGGCGCTGGCCGATCGCTGGAACAGCCGCAGCTTCACCGTCGGCGGTGGCGTGGGCGCCTTCGGTGCCAGCATCGTCGGCCACGTGGTCGACACGCCGGGCCAGCCGAAATGGGAAGCCTTCGGCCTCGGCCTGACGTGGCGCACTCCCTGGAGCGGCCAGCTCACCGTCGGCGCCGACAACGTGGTGACCCGCGGCAAGAACCCGTTCTCGCCGAACACCTCCGGCGAAGAGGACGGCACCGTCCCGTACGTCCGGTACGAGCAGGACCTCTGAGTCCGCGGGCGCGAGCCCGCACTTCCCCGGCCTTGCCCCGCCTGGCCTGACCCGACCGTCGATTCGCGCGCCTGCCCCGGCCGTCGCGGGCGTGGCGCCGCCAGCACGCCTTTCGGTTCCCGGATGCCAGCTTCCCCCGGGAAATTCGGCCCTTTAACGACACTTTAATTTCTCTCCGAGGGGGGCTACTATCGGCCCCGGCCTTGCCGGTACGGGTGTCTTTTCGACTCCGCCGGGGAGGTTCCCATGGGAAATACCCAAGACTGACTTGGAGAGAGAGATGACCCTGAAGACCACCAAGCTCCGCGACGCGATCACCTTCGCGCTCGCCGTGGGCGCCACGGCGGCTGCCGGTACCGGCATCGCCTTCGCCCAGGAGGCTGCGCCGGCCGCGCAGGCTCCGGCTGACCAGCAGGCCAAGACCCTCGACCGCATCGAGGTGACCGGCTCGCGCATCCGTCGTGTCGACGCCGAAAACGCCAGCCCGGTCGTCACCATCGACCGCGCCGCGATCGAGAAGACCGGCAAGCTGACCCTCGGCGACCTCGTGCAGGAGCTGCCGGCGATCGCCGGTTCGCCGACCAACCCGCAGGTCAACAACGGCGGCGGCAACGGCGCCTCGGCGGTCGACCTGCGCGGCTTCGGCTCGCAGCGCACGCTGATGCTGATCAACGGCCGCCGCGTGCTGAACAACGACCTCAACTCGATCCCGGCCTCCGCGGTCGAGCGCATCGAAGTCCTGACCGTCGGTGCGTCGTCCGTGTACGGTTCCGATGCCGTCGCCGGCGTCGTGAACTTCATCATGCGCAAAGACTTCACCGGCATGCAGGCCTCGCTCGACTACGGCATTTCGGGCAAGGGCGACGGCCAGCGCACGGGTGGTTCGTTCACCTTCGGCCAGAGCGGCGAGAAGGGCAACATCATCGCCGGCATCGACTACAACAAGTTCACCAAGATCTCGTCGGCCGACCGCGACTTCTCCAAGGACGCGCTGTACCTGACCTACGGTTCGGTCATCGCCGCCGGTTCCAGCCGCACGCCGAACGGCCGCATCAACCTGCCCTCGGGCAATCCGCTGCGTACCGCGCTGGGCTGCTCCAGCGTCACCCGCATCGCCGGTGCCTCGGGCCGCAGCACGTCGGACTACCGCTGCTACAACAGCGCGACTGACGCCTACAACTACCAGCGCACCAACCTGATCCAGACGCCGCAGGAGCGCACCAACGGCTTCTTCCTGGCGAACTACCAGATCAGCGACGACGTCAGCGCGTTCCTGAACGTCTTCCACAACAAGACCTCCTCGGGCTTCGCGATCGCGGCGCTGCCGTTCGACGCCAACTCCGACGGCGTGGTGATCTCGGCGCAGAACGTCTACAACCCGTTCGGCATCTCCTTCGGCGGCGGCGGCCCGAACCTGCGTACCCGCTTCACCTCGCTGGGCCAGCGCATGTCGCTCAACAGCACCGATACCGACCAGGTCATCGGCGGCTTCGAAGGCCTGCTGGGCGACACGTGGAAGTGGGACGTGGCGGTGAACTACGGCCGCACGTTCAACAACACCCAGACCAAGGGCTACGTGTACTACCAGGGCCTGCGTGACGCCCTCGGCCCGTCGTTCATGAGCCCGACCGGCGTCGCGACCTGCGGCACGCCGACCGCGCCGATCGCCAACTGCGTCCCGCTCAACATCTTCAACATCCAGGACCCGCAGACCATCGCGACGCTGAAGCAGTACGCGGTGTCCCCGATGTCGAACACCACGCAGATCTCGAAGGGCGTGGAAGCCAACGCCTCCGGCGAACTGTTCAACATGCCGGCCGGCGCCGCCCAGCTCGCCTTCGGCGCGCAGTGGCGTCGCGAGTACCTGCGCGGCGAAGTGGACTACGTCGCCCTCGCCGGCGCCGATGGCACCTGCTTCATTTCGCAGGAAGCCTGCGGTGCGCCGCTCACCGGTTCGTACTCGGTCGGCGAGCTGTACGCCGAGCTGTTCCTGCCGATCCTGAAGGACGCGCCGTTCGCCAAGGCGCTGAACGTCACCGTCGGCTCGCGCTACTCGAACTACAGCAACTTCGGCAACAACGTCAGCAGCAAGCTGCAGGTCGAATGGCGTCCGATCGACGACCTGCTGCTGCGCGGCACGGTCGCGGAAGTGTTCCGTGCGCCGACCATCTCGGACCTGTTCACCGGTCCGTCGGGCAACGCACCGACCGCCACCGACCCCTGCGTCGGCTACACCAACGACCCGGCCCATCGTTCGGCCTGCGGCGCGCCCACCGGCGCCACCGCCATCCCGGCGACCGGCATCGAGAACACCGGCCTGTCGCAGACGACCGGCGTGGTTTCCGGTTCGGTCTACGCCGGCTACAACCTGCAGCCGGAGCAGGGCCGTTCGTACGACTGGGGTGCGGTGTATGACCCGAGCTGGCTGCCGGGCCTGTCGGTCAACGTCGACTACTGGCGTCTGGCCCTGGGCGACAACATCAGCACGCTGGGCGCACAGACCGTGCTCAACCAGTGCTATGCCAACAACGCCAGCCCGTTCTGCCCGTACATCCACCGCAACCCGGACGGCCAGATCGCGTTCATCCAGCAGCCGACCGTCAACCTCGGCCGCCTGGATGCGACGGGCTGGGACGTGGGCGCCCACTACAAGCTCCCGAACACCGCGTGGGGTAGCTGGAACTTCGGCTTCGACGGCACCTACATCTCCAAGTGGGACAATGACGTCGACACCACCTCCAACACGGATCCGATCGCGCACCTCGCCGGCACGTTCAACAAGGACTACGGCCTGTACTCCCGCGTCCGCGCGCGTGCGTTCGCGAACTGGAGCATGGGTGACTTCAGCGTCGCTTGGCGCACGAAGTACCTGAGCAAGTTCTCGATCAAGAACGCGGACGGTGGTTGCATCGCGAACCCGATCTACTGCTACGACCTGAACATCGGTTCGTACGTGACCCACAGCGTGAACTTCACGTACGCGCTGCCGTCGATCAACTCGCGGGTCGAGGTCGGTGTCGACAACCTGTTCGACAAGCAGCCGCCGATCATGTACCAGAACAACGTCCTCAACGCGAACACCGACCCGTCGAACTTCGACACCATCGGTCGCTACTACTGGGCGCGTTACACCGTCAAGTTCTGATCGTTCCGATCATTGCTAGACTTCAGGGCCGCGCGGCATGCCGCGCGGCCCTTTTCTTTTCCGGGACGACGATGATCCAGCAGTTGCTCGAACGCGCGGTCGACGAATACGCCAGCGGCCGCTTCGCGGAATGCGAACGCACGTGCCGGGCCACGTTGGAGCGCGCGCCGGGCGACGAGGCCGCCCTCACCCTGCTGGCGATGTCGCTCGACGCGCAGGGCCAGGTGCAGGCCGCCGCGGACGTCTTCGGCGAGCTCGCCCGGCTACATCCCACCGTGCCGGAATACCGCGCCAACCTCGGCGTGATGCTGCGGGGGCTGCGCCGCTTCGACGAGGCGGATGCCGCTTTCCGCGAGGCGCTGTCGCTGGCGCCGGCGACGCCCGACATCCTGGTGAACTACGGCCTGTTGCTGCTCGACATGGGCCGGCCGGGCGACGCGCGTCACCGCTTCCTCGACGCCTGCGAACTGGAAGGCCACGATGCCGACGCCCGCGTCTACGCGGCGCTCGCCTGCATCGAATGCGGCGACGTGCGGCGTGCCGAGGAACTGATGCCGCCTGTCGCGACGTGGCCCGCGCTCGAACCGCGGCTGCGCGGCGACCTCACCAAGGTGCTGGTCCAGCTCGGCCGCGCGGAGGAAGCGCGCGTCCTGCTCGAATCCGACGCCCACGGATCCATGGACCCCACCGCGATGGTGCGGCTCGCGTCGTTGCACGAGCGCACCAACCGCATCTACGAAGCATCCGCGTTGCTGGAGCGCGTACGCCACGCCGACCATCCCGATACCCACGTCGACGCATTGACGCTGGAGGCGACGCTCGCCACCCGCCGCAAGGATTACGCGGCGGCGCGCGCCGCCAACGAAGAGCTGCTGCGCGTCGGGGACCTGCCGCTGCAGGCGCGCGCGGCGGCGCATTTCGCGCTCGCCAGCGTGGCCGACAAGCAGGGCCAGGTCGACGAGGCGATGGCGCAGCTGGCCAAGGCACACGCCATCCAGTTCGAGCTCGCCGCCGACATGGCGCCGGACATCGCCGCATCGGCGGAGGAGCCTCTGCGGATCGCCTCGAAGTGGCTCGATCCAAAGGACGCCGTGTTCCCGCCATCGGCGGACGATCCTGCGCCGGAAGCGTCGCCGGTGTTCATCGTCGGTTTCCCCCGCTCGGGCACGACCATGCTCGAGCAGATGCTCGACGCCCACCCGCGCTACGTGTCGATGGACGAACGCATCATCGTGCAGGCGTGCGTGGAGCGGATGGAGCGCATGGGCCACGGATATCCGAGGGACCTACCCCGCCTCGGGCGGGAGGAACTCGCCGAATTGCGCGCGTTCTACTGGTCCGAGGCCGACAAGGTCGCCCATCGCGCGCCGGGCCAGATCCTGGTCGACAAGAATCCGCTCAACATGCTGCGCCTGCCGATGATCCGCCGGCTGTTCCCGTCGGCCAAGATCATCCTCGCGCTGCGCCATCCCTGCGACGTGCTCCTGAGCTGCTACATGCAGAACTTCCGCTCGCCCGCCTTCCTGGTGCTGTGCTCCACGCTGGAGCGGCTTGCGAAAAGCTACGCCAATGCGATGCGCTTCTGGATCCATCATGCGCCGCTGCTGGCGCCCGACGCGCTGGTGCTGCGCTACGAAGACACCGTCGGCGACTTCCCCGCGCAGGTCGAGCGCATCGCCGGTTACCTCGACATCGAGGAACGCGGGTTCCTCGTCGAATTCTCCAGGCATGCGGCGGCGAAGGGCTATATCAGCACGCCGAGCTATTCGCAGGTGATCGAGCCGGTGAACAAGCGTGCGGTGGCGCGCTGGCTGCCTTACCGCAAGTGGTTCGAACCGGCGTTCCCGATCCTGCGCCCGGCCGCGGACCACTGGGGCTACGCGCTTCCGGAGGCCTGAGATGCATGCCCTCGCCGACTACGTGCGCGTCTACGACGAGGCCCTGCCGGCGGACTTCTGCCGCAAGCTCATCGAGGGTTTCGAGCAGGAAGTCACGCAGCAGCGGCGCAACGGCCGCGGCGTGCGCGATGGCCTGGAGAACAGCGCCTGGACCGAGCTCAACATCGGCGCGTTGGCGGATCCGGCGTTCATCGGCTTCTTCCTGCACCAGATCGAGACCTGGCTCGCGCGCTACAACCGGGACGTCCCGCTCACGATTCCCGTGCCCATGCGGCCGCGCACCGACAAGCTGACGCTCAAGCGGTACCGCCCCGGTGGCGAGGAGTCGTTCCAGCCACATTTCGACGCAGTCGACGTGGCCTGCGGCCGCTACATGGTGTTCCTGTGGTACCTCAACGACGTCGCAGAGGGCGGCGAAACCGAGTTCTGCGACCTCGGCGTCAAGGTCGCGCCGCGCGCGGGGCGGCTGCTGATGTTCCCGCCGTACTGGATGTACCAGCACGCCGGCTTGCCGCCCGTGAGCGGCGACAAGTACATCCTCTCGACCTACCTGCTGTTCTGAGCGGTCAGCGCAGGCCGGCGGCGGCGTTGAAGTCGCCGATGCGTTCGACGATGTCCTTGAGCGCGATGCGCTCCGCCTCCTCGAGGTAGGGATTCCAGCAGTCCAGGATCATCACCACGCGCAGCTCGCCGGTGCGGTTCCATGCTTCGTGCAGGAAGCTGTCGTCGAAGGTGACGCAGCGGCCTTCCTGCCAGCGGTGCGTCTCTCCACCGACGACCAGCGCGCAGTCCCCCGGCGGGATGATCAGCGGCAGGTGGGTCACCACGCGCGTGTTGGTGACGCCGTGATGCGGCGTGATGTGCGAGCGCGGCGAAAGCAGCGAGAACAGCACTTCGGGCGCGTGTTCGCGGATGCGCGTGAGCGGCACCTGCTCCAGCGCGGCCGACGTGCGCGGGCAGGCGGCGTGGTGGGCGTCGAAGCGCTCGCCGTGACGGAAGAAGAAGTAGGCATCCCAGGCGTGCGAACCCGCGTCGCCGGCCAGGTAGGGCGCTGTGGCGGCGGCGTCGCGCGTGCCGAGGAACGGCTCCATTTCCCCGCCGTCCCCGAGCCGTGCCGTGAGCTCGGCGCGAATGGCGCCAGCCTGCGACTCGAGCGCGTCGTACCAGGGAAACAGCACGCGATCGAAAAAGGCGGTGGCCGGCAGCGAGGGCATCCAGAAGAATTTCGGCTGCTGGCGCGGATCGCGCGGCGGCGACGCGCGCATGCCCAGGTAAACGTCGACGGCTTCCAGCACGCGCGCCATCGCGTCGCGGCCGAAAGCATCCACATGCGGCGTCACGACCTGCATCAGGAACGCCTGGCGGCCGGCGACGACACGGTCCATCGCATGCTGGACGCGCGCGCGCATGCCCGGCGGCGTGGTGGCGTCGTTGAGCCAGCGGCCGCGCTGCTGTGCATCGGACAGCGCGCGGAAATAGGCGACGACCGCCTCGTCCGCCTCGCCCGCGGCATCCAGCGCTTCCGCGTAGCCGAGCCGCAACGCGAACTCGTCCGGCCTCGCCTCGAGCGCCCGTCGGAACGAAGGGATGGCCGCACGCGCGTCGCCGAGCGTGGCAAGCACGAGCGCTTGCCGGGCGAGCAGTCCGAACGGTGCGTCCGCGCGCGCTGCCGGCCCGGCGAGCAGGTCGGCGGCCGCGCGCCAGTCGCCGCCGGCCACGAGCACGGACGCATGCTGCGCCAGCAGGTCCCCATCGCCCGGCGCGCGTGCCAGCAGCGCTTCGCTCAGTTCGCGCGCGCGCCGCAGGTCGCCGGCCGCGAGGTGGCGCTCGACCTCCTCGCGGCTTGGTTGCACCGTCGCGTTCACGCACCCAGCGCGCCGGCGATGCGCTGCTGCTCCGCGTGCAGCGCCTCCGGCATGCGGGGGCCGTATTCGCGCAGGAACTCGCCGATGCTGGCGAATTCGTTGCGCCAGCCATCGGCGTCGAAGCCGAACAGCTTGGCGCGCGCCTCGTCGGAGAGCCGCACGCCGTCGAGGTTGAGGTCGGCTTCCTTCGGCAGGTTGCCGATCGGCGTTTCGACCGCGCCGGCCTTGCCCTCGACGCGCTTGATCATCCACTCGAGCACGCGCAGGTTGTCGCCGAAGCCCGGCCACAGGAACTTGCCGTCGTCGCCCTTGCGGAACCAGTTGACGTGGAAGACCTTCGGCAGCTGCGCGCCGGGCTTGTCGAAGGACAGCCAGTGGCCGAAGTAGTCGGCGAAGTTGTAACCGCAGAAAGGTTTCATCGCCATCGGGTCGCGGCGCATCACGCCGACCGCACCCGTGGCCGCGGCGGTGGTCTCGGAGCCCATCGCGGCGCCGACCAGCACGCCGTGCGTCCAGTCGCGCGCCTCGAAGACCAGCGGCACCAGCGACGCGCGGCGGCCGCCAAAAACAATCGCGCTGATCGGGACGCCCTGCGCGTCCTCGGCCTTGTGCGAGTAGCTCGGGCATTGCCTGGCGCTCACGGTGAAGCGCGAGTTCGGGTGCGCGGCCGGCGTGCCCTTGCTGAAATCGTAGTCATTTCCACGCCAATCAATGACGGGCTGGCCATGGTTCAGGCCCTCCCACCACGGCTGGTTGTCGGCGGTGACCGCGACGTTGGTGAAGATGGTGTCGTGCGCGATGGTCTCGAGCGCGTTCGGATTGGAATTGATCGAGGTGCCCGGCGCGACGCCGAAGAAGCCGGCCTCCGGGTTGATCGCGTACAGGCGGCCGTCGGGTCCCGGGCGCATCCAGCAGATGTCGTCGCCGATCGTCCAGACCTTCCAGCCGTCCTCACGATAGCCTTCCGGCGGGATGAGCATCGCGAGGTTGGTCTTGCCGCAGGCCGACGGGAACGCCGCGGCGATGTAATGCGTCTCGCCCTGCGGGTTCTCGATGCCGAGGATCAGCATGTGCTCGGCGAGCCAGCCTTCCGAACGGGCCTGGTGCGAGGCGATGCGCAGCGCGTGGCACTTCTTGCCCAGCAGCGCGTTGCCGCCGTAGCCGGAGCCGAACGACTTGATCGTCAGCTCTTCCGGGAAATGCACGATGAAGCGGCGGTTCGGGTCGAGCTCGCCGATCGAATGCAGTCCCTTGATGAAGCTTCCCTCGCGCTCGATGCGCGCCAGCGCCGCCGCACCCATGCGCGTCATCACCCGCATGTTGGCGACCACGTAGGGCGAGTCGGTGATTTCCACGCCGCAGCGCGACAGCGGCGAATCGATCGGGCCCATGCAGTAGGGGATCACGTACATGGTGCGGCCGCGCATGCAGCCGTCGAACAGCGCATCCATCTTGGCGTGCGCGTCGGCCGGCGCCATCCAGTGGTTGTTCGGGCCGGCGTCTTCGCGCTCGCTGGTGCAGACGAAGGTCAGGTGCTCGACGCGCGCGACGTCGTCCGGATGCGAACGGTGCAGCCAGCTGTTCGGATGGGTCTCCTCGTTGAGCCGGATGAGGGTGCCGTCGGCCTCCATCTGCGCGACCAGCTGCGCGTTCTCGGTGTCGCTGCCGTCGCACCAGTGGATCGCGGCGGGCCGGGTCAGCCTCGCGACCTCCAGCACCCATTGGTTGAGCGCGTCCAGGCGGCTGCCCATGGCGTCCTCCTCGGTCCGGCCCGGCGTTTCATCCACGATTGCTGCGTTCAAAACCCACCTCACTTTCCAAGGGAATTCGGGCCGGCTCAGCCGGCGGTGGCGACGCCCGGGGAGCCTCCCGGGATCAGCGTCGCCATGACGTGTTCGACATAGGCCTCGAACTCGTCGTGCGCCAGCCGCGGCTGGGTCAGCTGCAGGCTCAGCTGCAGGAAGCCGACGTAGGCGGCGTAGGCCAGGCGCGCGCGATGCTGCGCGTCCGTCGTGCTCAGGCCGGCCTGGCGGAAAGCGGCCGTCAGGTAGTCGAAGCGGCGCTGCGAGACGCGCCCGATCACCGGTTGCACGATCGGGTGGTCGAGCGCCTTGAGCAGCTCGCTGTAGATGAGGTGCGAAGTGGCCTCGTGGGCGACCAGGTGGAACAGCGCGCGCAGCCGCTCGCGCGGGTCGGGCACGGCCTCGAGCGAGCCGAACACCATTTCCTGCTCGGCTTTCTCCCAGCGCTCGAGCGCCGCCTGCAGCAGCGCGTCGCGCGAGGGAAAATGCCAGTAGAAACTGCCCTTGGTGACGCCGAGGCGGCGCGCCAGCGGCTCGACCGCGACGGCGGCCACGCCCTGCTCGGCGATCAGGTCGAGGGCCGCCTGCGCCCAGTCGTCGGCGCTCAGGCGACCGCTGCGTTCGGCCTTGGCGGGCGCGTCGGGGGTCATCGGCAAGGGGCTTCCATACGCCATGGTCGGTAATAGTACGCGCTGGCGGTGATGACCGCCCGCACAGGCGGTTGACACCGCCGGAAACCGCTATCCATACTTGAGCGTATGGTATCACTCCGGGCCTGCATCGTCGGGCTCGCCCTTGCCGGAGCGCCCCGATGAGCGTCCTCGTTCCGATCCTCGCCTTCCTGCTCGCCGGCGCTTTCGCCGCCTACCATCGGCTACGGCTGGCGACGTGGGTCGCGATCACGGCCTGTGGCCTGCTCGCCTGCTGGCTGCTCGGCGCGAGCCACGCCGCCACGCTCGCGATGGCGGCGGTGCTGGCCGTGGTCGCGCTGCCGCTGCTCGTTCCCGCCATCCGCAAGCCGCTGATCACCGCGCCGCTGCTCTCCATCTATACGAAGCTGCTGCCGCCCCTCTCGGACACGGAGCGCACGGCGCTGGAAGCCGGCACGGTCGGCTTCGAGGGCGAGCTGTTCTCCGGCAAGCCCGACTGGGACAAGCTGCTGTCGCTGCCGAAGCCTGCGCTCACCGCGGAAGAACAGGCGTTCCTCGACGGGCCGTGCGAAGCGCTGTGCCGCATGGTCGACGACTGGGACATTTCCCACGTGCGCGCCGACCTGCCGCCGGAGCTGTGGGACTTCGTCAAGCGCAACAAGTTCTTCGGACTGAACATCCCGAAGGAATACGGCGGGCTCGGCTTCTCCGCGCTGATGAACCACAAGGTCATCCAGAAGCTCGCGTCGATCTCGTCGACGGTGAGCTCGACGGTCGGCGTGCCGAACTCGCTCGGTCCGGCCGAACTGCTGATGCACTACGGCACCGAGGAACAGAAGCGCCATTACCTGCCGCGCCTGGCCGACGGTCGTGAGGTGCCCTGCTTCGCGCTGACCGGTCCGTTCGCCGGCTCGGACGCGACGTCCATTCCCGACTACGGCATCGTCTGCAAGGGCGAGTGGAACGGCGCGCAGGTGCTCGGCATTCGCCTCACGCTCGACAAGCGCTACATCACGCTCGCGCCGGTGGCGACGCTGATCGGCGTGGCCTTCCGCATGTACGACCCCGACGGCCTGCTCGGTGACCGGAAGGACATCGGCATCTCGCTCGCGCTGGTGCCGCACGACACGCCGGGGCTGGAGATCGGCCGCCGCCACTTCCCGCTCAACACGCCCTTCCAGAATGGTCCGATCCGCGGCAACGACGTGTTCGTGCCGCTGTCGCAGTTGATCGGCGGCGAGGACTACGCGGGCAAGGGCTGGCAGATGCTGATGGAATGCCTGTCGATCGGACGCTCGATCACCCTGCCCTCCACCGCCAGCGGCGGCGCGAAGATGGGGGCGGTGGTGACGGGCGCGTACGCGCGCATCCGTAAGCAGTTCGGCCTGTCGATCGGCCGCTTCGAAGGCGTGGAGGAAGTGCTCGCGCGGATCGCCGGCAAGGCCTACGCGATCAGCGCGCTGTCGCAGGCGACCGCCGCTGCGGTCGCGCGCGGCGAGAACCCGGCCGTGCCGTCGACGATCGCCAAGTACCACTGCACCGAGATGGGCCGCGAGGTCTCGCGCGACGTCATGGACATCCATGGCGGCAAGGGCATCATCCTCGGCCCGCGCAACTATGCGGGGCGCGGCTGGGAAGCCACGCCGATCATGATTACCGTCGAAGGCGCGAACATCATGACGCGCTCGCTGATGATCTTCGGCCAGGGCGCGATCCTGTGCCACCCGTGGGTGCTGAAGGAAATGAAGGCCGCGCAGCTGGACGACGCGGAGGCCCGCATCGACCAGTTCGACGGCGCGCTCTTCGGCCACATCGGCTATGCGATGTCGAACGCGGTGCGTGCGCTGTGGTTCGGACTGACCGGCGCGCGCATCGGCAAGGCACCCGGCGACGACTACACGCGTCGCTTCTACCGCAAGCTGGACCGCTACTCGGCGGCGCTCGCGCTGATGGCGGACACGTCGATGCTGCTGCTCGGCGGCAAACTCAAGTTCAAGGAGTCGCTGTCGGGACGCCTGGGCGACGTGCTGAGCCAGCTCTACATCGGCAGCGCGATCCTCAAGCGCTACGAGGACGAAGGCCGCCCGCAGGGCGACCAGCCGCTGCTCGCCTGGGCGATGCACGATGCGATCAACCGCATCGAGACGGCGCTGTCCGGCGCGCTGCGCAACTTCCCGATCCGCCCGGTCGGCTGGCTGCTGTGGGCGCTGGTCTTTCCGTTTGGCCGTCGCGCGCAGGCGCCGGGCGACCGACTCGGCCGCCGCGTCGCCGCACTGATGATGACCCCGTGCGATGCGCGCGCGCGCATGGCCGAGGGCGTGTTCCTGACGCCCGGCCCGCTCAATCCGGCCGGCCGCATCGACAGCTACCTGCCGAAGGTGGTGCTGGCCGAGCCGGTGGAGCGCAAGTTCCTCAAGGCGCTGAAGCAGCACGACATCGAGGCGCTGGACTTCGACGGCCAGCTGGACGAAGACGTGCGCGAGGGCTGGATCAGCGCGGAAGAGCGGCTCCAGCTCGAGGAGCTGCGCGCGATGACGCTCGATGCGATCAGCGTCGACGACTTCGCGTCATGGGAGTTGCGCGCGGCCTCGTACTACGGCGACTTCGGCGAAGCCATCGCACCGCCGGCAAGCCCGCGCGCGGCGGCCTGACCGCGCCCCAAAGCGGCGGCCCGAGCCGTCGCTTTCCTCCATTCCCGCGCCTGCTTACTCGAAGCTCAGGTCCGCGTCACCGGAAAAGGTTTCCAGCCGGATCTCGCCGGCACCATCGCCGTAGCGCTGGTCGAGGCTGGAACCCGGTCCGTACTCCTCCTTCCTCACCTTCGCACCCGGCGCCGTCAGGTCGCCGCTGAAGCTCTTCGCGCTCAACCGCGCCGACAACGACTTCGGCGTGCGCAGGCGGATGTCGCCGCTCACCGTTTCCACCTTGATCTGGCCGCTGTCCGCGAGCGCCACCCGCAACGTGGTGTCGCCGGACACGGCCGTGGTCGACAGCTGCCGCAGGGCACCACCGTTGCTGTCGACCGACAGGCTGCCGGACACGGTCTCGCCATGCACCTCGCCCCCCAGCCGGCCACGCAGGTCGATGTCGCCGCTGACGCTCTGCACCTTCACGTCGCGGCTGTTGAGGGTCAGGCGCTGGTCGCCGCTGACGCTGCTGATGTCGGTGCTGCCGGGCGCCGCGGCCACCACCACCTGCCCGCTCACCGTATCGATGGACAGCGACTGCGGCGCGACGCCATCGACGTCGATGTCGGCGGACACCGAATCGATGTCGAGGCTGGCCTGCAGCGGCACCAGCAGCTGCAGGTCGGTGGGGCCGGTGTGGCCGCTGCGCCAGATGCCGATCTGCTTCGGGTACTGCACCTTCACCACGAGGTGGTCGCCGCCGCCTTCGACCACCAGGCGCTCGACGCCGTCGCCGAGCATGCCGCTCAGCTTCACCTCGCCGCGATTCCAGGCGCGCACCTGGATGCGGCCCTTGAGGTTGTCGATCTCGACGCGGCCACGCGGATCCAGCGGGCGGGTCTGGTCGATGGGCGTGGCCGCGAGCAGCGCCGGGCTGGCGAGCACGGCGCACAGGGCGAGCGGCAGGACGTGTGGACGCATGGCAACCTCCGGAAGGCTTCGATCAGGTGAGCGCGGCGCGCTGGGTCAGCGCGAGCCGCTGGGCATAGGTACGACGCAGGCGTTCGAGCAGGAAGCGGGCGCCGGGATCGCGCGCGAGCGCGGTGCGGATCTGCTCTGCGCTGCGGTCGAGATCGCGCAACGCGGGCGTCACCGGCGAAGCCGCCGGCGGCGGCGCGCTACGTTCGAGTTCGAACAGCGCGGCGCTGTACTCGCGCGTCATCGCCTGCGCCTCCCGCTGGATCAGTCGCGCGGAGGGATCGTTCGCCGGCGTCGGACGCAGGTGCCAGGCGAGACCGACGGCGAGCACCAGCGAGGCGGCGAGCGCAGGCATCCAGCGCGCGGAGCGCGGCGGCGCCGGCGCCTCCTGCGGAGCCTGTGCAAGGCGCGCCGCGAGCTGCGGCCACAGGTCGCGTGCGGGCGACGCGTCGCGGCGCAGGCCGCGC
>JABFWF010000005.1 GCA_013362405.1 Lysobacter sp. | reverse complement strand
CCATCGAGGCGAACGCGCACAACGCCAACATCGGCAGCAGACGGGGGGAAGGGCGGTCCATGCGCAAAGTGTAGAGGTTGGAGTGGGAGGCGCGACGCGGCTCAGGTCACGAAGGCGAGCGCGGGCCCGAGCCGGTAGGCGGCGCACAGCGCGGCGTATTCCGGTGGCGGGCCGTCCACGGCGACGGTTTCGCCGGCGCGCGCCGCGAGCTCGGCCAGCAACGCGATGCCGGCGCTGTCGATGGCCGGCACCTGCGCGAGATCGAAGCGACGCACGCCGACGAGCTGCGGCAACGCCTGGCGCCATGCCTCCGCCACCTGCGCGCGCAGCAATGGGCCGGCGAAGCGC
Organism: Lysobacter sp.; assembly: GCA_013362405.1. GTDB lineage: Bacteria > Pseudomonadota > Gammaproteobacteria > Xanthomonadales > Xanthomonadaceae > JABFWF01. Next base: position 10,503 of record JABFWF010000005.1, on the reverse strand, counting down.
AGCGCCTCGCCGGCCCGCGCCACCGTGGCCTTACTGGTGGGTGCTGGCATTGGCCTGCAGCTGCCCGTTGCGCAGTTCGCCGGCCACTTCGCGGATCGACTTGCCGGTGAGCTCGTTGTCGAACTGCTGGCGGAAGGTCTGCACGAAGGACACGCCTTCGACCATCACGTCGAACACCTTCCAGCTGCCGCCCGACTGGCGCATCAGGTAGTCGACCGGGATGGGCTCGCCGCCCTGGCGCAGCATCTCGGTCGAGACCTTGACGCCGAGTCCGCGCGGCAGCGCCGTTTCCGACTTCACCCGCACGCGCAGCTTGGTGTTGAAGTCGAGCAGCGAGGAGCCGTAACGGCGCATCAGGCTGTCGGAAAGCGCATCGGCGAACAGCTTGACGTCGGCGTCCGCCGCGCCGCGGCCATGCCGGCCGAGCACCTGGCGGGCGGCGTAGTCGCGGTCGAACATCGTGTTGAACTCGCCCGCCACGAACTGCTCGAGCGCGCCGCGGTTCTTCGTGAACTCCACCCGGCGCTTCTCGAGCGTCGTGAGGATGCGCTGGCTGTTCTCCAGCACCAGCTGGCTGGGCGTGCCCTGGGTGGTCGCGGCGGTCGCCGAGGCCGGCTCGGCGGCGAACACCGCCGGCGTGCCGGCGAGCAGGGCGGAGGCGAGGACGAGGGGGAGCGTCAGGCGCTTCATGGCGTCGGCTTTTCCGTGGGGGCGGGGGATTGGCCGGCATTGTCCGACGCGGCGGGCTTGCCGCCGCTGAACATGTACTTGCCGACCATCTGGATCAGATCGACCGCGGGGGTGGTGAAGGCGATTTCCTCGCCGGGCTTGAGGTTCTGGGTGTCGCCGCCCGGCTGCAGGCCGATGTAGCTGTCGCCGAGCAGGCCGCCGGTGAGGATGCTGGCCGAGGTATCGGCCGGCAGGTCCTTGTAGCGGCTGTCGATGTCCAGCGTCACCACGGCGTCGAGCTTGACCGGGTCGAGGATGATCGCGCCGACGTTGCCGATGCCGACGCCGCCGATCTTCACCGGTGCGCCCGGCCGCAGCTGGCCGAGGTTGGTGAAGCGCGCCTTCAGCGGATAGGTGGCATGGCCGAAGCCCCACTTGCCGTTGGTGGAGGCGATCGCCAGCACCAGCAGGCTCGCGAGCGCGAGCAGCAGGAAGGCGCCGACGGCGAATTCGAGACGGGGACCGCGTAGCGACATGGTGACCTCACCTGCAAGCCGGGATGCTGTCTCCATCCCGGCGTGTCTTTCGATGGAAAGTCCGCACAGGGATGTGCGGGTTCTTGCGAGGGACTCGCATCAATGGAAGAGGAAGGCCGACAGCACGAAGTTGAACATCAGCATCAGCAGCGAGGCATTGACCACCGCCCGCGTGGTCGCGATCGACGTGCCTTCGATGGTCGGCTCGGCGTGGTAGCCGACATAGGCCGCCACCAGCGCCGCGGTGCCGCCGAAGATCGCCGACTTCAGGAACGCCACGCAGTAGTCGTCGACTAAGTCCACGTTGTCCTTCAGCGCCGACCAGAAGTAGCCGGGGTCGAGGCCGATCACGTGCACCGCTTCGAGATAACTCGCCGCGATCGCGAAGCTGCAGAAGAACGCAGTCAGCAGCGGCACCGTGATCACCGCGGCCCAGAAGCGCGGCGCCACCGCCTTCTTCACCGGATCGATCGCCATCAGCCCGAGCGCGGTGATCTGGTCGGTGGCGCGCATCAGGCCGAGTTCGGCGGCGATCGAGGAGCCGGCGCGGCCGATGAACAGCAGCGCCGTCAGCACCGGCCCGAGCTCGCGGTACAGCGACAGGCCGAGCAGCGTGGACAGCGAGTTCGACGCGCCGAAGCGCGCCAGCGTGCGATAGCCCTGCAGCGTCAGCACCAGGCCGACGAAGGCGCCGCCGACCGCGATGATCGGCAGCGTGCGCGCGCCGATCTTGTAGATCTCGCGGGTGAGTTCGGCGAGGAAGTCGCGCGTCGGCACCGAGGCGCGCAGCACCGACAGCGAGAACAGCCCGGCGCGGCCGAGCGAGCGGGTGGCGGCGGCGAAGGGCATCAGGCCGCCTCCGCGCGCGCCGCGCCGTTGAAGGCACCGCTGTCGAAGGCAATGGGGCCGTCCGGTTCGCCGCGCAGGAACTGGCGTACCAGCGGATCCTCGCTCGCTTCCAGTTCCGCCGGCGTGCCGCTGAAGACGATCCGGCCATTGGCGATCACGATCGCGCGGTCGGCCACCGGCAAGGTCTCGTGCACGTGGTGCGTGACGACGATGCTGGTCAGGCCGAGCGTCTGGTTGAGCCGGCGCACCAGCGCCATCACCACGCCGCTGGCGATCGGGTCGAGGCCGGTCAGCGGCTCGTCGTACACCATCAGCGGCGGATCGAGCGCGAGCGCGCGCGCCAGCGCGACGCGCCGCGCCATGCCGCCGGACAGTTCGCGCGGGTAGAGGTCCGCCGCCGCGCGCAGGCCGACCGCATGCAGCTTCATCGCGACCAGCCGCGCGATCACCGCATCCGGCAGGTCGGTATGCGTGCGCAACGGCAGGGCGACGTTCTCGGTGCTGGTGAGGTCGGTCAGCAGGCCGTTGCCCTGCAGCAGCACGCCGACGCCCTTGCGCAGCGCGAGCAGCGCGCGCTGGTCCCGCGGCACGCGCTGGCCGAATACCTCGACCGTGCCCGCGGCCGGTGCGAGCTCGCCCGTCAGCGCCGCGAGCAGGGTCGACTTGCCGCTGCCCGATGGGCCGAGCACCGCGGTCACGCTGCCGGGCGGCACCACCAGGTCGAGGCCGTCGAGCACGGTGCGCCCGCCGCGGTCGAGGCGGACACCGGACAGGCGGACGGCAGGGTCGATGGACATGGCGGGCAGGATTCTCGCGTGCGGCGAAAAACGGCGCAGCTTTGCGCAGGGCCGCTGAATGGCGGCCGAGCATGGATGGCATTGTCGCAGACGCGCCGCGGGTTTCGCGGAGCACAGGTGCTGCTGGATGGTCGCGGGCACCCTCGCATGTCGGGTGGCTGGCGGACCCATCCGGGGTCTCGGCACCTGCGACCGCGCTGCGGCAAGATGGCCTGAGATGCCGACGCAGCCCGACTTCCGCCTTTACCACTCCAACGCGCTCGACGTGCTCGCGCAGCTGCTCGCGCACGAGTTGCGCACGCCGGCGCCGGGGCAGCCGCTGCTGGCGCCGGACGTGGTGCTGGTCCCGCAGGTGGCGATGCGGCGCTGGCTGCAGGCGACGCTGGCGCAGGCGCACGGCATCGCCGCCAACCTCGAGTTCCTCACGCCGGGGGAATTCGTGCGCCGCGCCCTCGACGCCAACGTGCCCGGCGCCGGCGAGGACTTCGACGCCGCCGCACTGCGCTGGCGCCTGTACGCCGCGTTGCGTGATCCGGCGCTGCTGCGCACGACCGCGCTGCGCCCGCTGCGCGCCTACCTCGAGGGCGGCGACCCGCTCAAGCCGTGGTCGCTGGCCGGCGAGCTGGCGGCGACCTTCGAGAAATACCAGGCGTGGCGGCGCGATTGGCTGCTGGCCTGGGAAGCCGGCGACGCCTCGCACGATGCGCAGGCCGTGCTGTGGCGGCATGTCGCCGCCGGCCGCCGCCATCGCGCGCGCCGCATCGACGGTTACCTGCAACGTTTTGCCGGCGAAGACGGGTCGCTGCCGTCGGGCCTGCCCGCGCGGCTGTTCGCCTTCGCCACCCTCAACGTCTCGCCGGACGTGCTGCGGGTGATCGCCACCCAGGCGCGCGTGGGCACGCTGCATTTCTACCTGCCGACACCGACGCGCGCGTACTGGGGCGACCTGCAGACTGTCGCGGAGCGCCTGCGCGCGGGGGAGGATCCGTTCGCCGCCGCCGCGGACAATCCCCTGCTGCAGGCCTGGGGCGCGGCCGGGCGGGACTTCATGGCGCTGCTTGGGGGCTACGAGGTGGTGCACCCGCGTGGCGAGATCGCCGCCTACGCCGAACCTGCGCCGGAGGACGGCGGTGTCCTCGCCGACGGACTGCTCAAGCGCCTGCAGCGCGACCTGTTCGATCGCCGCGCGACACCGGGTGCCGCGTTGCGCGCGGAGGTCGATCGCCATGATCCGACCCTGCAGGTGCACGCCTGCCACACGCGCCTGCGCGAGGTGCAGGTGCTGCACGACCAGCTGCGCGGCCTGCTCGAGGATCCGCGCTTCGATCCGCCGCTGCAGCCGCGCGACATCGCCGTGCTCGCCCCGGACATCGATCCGTACGCGCCGTATGTCGATGCGGTGTTCGGTGGCCGCGCGGGCCACGCCGACTTCATTCCCCATGCGCTCGCCGACGCCAGCCCGCTCGCCGGCGAGCCGCTCGCCGAAGTCTTCCTGAAGCTGCTCGCGCTGCCGATCTCCCGCTTCGGCCTGCACGAGATCCTCGACCTCCTCGCCAGCCCGCCGCTCGCCGCGGCCAATGGCCTCGACCCGGTGGCGCTGGACCGCCTCGCCGGCTGGCTGCAGGCGGCCGGTGCGCGCTGGGGCCTGGATGCGCGCCATCGCGCCGCGCATGGCGCGCCTGCCGACGACGCCTTCACCTGGCGGTTCGCGCTCGACCGCCTGCTGCTCGGCCATGCCAGCGGCGACGACGCGGACATCGCGCTGCCCGCGGGCGCCCTGCTCGCGCCGTGGCCGGAACTGGAAGGCAGCGCGCTGGAGGCGCTCGACGTGCTGCTGCGCCTGCTGCGCGTGCTCGAACGGCATGAGCGCCTGTTCGCCGGGGCGATGCCCCAGACGCAATGGCGCGAGCGCCTGCTCGGCCTGTTGGATGCGGTACTGCCGCAGCCGCCGGACGACGGCGCGGGCCGCCGCGCGCTGGAGCGATTGCGCCAGCTGGTCGGCGACTTCGCCGCGGACGCCGCGCGCGCCGGCTTCGAACTGCCGGTGCCGCCAGAAGTGATGCGCGCACATTTCGCAACCGTTCTCGCCGAGGCCGACACCCGCGCGCCGCTGCTCACCGGCGGCGTCAGCTTCGGCCGCATGGTGCCGATGCGCCTGCTGCCGTTCCGCGTCATCTGCGTGCTCGGCATGAACGACGGCGACTACCCTCGCCGCGATCCCCTGGCCGGGCTCAACCGCCTCGCCGCCGAGCTCGGCACCGCGCGCCGCCGTCACGGTGACCGTTCGCTGCGCGAGGACGACCGCTTCCTGTTCCTGCAGTTGTTCGCGTCCGCCGGCGATGTGTTCTATCTCAGCTATCTCGGCGCCGATGCGCGAGACGGCAGCACACGCGAACCGTCGGTGCTGGTGACCGAGCTGCTGGAAGCCGCCGCCGCGCAGCACGCCGATGCCGGGCGCGCACGCACCGCACTGGTCGTGCGGCATCCGTTGCAGCCGTTCGCACCGGCCGCGTTCGGTTCGGCCGACGAACCACGCCGCTTCAGCTACCGCGCCGAATGGCAGCCGGCCGCCGGCCAGGCACGCGGTACGCGCGGCGCGGCCGCATCGTGGTGCGCAGCGCCACTGCAGCAGGACGCCGATGCAGGGAGCGACGTGCTCACCATCGCCGAACTCCGCCGCTTCCTGCGCGACCCCGCGGGTGCGTTCCTGCGCGAGCGCCTCGGCCTGCGCCTGCCGGAACCGGTGGAGGTGGCCGAGGACATCGAGCCGCTGCTGCTGCCGGGCAATGGCCTGGAGAAGTTCACGCTGCAGAGCGTCGTGCTCGCCGCCGCGATCGCAGGCGATACCCATGCGCTGCCGGCGCGGCTCCGCGCGCGCGGCCTGCTGCCGCCCGGTTCGCTGGCGCTGCGCGAACTCGACGTGCTGCTGGCGGAAGCGCAGGGCTATGCGCGGATGTTCAACGACTGGCGCGGCGATGCCCAAGCGACGCCGTTGCCGGTCGACCTCGAGCTCGACGGCGTGCGCCTGCAGGGCCACGTCGCCGACGTGTACCCACGGGGCATGGCACGCATGCGCATGGGACCGCCCAGCGGCCCATCGGTGATCCGCGACGGCCTCGACTGGCTGGTCGCCAATGCCGCGGGCCGTCGCGTGGCGCTGGTGAACTTCCACCACGATGGCGAGCGACCGACCGCGAGCGAACAGCACGGCCTCGACGCCGATGCCGCGCGCGACGCGCTGCGCGCGCTGCTGCGGCTGCGCGAGGCCGGCCTGGCCGAACCGCTGCCGTGGGGCGCGTACGCCGGCTGGGCGTGGTACAGCGCGGGCGCCCCCGACAAGGCATTGAAGGCCGCGCGCGAGCGGTGGAACGGTGGCCAGAACGGCTGGGCGGAAGGCCAGTCGGACGCGTTCCGCCTCGTCCTGCGCGGCCGCGACCTGTTCGACGACCCGGCGTTGCGCGCGCGCTTCGCGGAGATCACCGGCGCGGTGTTCGGTCCGCTCACCACCGGCAAACCCGAGGCGGACGATGCCAGCGAGGCGGCGGCATGAACGCGCCCGCGTACGTCGATCCCTACCTCGGCCTGCCGTTGCATGGCCTGCGTCTGATCGAGGCCAGCGCCGGCACCGGCAAGACCTTCACCCTCGCCACGCTGGTGACCCGGCTGGTGGTGGAGCAGGGCCTGCGCGTCGGCCAGGTGCTGGCCGTCACCTTCACCGAAGCGGCGACGCAGGAGTTGCGCAAGCGCGTCCGCGAGCGGCTGGAAGGCGCCGCGCACATCGCCAAGGAACCGCCAAGCACCGCAACCGGCCTGTCCGCGGAGCAAGCGCTCAGCCGCGACATCATCGAACGCCATCTCGCCAGCGGCGGCGAATCGCGCGCCCACCTCGCCAACCGCCTGCAGCAGGCCGCGCTGGAGATTGATCTCGCCGCGATCTTCACCATCCATGGCTTCTGCACCCGGGTGCTACGCGAGCACGCGCTCGAAAGCGGCCACGCCTTCGACGCGCCGACGCTGCTGACCAGCGACGCCGCGCTGCGCGAGGAACTCGCGGCCGACCTGTTGCGCAGCCTCGCCGCATCGCCGGAGGACGCGCTGCTGCTGCCCCGCCTGTGGGCCGATCCCACGGCGTTGAAGGACGATCTGCCCGCGCTGTTGTCACGCGATCCGCTGCGGCCCGAACCGCGCGACGTAAGCGAAGACCCGACGCCCGCGCTCGATGCGGCGGCGGCGGTATTGCGCAGCACGTTCTCGGCCCACGGAGATGCCTTCCGCGCCGCGCTCGAGGCCGCGATCGCGGCCAAGCACCTGCACGGCGGCAGCTATACCGCGAAGTGGCTCGACCGCTGCTGGCAGGCGCTGCAGGCGTGGTGCGCTTCGCGCGGCGCGACGCCGATCGACGGGGCGAACATCGAACGACTGACCGCCGACGCGCTGACGGCGAAGACCAACAAGGCGGGCATCGGTCGCACCCCGCACTCGCCGCTGTGCGACGCGGTCGCCACGTTCCTCGCCGCGCGCGGGCGTGTCGAGGAATGGCGGTGCGCGCGCGCCGTCGGATTGCTGCACCGCGTCCGCGCCGACGCCCGCATGCGCCTGGCCGAGCGGAAGCGCGTGCGTCGCCTGCAGACCTTCGACGACCTGATCGACGGCGTCGCCGATGCCCTGGACGGCGCGCAGGGCGATGCGCTCGTCGCGGCGCTGCGCACGCAGTACCGCTTCGCGCTGGTCGACGAATTCCAGGACACCGATCCGCGTCAGTGGGCGATCTTCCGCCGCGTGTTCGGCGAGGAGCATGGCGACGCGCCGCCGGCCCTGTTCCTGATCGGCGATCCGAAGCAGGCGATCTACGGCTTCCGTGGCGGCGACGTGCACACCTACCTGCAGGCGGAAGCATCCGCCGAGCGCGCACCCGCGCTCGATCGCAACTTCCGCTCGCGGCCGGGCGTGCTGCAGGCGATCTCGCGCCTGTACGACCACGTCGGCGACGCGGCCTTCGTCGACGCGCGCATCCGCTTCCATCCGGTGCATGCAGGCGGCACGCGCAGTGATGCCGACTTCCAGCGCGGCGGCCTGTCAGCGCCTGCGCTCACCGTGCGCGTGATCGAGCACGACCCCGACGAGCCGCAGGCCACCGGTTTCAATGCCGAGCCCTCGCGCGCCCTCGCCACCCGCGCCTGCGTGGCGGAGATCCATGCGCTCCTGACCGATGCATGCGCGGGCCACGCCACCATCGACGGCCGGGTATTGCAGGCGGGCGACATCGCCGTGCTCGTGCGCTCGCACCAAGAGGCCACCCGCATCCAGCGCGCGCTCGCCGCGGTCGGCATTCCGGCGGTGGCGGCGGGCAGGCTGAGCCTGTTCGCCACCGACGAGGCGCGCGAGCTGCTCGCCCTGTTCGAGGCCCTGCTGCAGCCCGCCGACGACGGCCGCCTGCGCGCCGCGCTGGCGACGCTGCTGATCGGGCTCGACGCCGGCGCGATCGCCGCGCTCGATACCGATCCCGTCACGCACGCGCGTCACCAGCGCGATGCGCAGGACTGGCGCGAACGCTGGCGGCGCAGCGGCCCGTTCGCGCTGGTCGCCGACCTGTGCGCGGCGGCGGGCCCGCGCCTGCTCGGCCTGCTCGACGGCGAGCGTCGCCTGACCAACACCCTGCAGCTCGGCGAGGCGATGCAGGACGCGCAGGCGCTCGCGCCCGGCCTGCACGCCCAGCTCGACTGGCTGCGTGGCGCGATCGCCGAAGCCGACCCCGACGACGAGGCCCAGCTGTTGCGGCTGGAGTCGGACGCCCGGCGCGTGCAGATCGTCACCCTGCACAAGAGCAAGGGCCTGGAGTATCCGCTCGTGTTCCTGCCCTTCGCCGGCATCGGCGGCAAGGGACGGTCGCCGACGCGGCATTGCCTCGTGCACGACGGCGATGCGCGCGCGCTGCAGTGGAAGTTCGACAAGGCATCGTCCGAATGGCAGCAGGCCGGCGATGCGTTCGCGCGCGAGCAGGACGCCGAGGATGCGCGCCTGCTCTACGTCGGCCTGACCCGCGCGCAGCACGCGCTGTGGCTGGCGAGTGGCCCGTTCTACAACGCGGCGAAAACGCGCCTCGCGCCGATGCTCGCCGATCTCGCTGCGTTGCGCGCGCAGGCCGGCATCGTGGTCGATGACGCACCGCTCGCGCCGCCGCCCGTGCCGCTTCCGGCAAAGGACGCCGCGTCGACGCAAGCCGCGCGCAGCGCGCGGCGCGTCCTCGACGGCGACTGGTGGGTGTACAGCTTTACCCAGCTGGTGAAAAGCGAACCGGCACCGCACGCCAGCCATGCACCGACGCTCGATGACCGTGGCGCGGAGGACGAAGCCGCCGGCGTCGACGCGATGGCGGGCGGCGGCACGCGCTTCGCCGGCAGCCGCTTCGGCAACGTGCTGCACGACGCGCTCGAACATGCCTACTTCACCGCGTGGCATGACTGGCAGGGAGGCGCCGCGCCCGCTGGCGAGGAAACCGTGCTGCGTGCAGCGCTCGTCGCGGGTGGCTATGCCGACGCCGAGCTCGACGACGGATTCGCCACGCTGCTGCCACTGGTCGGCCACACCCTGACCACGCCGCTGCCCGAAGGCGGCCGCCTGTGCGACCTCGCGAATGAATCGATGCGCGCGGAAATGGAATTCCATTTTCCACTGCAACCGACCGCCGTCGATCGCCTGATCGCGCTGCTGCACGCGCATGGCGTGCTGCGCGACCGCACCGGCTTCGGTGCGCGCCGTCGGCTGGAAGGCCTGATGACCGGCAAGATCGACCTCAGCTACACCCGGGGCGGGCGCTGGTACGTGCTCGACTACAAGTCCAACCGCCTGCCGGCTTATGGCGCCGACGCGCTCGCCGCGGCGATGACGCACAGCGGCTACGACCTGCAGGCGCTGCTCTACACCCTCGCCTTGCATCGCTGGCTGCGTTTCCGCCTCGGCGACGCCTACGACTACGCGCGCGACTTCGGTGGCGTGCGCTACCTGTTCTGCCGCGGGCTTGCCCTCGGCGACGGCGCGGGCGTGCATGCGTGGCAGCCGGCGCCCACGCTGGTGCATGCGCTCGACGCGCTGTTCGCGGGAGCGCGCGCGTGAGCCTGCTCGACCGCCTCGTTCGCGACGGCGTGCTGCGACCGCTCGACCACGCGCTGGCGCAGACGCTGCGCCGTCTCGACACCGTCGCCGAACGCGACACGCCGGATGCGGTGCTGATCGGCGCCGCGCTCGCCTCGCGCGCGGTCGGCGATGGCCACGCGGCGTTCGATCCGGCGCGCGTCATGCGCATCGCCGACGCACCGTGGCCAACCGACTGGGAAAGCGCCTGGCACGGTTCCCCGTGGATCGCCCGTCCGCAGCCGGACGAAGCGGCAGCATCGGCGCCCCTGGTACTCGAACGCGGCCTGCTCTACCTGCGCCGCTACCGCGAGTACGAGCGACGCCTCGCCGCTGCGCTGCGCCGCATCGCCGCGCATGCACTGCCGCCACCCGATATCGCAATGCTGCAACCGGTGCTGCGCGCGCTGTTCCCGCAGGCGCGCGCCGACGATGCGCAGGCGCTGGCTGCCGCGCGCGCGTTGCAGCGCGCGTTGTTGCTGGTGACCGGCGGCCCCGGCACCGGCAAGACCACGACGATC
>JABFWF010000018.1 GCA_013362405.1 Lysobacter sp. | reverse complement strand
GTCACGTTCGCCGAATACGTGCGCAGGAAGCGCGCATGCGATGCGGCCTTGTCGGCGGGGCCGTGCACGGCGATGGTCGTGTCGATGGCCTCGAACGCGTCGCAGATCGGGCACATGCGCACCGCGCCGCATTCGACGGCCTTCTCGATGCCGTCGAGCGCCGGCGTCACGTCCTCGCAGCCGGTGGCGAGGATGACGTGCCGGGCACGCAGTTCGTTGTCGCCGTGCCGGATTCGGAAGCCGTCGCCGTCCACGTGCAGCGCCGTCACTTCGTCGGGAATGGTTTCCACGCCGAACTTGCTGGCCTGCTCGCGCATGCGCTGCAGCAGTTCCTCGCCGCCGACGCCGTGCGGGAAGCCCGGGCAGTTGCGGCTCTTCGGGATCCAGCCGGCGCGCGTGCAGCCGGTGTCGAAGATGCGGACGCTGCGGCGGTAACGCGCCAGGTACGTCGCCGCCGTCAGCCCGCCGGGGCCGCCGCCGACGACGATGCAGTCCAGGACCTCGCTCATGTGGTTCTCCGTTTCTTCGACGAGGAGTTCGCTGTCGGCGCCTCGTCGAGCATCGACTGCAGCCGCAGTGCATCCGTGGCGGCATGCCCGTGTGCGGTGTTGTCGAAGATCACCCAGCGCGTGCCGCGATGGCCGTTCATTCCATCGGCCAGCGTACGCAGCGCCGCATCGTCGTACGCGCTGTAGTACACGCGCGGGCTGCCATGCCAGCGCCAGTAGCGCATGCGTGCGTCGCCGCCCGGATCGCGCGAGGCGCCATCGGGCACCGGCGGATCGGCCGCGACGCGGGCGATGCCGTGCCGTTGCCAGACTTCCTCCGCGCGCGGCGTGAACCACGATGCGTGCCGTGCCTCGCACGCGATGCCGACGTCGAATCGGCGGCGCAGCATCGCGAAGAAGGTCGTCGCCGTCCGCGCCTCGAACGGCAGGCTGGGCGGGAGCTGCACGAGCAGCACGGCGAACTTGCGACCGAGGCCGTCGACCTCCCCGGCGAAACGGTCGAGCTCGCGCGCGATGCCGCGCAGCCGTGCGTCGTGCGTGATCGTGCGCGGCAGCTTCACGCTGAAGCGGAAACGCGCCGGCACGCTGGCGGCCCATCGCACGTACGTGTCGCGCCGGTGCGGACGGTGGAAGGAGGAGTTGATCTCCGTCGCGTTGAAGCGCGTGGCGTAGCGCGCCAGCATCGATTCACCCTCGCCGAACAGCGATCGGGTGGCCGACGGCAGCGACCATCCGGCGCAGCCGATGTAGAGGTTGCTTCGGGAAGCCGGAGGCATGGAGTTCCATCGCGATGCACATGCCGGCATCGCACCATCGCGGGCGTCGAGAGGGTGTTACGGCGCGCTTGGGCGTGCGCGGGGGGCGCGTCGCGTGGGCGGGGCGCGCGTCGGCTTCGGGCGATGCTCGATGTCGTCCAGTGCGCGGCGCAGGCGTGCGGTGGCGTCGTTGTCGCGCGGAGGCGGCGCGAGGCCGTCGAGCAGCGATCGGTTTTCATCGCCCACCACAGCCATGCGCAGCGAGAGGCCATGGGCGTCGAGCACGGGCGCGAGTTCCTCCGCACGCCGGCGCAGGTCGGCCATCGTGTTGCGCCAGGCGATCTCGCAGATCCTGCGGCGCGCCGAGAAGCTGAAGGCGTTGGTGAAGAACAGCTCGGCGTCCCCGGCGTTGGGCTCGAAGATCAGCTGGTCGATGTTGGGATACTGCTGCGCGTAACGGGCCAGCCCGACCTGCATGCGCGATTGCAGCAGCGTGCGGAACGTCTGCGACAGCACGGCCGGCAGCCCGCCCGCGGCGAGGCTGCGCTCATGGCTCACCGGCCGGCCGCTGTCGTCCTGGGTGAACGGCACCAGCGGGTTGAGGCCGATCATCAGGTCCACGTCGCGATCGAGCAGGACGGAGGCGTGCATCGTCCGGCGCAGTGCACCGTCGACGAAGTGCCGGCCGCCGATCTCGACCGGCGGATACAGGCCGGGCAGGGCGGCGCTGGCCTGCACGGCAACGGAAATCGGCACGCCGTCCCAGCCCTCGGTGCCGAATTTCACCGCCTCGCCACTGTCCAGGTCGACCGCGACCACGCACAGCTCGGTGTCCAGATCGCGGAAATCGTTGCTGCGGCCGCGGCGGGTGAAGACGTCCTGCAGGAAGCGTTCGACCTGCGCGTTGTCGAACAGGCCGGTCGGGACCAGTGCGCCGAAGTGCATCAGCAGGTCCGACCAGCGCGACTCGTTGCGCGAGAACAGCAGCTCCTGCCACCACGTCGCCGCCAGCCGCGGCAGCCGTGCGGCGCGGCGTGCGTATTCGAAGATCGCCGGGCGCAGGAAGGTTTCCGGGCGGAACTGCACGTCCGCACTGTCGCCGGTGATGAAGATGCGGCACATCTCCGCCGTGTCGATGCGGTTGGCGAGGCCGGCAGCGAGGAACGCGCCACTGCTGACGCCGACGTACCCGTCCAGTCGCGTGAGGTCCAGGCCTTCGATCGCCTCGTCGAGCGCGCGCAGGGCGCCGAGTTCGTACATCCCGCCGATGGGTCCGCCGCCGGCGACCGCCAGGCCGATGCGGGGCGGTTGCCCGGGCGCGCGCGCGCGTTGCCTGGCGGAGTGAAGTGACAGCATGCGGGCACGGGCGGCGAAGGTGGACCGAGTGTAGCCGCCCCGCGGCGGGCGGCGTCGTGACGGGTTGCGACGTGTGCCCCGGCCGCCGATGATCGATCGGGATGCCGCCGCGCCCGAGCCCCGACCGCCGACCTCCGCGTCATCGCCCGCTGCGCGACGGGCCGCTCCGGGACCGCCTGGACTGGCTGCTGCGCGAACACCAGGCGCTGCACGACCCCGCCATCGAACCCCGCAACGAGCTGCCGTGGCTGCCGGAACTGCGCCGCTGGCAGACGCGCCG
>JABFWF010000087.1 GCA_013362405.1 Lysobacter sp. | reverse complement strand
CGGGCACGTCGCGCTCGCCGACGTCAGTTTCGAGGTGCAGGACGGCGAGATGCTGTTCGTCACCGGGCACTCGGGCGCCGGCAAGAGCACGCTGCTCAGGCTGATCCACCTGTCCGAGCGGCCGAGCCGTGGCGCCGTGCTGTTCGGCGAGCGCAACCTGCACAAGGTGCGCGGCGGGCGCGTGCCGCTGCATCGGCGCGAGGTCGGCGTGGTGTTCCAGGACCACCGCCTGCTCGGCGACCGCAGCGTGTACGAGAACGTCGCCTTGCCGCTGATCCTGCGCGGCCTGCGCCGCGGCGAGATCGGCAAGCGCGTGCGCTCGGTGCTCGAGCGGCTCGGCCTCGCGGCGCGCGAGCGCGCGCTGCCTTCGCAACTGTCGGCGGGCGAACAGCAGCGCGTCGGCATCGCCCGCGCAATGGTCGCCGAACCGGCGCTGCTGGTCGCCGACGAGCCGACCGGCAACCTCGATCCCACTCTGTCCGCCGAGATCATGGCATTGCTCGCCGCGCTGCCCGGGCGCGGTACCAGCGTGCTGGTCGCCAGCCACGACCTCGGCCTCGTCAAGCGCATGAAGAAGCGCGTCCTGGTGCTCGACCACGGCCAGCTCGCCGACGACATCGCGCCGGAGGATTTGGCCGATGCCTGAGCGCAACGCCACCACCCGCCCGCCTTCGCGCGTGGGCACCTGGTTCGACCACCACCTGTACAGCTTCGTCGCCAGCCTCGGCCGCATCGCGCGCCGCCCGTGGGCGACGCTGCTCACGGTCGGCGTGATGGCGGTCGCCTTCGCGCTGCCGCTCGGGCTGTGGCTGGTGCTGAACAACGTCGCGCGGTTTTCCGGCGACGTGCAGCGCTCGCGCGTGGTCAGCGTGTTCCTGAAGCCGCAGGTCGACGTGGCGCGCGCGCGGACGCTGGCGCAGTCGCTGCGCGCGCGCGGCGATGTCGGCAACGTCGTGCTGCGCACGCCGGACGAGGGCCTCGCGCAATTGCGCGCGCAGGGCCTCGGCGAGGCGATCGACGCGGTCGCCGGTGAGGACGGCACCGGCAATCCGTTGCCGAGCGTGCTGGTGGTGACACCGCGCGGCGACGAGGCGCTGCTCGCCACCTCGCTGCAGCGGCTGCCGGAGGCCGACCTCGTCCAGCACGACGCGGTCTGGCGCCAGCGGCTCGATGGCTGGCTGCGTTTCGGTGGGCGCGTGGCACTGGTGCTCGCGGCGCTGCTCGGGATCGGCGCGCTGCTGGTGGTCGGCAACACGGTGCGGCTCGACATCCAGTCGCGGCGCGAGGAGATCGGCGTACTGCAGCACCTCGGCGCCAGCGATGGCTTCATCCGTCGGCCGTTCCTCTACCTCGGCGCGTGGTACGGGCTCGCCGCCGGCGCGCTGGCACTCGGCCTGCTGACGCTGGCGTGGCTCGCGTTGCAGGCACCGCTGGCTGATCTCGCCGCGCGCTACGGCAGCCGCTTCACGCTTGCCGGCGTGGATCCGCAGCAGGGTGCGTGGATCCTGCTCGGCGCGACCGTGCTCGGCTGGCTGGGAGCGGGCGTCGCCGCCGGGCACACCCTGCGCCAGACGCGGCCGACGGAGGCGTGATGGAGCGCGGCACCGAGAACGACCTGCGCCACCTGGTGTCCGCCGCGCCGCGGGTGATGGTGGTCGACGGTTCGAAGCTGGTGCGCAAGCTGATCGGCGACGTGCTGGCGCGGGAACTGCCCGGTGCCGAAGTCATCGCCTGCGATGGGCTCGCGAGCGCACGCGCGGCGCTCGCGGAAAAGCACGTCGATCTCGTCACCACGTCGCTGGTGCTCCCCGATGGCGACGGCATGGCGCTGGCGCGCGCGGTGCGCGAGGCGGCGGGGCAGAGCTACGTGCCGGTGATCGTGGTGTCCGGCGACGTGCAGGCGCGGCTGGAGTCGCGCACGCTCGGCGAAGACGTCACCGACTATTTCGACAAGGCGCTCGGCCACAACGCGCTCGCCGCGTTCATCCGCGGCTACGTGCAGCCGCAGCCGATACCGGGCGCGCGCGTGCTGTACGTCGAGGACAGCAAGGTCGTCGCCGCGGCGACCAAGCGCATGCTCGAGCGCAACGGCATGCAGGTGATCCACACGATCGGCGCGGAAGAGGCGATCGCCTGGCTGGAAGCACGCCGCGACCCCGAAGGTGCGCCTGGCGCGGACCTCGTGCTGACCGACGTCTATCTCAAGGGCGAGCTCAGCGGGCGCGACCTGCTGCACCGCATCCGCGGCCCCTTCGGCTACGGCAAGCGCGCGCTGCCGGTGCTGGTGATGACCGGCGACGCCAACCGCGACAACCAGAGCCAGCTGCTGCGCGAGGGCGCCAACGACCTGGTGCTGAAACCCATCGAGGAGCGGTTGCTGGTCACCAAGGCGCTGTTCCAGCTGCGGGTGGCGCGCCTGCCGGAGCAGCGGGCGTTCGATGCGTGAGCTGGTTGCCCGCACGCGGGCCGTGGTTCGAATAAGTAGTCGCTTCGGTACGGGCTCGCGCGCCGGCGGGGTGCGCTCAACGCACGCATGCGTGCACTCCCCGATACTCGCTTGGTTGAGCGCACCCCGCCCGCACGCGAGCCGACCACGTCTTGCCGGTCGTGCCCTCGGCCAGGCCAGTGGGAAGCTCGTCACGTTGCATGGCTGAAGACCGCATCCAGCTCGAACCTTCCTGGAAGGCCCGCGTCGGCGACTACCTGCGTCGTCCGGACATGCAGCAGCTCGCCGCCTTCCTGCGCCAGCGCAAGGCGTCGGGTGCGCGCATCTATCCGGGGGGCGGCGAGATCTTCGCAGCGCTCGATGCCACGCCCTTCGACCAGGTGAAGGTCGTCGTCCTCGGCCAGGATCCCTACCACGGCCCCGGCCAGGCGCATGGACTGTGCTTCTCGGTGCAGCC
>JABFWF010000067.1 GCA_013362405.1 Lysobacter sp. | reverse complement strand
GCGCTGCGCTTCGAGCGCGGCGAGGCGGTTGCGCTCGATGGCCAGCCGATGGCCGGCGCGCCGCTGCTGGCACGGCTCAATGGGCTGTTCGCCGCCTACGGTGTCGGTCGCGGCCTGTACACCGGCGACACCACCATCGGCCTGAAGGGCCGCATCGTGTACGAGGCGCCGGGCCTGGCCGCGCTGCTGGCCGCGCACCGCGCGCTGGAGGAGGCGGTGCTGACCAAGCAGCAGAACCGCTTCAAGCCGGAGGTCGCGCGCAAGTGGGTGGAGCTGGTGTACGAAGGCTTCTTCCACGATCCATTGAAGACGGATCTCGAAGCGTTCCTGGCTTCCAGCCAGCGCATGGTCTCCGGCGAGGTGGTGCTGGAAACGTCGGGCGGTCGCGTCGACGCCGTCGCGGTGCGCTCGCCGCACCTGCTAAATGCGAAGGGCGCGACCTATGCGCAGTCGGCGGACTGGGGCGTGGAAGAGGCGGAAGGCTTCATCAAGCTGTTCGGCATGAGCAGCACCCTCTGGGCCGAGATCAACCGCGGCGGTTGACCACCGCCGTCCGAACGTAGTTTCGCCCACCCGAGAACCTGGAATGCTCGACCAGACCCTCCAGCACCTCGAAGCGCTCGTCGCCTTCGACACCCGCAACCCACCGCGTGCCATCGGTACCGGCGGCATCTTCGATTATCTGCGCGTGCAGCTGCCCGGTTTCGCCTGCACGCTGACCGACCACGGCGACGGCGCGGTGTCGCTGCTGGCCGTGCGTGGCGCGCCGCGGCGGCTGTTCAACGTGCACCTGGACACGGTGCCGTCGTCCCCGGAGTGGGGCCACGATCCGTTGCGCCTGCGCGTCGAAGGCGATCGCGCGATCGGCCTCGGCGCCTGCGACATCAAGGGCGCCGCGGCCGGCCTGATCGCGGCCGCGCAGTGCACGCGCGGCGATGCCGCGTTCCTGTTCTCCACCGACGAGGAAGCCAACGACGCGCGCTGCATCGCCGCCTTCCTCGGCGAAGCGCGCCCGTTCGACGAGGTGATCGTCGCCGAACCGACAGGCTGCGAAGCCGTGCTCGCGCATCGCGGCATCAGTTCGGTGCTGCTGCGCTTCCAGGGCGCGGCCGGACACGCGTCCGACGCGCAGGCGCTCGAGGCCAGCGCGGTGCACCACGCGATGCGCTGGGGCGCACGTGCGCTCGATGCTGCCGCGAGCCATCGGCACCAGCGTTTCGGCGGCCTGACCGGCCTGCGCTTCAACATCGGCCGCATCGAGGGCGGCATCAAGGCGAACATGGTGGCGCCGAGCGCGGAAGTCCGCTTCGGCTTCCGTCCGCTGCCCTCGCAGGACATCGACGTGCTGCACGCGCAATTCGGCGGCTGCGCCGAACCGGGCGAGCTGGAGCGCTACCAGGAAACCTTCCGCGGCCCACCGCTGCCGGCGGGCGACATCGCCGAGGCGGAGGCGCGTCGCCTCGCCGCGCGCGACCTCGCCGACGAGCTGCGCCTGCCGATCGGCAACGCGGTCGACTTCTGGACGGAAGCCTCGCTGTTCTCGCGCGCCGGCATGACCGCGCTGGTCTACGGGCCGGGCGACATCGCGCAGGCGCACACGGCCGGCGAATGGGTGGCGCTCGAGCAGCTGCAGCGCTACGCCGGCACTGCCGTACGCATGCTCGGAGGCGTGGCATGACCGTGCACGACCTGCAGACGCGGCAGACCATCGTCCGGCTGCTTTCCAGCATGTCCGGCGCGAAGGAAATCGCGCAGTACCTCAAGCGCTTCTCGCAGCTGGATGCGGCGCGCTTCGCACTGGTCAAGGTCGGCGGCGCGGTGTTGCGCGACGACCTCGATGCGCTGGTGTCCTCGCTCGCCTTCCTGCAGGACGTCGGCCTGACGCCGATCGTGCTGCACGGCGCCGGCCCGCAGCTCGACGAGGAGCTGCAGGCCGTGGGCATCGACAAGCGCACCGTCAACGGCCTGCGGGTGACCACGCCGGAGGCGCTGGCGGTGGTGCGGCGCGTGTTCCATGCGCAGAATCTGCGCCTGGTGGAGGCGCTGCAAGCGCAGGACACGCGCGCGACCTCGATCGTGTCCGGCGTGTTCGAAGCCGAGTGCATCGACCCGGCGGTGTATGGGTTGGTCGGGGAAGTGCGCGGCGTTCACCTCGCGCCGGTGGAAGCCGCGCTTCGGGCGGGCTCCATTCCGGTCATCGCCAGCCTCGGCGAAACCGCGGGCGGGCAGATCCTCAACGTGAATGCCGATTACGCCGCCAACGAGCTCGTGCGGGCGCTGCAGCCCTACAAGATCGTCTTCCTCACCGGCACCGGCGGCCTCCTGGATGGCGAGGGGAGGGTGATCGATTCGATCAACCTGTCGACCGAATACGACACGTTGCTGGCGCAGCCCTGGCTGCACGGCGGCATGCGGCTCAAGTTGGAGCAGATCGCGCAGCTGCTCGACCGGCTGCCGTTGTCGTCCTCGGTGTCGATCACGCGCCCGTCCGAGCTGGCGCGCGAGCTGTTCACCCACACCGGATCCGGCACGCTGGTGCGGCGCGGCGAGCGCGTGCTGCGCGCCACATCCTGGGACGAGCTCGACCTGCCGCGCTTGGGCGAACTCGTCGAGTCGGCGTTCGGCCGTCGCCTGCTGCCCGACTACTTCGAACGCACGCCGTTGTCGCGTGCCTATGTCAGCGAGCATTACCGGGCGGCGGTCATCCTGACCGAGGAAGAGGGGATGCCCTACCTCGACAAGTTCGCGGTGCTGGACGAGGCGCAGGGCGAGGGCCTGGGCCGCGCGGTGTGGCAGGTGATGCGGGCGGAGACGCCGCGGCTGTTCTGGCGCTCGCGACGCGGCAATCCGGTCAACGCGTTCTATTTCGCCGAGAGCGACGGCTGCCTCAAGCAGCCGCGCTGGAAGGTCTTCTGGTACGGCCTCGACGGCTACGATGCGATCGCGCGCTGCGTCGCCCACTGCGACGCGCGCATTCCTACCCTCACGGACTGAACGATGCACGCCACGCCTTCCGATCCCTGGCGCGAACCGCCGCAGCTGCGCGGCCACCACGTGACGCTCGAGCCGCTGCGGCTGGCGCATGCGGATGGCTTGCGCGCTGCCACCGCCGACGGCTGTCTGTGGGAGCTTTCGTACACCAGCGTGCCGCGTCCGGAGGACATGGACGCCTACGTCGAGGCCACGCTGGAACAACAGGCCGCGGGCGCTTGCCTCGCCTTCGCGGTGCGTGACGCCGCCGGCGGCGTGGTCGGCACGACGCGCTACTACGACCTCGCGCCGGCCGTGCCGCGCGTGCAGGTCGGGTATACCTGGTACGCGCGCGGCGTGCAGCGCACCGGCCTCAACACCGAGGCCAAGCTGCTGCTGCTCGCGCATGCTTTCGAGGCCATGGGGTGCGCCTCGGTCGGATTGCAGACCAGCCATCAGAACCTCGCCTCCCGCCGGGCCATCGCGCGGATCGGCGCGAAGCAGGACGGGATCCTGCGCAACCACATGCGCCACCGGGACGGCAGCCTGCGCGACACCGTCTGCTTCTCGATCGTCGACGCGGAATGGCCGCAGGCGAAGGCCAACCTGCAGGCGATGCTTGCCAGGTACGGTGCATGAACATGAAACGGCACATCGTCGGCATCGTCGGCGCGCGCGGTTACGTTGGCGCGGAACTGATCCGCCTGCTAGCCGGCCATCCCGGTTTCGAGCTGGCCTACGTCTGTTCGCGCGAGCTTGCGGGCCAGCGCGTCGCCGACCATGTCGCCGACTACGCCGGCGAGCTGCGCTACGGCGCGCCGCCGCACGACGAACTGCCGACGCTCGGTGCCGATGCCGCGGTGCTGGCGCTGCCCAACGGCAAGGCCGCGGCTTGCGTGGCGGCATTCGACCGGGCAAGCGTCGATCCCGTCATCATCGACCTGTCGGCCGACCATCGCTTCGACGAACGCTGGCATTACGGCCTGCCCGAGTTGGTGCGCGAAGACGCTGCGCCGGGTCGCCGCATCGCCAATCCCGGCTGCTATGCGACCGCCATGCAGTTCGCCATCGCCCCGATGCGCGATGCGCTCGCGGGGCCGGTGCAGTGCTTCGGGGTGTCCGGCTATTCGGGTGCGGGCACCGCGCCGTCCGACAAGAACGATCCTGGCAGGTTGCGCGACAACCTGATGCCCTACGCGCTCACCGGCCACGTGCACGAGCGCGAAGTCTCGCAAAGGCTCGCGCTCGCCGTCGAGTTCATGCCACATGTCGCACCGCATTTTCGCGGCCTGACGATCACCGCCAACATGCACCTGGCGCGTGCCTTCGACCGCGACGAAGTGGCGGCGCGCTATCGCGCTTCCTATGCCGCCGAGCCACTGGTGCGCGTGCTCGACGAGGCGCCATGGGTCAGTCGCATCGCGGGGCGGCACCACGCGGAAGTGGGCGGCTTCACGCTGTCTGCCGACGGGCGGAGGCTGGTGGTGGTGGCCACGCTCGACAACCTGCTCAAGGGCGCCGCGACACAGGCGCTGCAGAACCTCAACCGCGCGTTCGGCTTCGACGAACTGCTCGGCATCCCCACGGAGCGTGCGGCATGAGCGACCTTCTCTGGCAGAAACCGGGCGTCGAGGTCGATGCCCGCATCCAGTCCTTCCTCGCCGGCGACGACGTGCTGCTCGACCGCGAGTTCTTCCTCCACGACATCGCCGCCAGCCGCGCGCATGCGCAGGGATTGCAGCGCATCGGCCTGCTCGGCGCGGACGAGCTTGCCGGCATCGAGCGTGAACTCGACGCGCTCGCCGCCGATTTCCGCAACGGCGCGTTCGTGCTCGACGCGCGATACGAGGACGGGCACTCGGCGATCGAGGCGCGGCTCACCGAGCGGCTTGGCGACGCCGGTCGCCGGATCCACGCCGGCCGCAGCCGCAACGACCAGGTGCTGGTGGCGACGCGCCTGTGGCTGAAGGAGCGGCTGGCGCAACTGCAGGCGCTGCTGGTCGAGTCCGCGACCGTCGCGCTGCAACGCGCCGATGCCGAGGCCATGCTGCCGATGCCCGGGTACACCCACCTGCAGCGCGCGGTGGTGTCGTCGGCGGGGATGTGGTGGACGGGCTGGGCGGAGGCGTTCATCGACGATGCCGAGCGGGCCGCGCACACGCGCGGATGGATCGACGCCAATCCGCTCGGCACCGCCGCGGGTTACGGCGTCAACCTGCCGCTCGACCGCGCGCATACCACGCAGGCGCTCGGCTTCGCGCGGCTGCAGGTGTCGCCGTCGTACGCGCAGCTGTCGCGTGGCAAGTTCGATCTGGCGGCGCTCGAGGCGCTCGGCAGCGCGATGCTCGACCTGCGCCGGCTGGCGTGGGACGTGAGCCTGTTCACCAGCGCGGAGTTCGGTTTCGTCGCGCTGCCCGCGCAGTACACGACCGGCAGTTCGATCATGCCGAACAAGCGCAATCCCGACGTCGTCGAGCTGCTGCGCGGCAGCTATGCCAGCGTGGCGGCGGCGAAGGCCGAGGTGGAGCAGCTGCTGTCGTTGCCGTCCGGCTATCACCGCGACCTGCAGATCGGCAAGGGCGCGCTGGTACACGGCTTCGGCCGTGGCCTGGGAGCGCTCGTCCTGCTGCCCGACCTGCTGCGCGCGCTCGCCTGGCAACCGGAGCGCATGCGCGAGGCGCTGGACGCGTCGATGTACGCGACCGACCTCGCGGTGGAGCTGGCCGCGTCCGGCATGCCGTTCCGTGACGCCTACCGCGCCGCGGCCGACCCGGCCCGCTGGGAACGGCGTGCGCCGGAGGACAGCCTGGCCGCGCGGACCTCGCCAGGCGCGGCGGGCGCGCCGTGCCTCGAGCGACTGTGGGCAAGGCTCGCGGCGATCGGGCCGGAAAACCACGGATCGGCCCCCGTCGGCTGAGCGCGGGGCCTTCGCGGCGGCGGCGTGCACGCCCCGGCCGGTTCGGCGTGGTCCTGCCGGGCGTGGCACCGATGGCGGCCGCACCGGTGGCGTCGATCGCGTGGCGCGCAAAAGCAGAAGGCCAGGCAAGCGCCTGGCCTTCGTACGATGGTCGGGGAGACAGGATTTGAACCTGCGACTTCTACGTCCCGAACGTAGCGCTCTACCAGGCTGAGCTACACCCCGACGGGAGCCGCGCATTCTAGCGAGCGGCCATGCGCGCAGGCAAGCGTCCGGCGCGCGGCGTTTGGCCTCCGGCAGGGCGGGCGCGGCGCTGCCTTAGACTATGCGGCCCGCGCGCGCGTCGGCGCGCGAGTCCCGACGGAGTCCCGCCCTTGGCCGTCCAGCCGATCAAGCCCCGCACGCCGCCCGGCGTGATGGAACTGCTGCCGCGCGAGCAGATCGCCTTCCAGCGCATGCTCGACGCGATCCGCACCACCTTCGAGCGCTTCGGCTTCCTGCCGGTGGAGACGCCGGTGATGGAGCTGTCGGAGGTGCTGCTGACCAAGTCCGGCGGCGAGACCGAGCGGCAGGTGTATTTCGTGCAGTCGACCGGCGCGCTGAACCGGTCGCCCGAAGGGCAGGGCGAAGGCCTGCCGGAACGCGGTCTTCCAGAGCTCGCGCTGCGCTTCGACCTGACCGTGCCGCTGGCGCGCTACGTGGCCGAGCACGAGCACGAACTGGCGTTCCCGTTCCGCCGCTACCAGATGCAGCGCGTGTACCGCGGCGAGCGCGCCCAGCGCGGGCGCTTCCGCGAGTTCTACCAGTGCGACATCGACGTGATCGGCAAGGACGGCCTGTCGATCCGCCACGATGCCGAGATCCCGGCGGTGATCGCCGCGGTGTTCGAACAACTGGCGATCGGCGACTTCACCATCCAGCTCAACCATCGCAAGCTGCTGCGCGGGTGGTTCGAGGGCCTCGGCATCGCCGAGGGCGAGCGCCAGGTGTCGGTGCTGCGCGAACTCGACAAGCTCGACAAGCGTGGCGAGGACGCGGTGCGTGGGACCCTGCTCGGCGAAGGCTTCGCGCTGGCTGCCGACGTTGCCGAGCGGCTGCTGGCGTTCTCGCGCATCCGCGCGCGCGGCCACGACGCGGCGCTGGCGGCGCTCGACGCGCTCGGTGCCGGCACGCCGCTGTTCGAGGAAGGACGCGCCGAGCTCCGCCAGGTGTTCGCGCAGTTGCGCGCCCTTGGCGTGGCGGACGCGCGCTACGCGCTGAACCTCTCGATCGCACGAGGGTTGGACTATTACACCGGCATCGTCTACGAGACGACGCTGGACGCGCACCCGCAGATCGGCTCGATCTGCTCGGGTGGACGCTACGACAACCTCGCCAGCCACTACACGAAGTCCAGGCTGCCGGGCGTCGGCATCTCGATCGGCCTGACCCGGCTGTTCTTCCAGCTGCGCGAAGCCGGGATCGTCGGTGTCGCCGAAAGTTCGGTCGACGTGCTGGTGGCGCTGCTCGACGACACGGGTCTCGATGCGGCGCTGGCGTTGTCGCAGCGCCTGCGCGCGGCGGGGCTCAACGTCGAGACGCAGCTGGAGCCTCGCAAGCTGGCCAGGCAGTTGCAGTACGCCGACCGCGCGGGCATCCGCTTCGTGGTGATGCGCGGCGGCGACGAGGCCACGCGCGGCGTGGTGGCGGTCAAGGACCTGCGACGCGGCGAACAGTTCGAGGTCGCCGAGGCCGAGTTGCCCAGGGCATTGCAGGTCGAATGCGAGCAGCTGCGGGCACAACCGGAGGTGGCCCGATGAGCGGCGTGGTACGCCTGGACGGACGCTCGCTGACGCGTGCGCAGCTGGTGGCGGTGGCGCGCGGCGCGCGCGTCGAGCTCGACGTCGGCGCGCTGCGGGCGGTGGCGCGCGCAGCCGATTTCCTCGCCGAACAGATCCGCCGCGAGGAACCCATCTATGGTGTGTCGACCGGCTTCGGCAGCAACGCCGACAAGCTGCTCGGCGGGCATCCGATGCGCGACGCCGACGTCGACGCGCGTTCGCCCGAGCGCAATCTGCACGTCGAGCTGCAGAACAACCTGATCGTCACCCACGCCGTCTGCGTCGGCGAGCCGTTCGCGCCCGACGTCGTGCGCGCGATGCTGTGCATCCGGATCAACACGTTGCTGAAGGGCCACTCGGGCATCCGCGTGCAGACGCTGGAAGCCTTGACCGCGCTGCTCAACGCCGGCGTCGTGCCGGTGGTGCCGCAGCTCGGCTCGGTCGGTGCCTCGGGCGACCTCGCGCCGCTGTCGCACCTGGCCATCGTGCTGCTCGGAGGGGGCGAGGCGTTCGTCGATGGAGAGCGCCTGTCCGGTGCGGAGGCCCTGCGCCGCGCCGGCCTCGCTCCGGTCGCGCTGTCCTACAAGGAAGGCCTCGCGCTCAACAACGGCACGGCGCAGATGCTGGCCTGCGGCGTGCTGGCGCTGCAGCGGCTGGAAGACCTGCTCGACACCGCGGACCTCGCCGCGGCGATGACCATCGATGCCTTCGCGGGCCGCCTCGGCGCGTTCGCGACGGAAGTGCACGCGCTGCGCCCGCACCCGGGACAGGTGGAGTCGGCCGCGCACCTGCGCCGGTTGCTGGAGGGCTCCACGCTCGCCGACATCGCCTACCACCTGGTCCCGCGCTTCCGCCAATGGCAGCCGGCGAGCTGGAACACGCCGGAGTCGCGTTCGCTCACCTTCGACATCGGCTGGGACTGGGTGCCGCTGTCGCAACGCCACGGCCGCGAGAAGTTCTACGCGCGCTTCAGGCCGTTCCGCGGCGGCAAGAAGCACCAGCCGCAGGACAGCTATTCCCTGCGCTGCGTGCCGCAGGTGCATGGCGCGGTGCGCGACGCGGTCGCGCAGGCCGCGCGCGTGCTCGAGGTCGAGCTCAATGCGGTGACCGACAACCCGCTGGTTTTCCCGGATGCGCGGGCCGAGCACGTCGAGCACCAGGTGATTTCCGCCGGCCATTTCCACGGCATGCCGCTGGCGCTGGCGATGAGCTACGTCAAGGCCGCGATCCCGGTGCTGGCGTCGATCTCCGAGCGCCGGCTCAACAAGCTGGTCGATCCGGCGACGAACGACGGCCTGCCACCCTTCCTGATCGGCAACGAGGACGGCACCGAGTCCGGCCACATGATCGTGCAGTACACCGCCGCGGCGATCGTCAACGACCTCGCCAGCCGGGCGATGCCGGCGTCGGTGTATTCGATTCCCACGTCCGCGAATGCGGAAGACCACGTCTCGATGGGCGCCAACGAGGCGCGCCATGTGCTGGCGATGGCCGACGACCTCGGCAAGGTGCTCGCGCTCGAGCTCTACACGGCCGCGCAGGCGCTGGACCTGCGGCGCGACATGATCAATGCCGCGCGCGACCTGGCCGGCCGGTCGGACGCCGCCGGTTTCGCCGCGAAGGTCCCGGGCGGGCCGCTGCCGGCGGATGCCGACCGCGATGTGTTCCTCGCCGAAGTCGAAGGCCTGCGGGCGGAGCTCGCGGTCGCGCCGGCGTTCCAGCCGGGCCGGGCGGTCGCGGTGGCGCATGCCGCGATCCGCAGCGCGATTCCCTTCCTCGGCCACGACCGCGCGCTCGACGGGGAAGTCGCCACCGCCGTGCGCCTGGTGCGCGACGGCGTCGTGTTGCGGGCGGTGCGCGAGGCGCTGCGCTGACGCGAAGGCCATCGTCCGCGGATCGCCGTCAGGCGTCCGCTTGACCGGGTGGGGAGGGACGGTTCGCGGCCGCGTACCGGAGCTGCGTGCCGCCGCACGCGGCCCTGATCGCGATTCCCGCGTGGCGAATACCCGTGGCTGATCGTCGCTGCGCGCAGGAACCGCGGAGCCGGAGAGGTCTGGCGTGGGACGCGCGGCGGGCCATCGCACGCGTGGGCAGTCTCGACGTCGAACGCAAGCCAAACGGAATGCCGGAAGCCACCCGTTCCCGGGTTGACAGCGGCGTCGTGCGTGGTGCAATGTATTAACGCGCTAATACATTCGACCATGAAACAACGCCCCCAGCCCCTGCCGGAACGCGACGCCGAGACCGACCTCGACCGGTTGGCCGCGGCCTTTGCCGCGCTCAACAAGGCGGAGGACGTGCGCGCCTTCCTCGAGGACCTGTGCACGCCGGCCGAGCTGGAGGCGATGAGCGATCGCTGGAAGGTCGTGCCGCTGCTGCTCGAGGGCCGGCCGTACCGGGACATCCACGAGCACACCCTGGTCAGCGTCACCACCATCGGCCGCGTCGCGCGCACGCTCGAGCGCGGCGCCGGCGGTTACGACGCGGCCGTGCGCCGCCTGCGCCGCAGCGCCTCCCACCATTGAGGAACCGCATGAGTCCCGCCGCCCCCGCGGCGGTGCGCGACCGCCTGCGCATCGCCATCCAGAAGAGCGGACGCCTGAGCGAACCGGCACGGGCGCTCCTCGCGTCCTGCGGCCTCGCCTGGCGCGAAAGCCGCGACCGCCTGTTCTGCTACGGCGAATCGTTGCCGATCGACCTGCTGCTGGTCCGCGACGACGACATTCCCGGCCTGATCGCCGACGGCATCTGCGACCTCGGCATCGTCGGCCGCAACGTGCTGCGCGAGCGGGCGCTGGCGGGCGAGGGCGCGACGGCGCCGCGGGAGTGGCGTGCGCTGGGGTTCGGCGGTTGCCGCCTCGCGCTCGCCGTCCCGCAGGAGGAAAGCTGGAGCGATGCGTCGCAGCTCGCCGGCCGTCGCATCGCCACCAGCTATCCGGGGACGCTGGCTGCCTGGTTGCGCGAGCGCGCGATCGACGCGGACGTCGTCACGCTGTCGGGCGCGGTCGAGATCGCCCCGCGCCTCGGCAAGGCCGATGCGATCTGCGACCTGGTCTCGAGCGGCGCCACGCTCGCCGCCAACCAGCTCAAGCCGGTCGTGACGCTGCTGGAAAGCGAGGCCGTGCTCGCCGGACCGGCCGCGCCCTTCGGCGACGTGCGTTCGGAACTCGCCGCGCTGTTGCTGCGTCGCCTCGACGGCATGCTGAAGGTGAAGGACAGCAAGCTGCTGCTGTGCCAGGTCACGCGCGGGATGCTGGACGAGCTGCTGCAGCTGTTGCCCGACGCCGAGGCGCCGACCGTCACGTCCATCGATGGAGGCGACCGCATCGCACTGCAGGCGCTGTGCCGCGGCGCGCTGACCTGGCAGCGGCTGGAGGACCTCAAGCGCGCCGGCGCGCAGGCGCTGATGGTGCTTCCGGTCGAGAGGATGCTGGCATGAGCGCGCTGTTGCGCCGGGTCCGTTGGTCCGATCTCGATGCCGGCGCGCGCGCCGCGCTGCTGCAGCGGCCCGCGCAGGCCGTCGCGTCAGACGTGCAGGCGACGGTGGCTTCCATACTCGACGACGTACGCGCGCGCGGTGACCTCGCGCTGCGGGAATGCGGCGCGCGTTTCGATCGGGTCGTGCTCGACGACTTCCACGTCGCTCCCTCCGAATGGGCTGCCGCCGACCGTATCGCGCCGGCCCTGGAGGTCGCGATCGCCGATGCCGCCGCGCGCATCGCCGCCTATCACGCAGCCGGCATGGCGCAGCCGTACGCCGTCGAAACCGCGCCGGGCGTGCGCTGCGAGCGCGTGCTGCGACCGATCGGTCGCGTGGGCCTGTACGCCCCCGCGGGGAGCGCACCCCTGCCTTCGACCGTGCTGATGCTCGGCATTCCCGCGCGCCTGGCGGGCTGCCGGGAGATCGTGCTGTGCACGCCGCCACGCATGGACGGCACTGTCGATCCGGTGGTGCTGCACGCCGCGCGCGTCTGCGGCATCACGCGCGTGTTCAAGCTCGGCGGCGCACAGGCCGTCGCGGCGTTGGCCTTCGGCACGGGCAGCGTGCCGCGCTGCGACAAGCTGTTCGGGCCGGGCAACGCATTCGTGACCGAAGCCAAGCGCCAGGTGTCCATGCGCGCCGACGGCGCGGCGATCGACATGCCCGCCGGTCCGTCGGAAGTGCTGGTGATCGCCGACGCGGGCGCCAATCCCGCGTTCGTCGCCGCCGACCTGCTGTCGCAGGCGGAACATGGCCCGGACTCGCAGGTGCTGTTGCTCTCGGATGACGAGGCATTGCTGGACGCGGTCGAGCGGGAGCTCGCGGAGCAACTGTCGGCATTGCCGCGCGCGGGCATCGCGCGTCGCGCGCTGGCTTCGTCGAGCGCGATCCGGGTCGCATCCCTTGCCGAGGCCTTCGAGATCAGCAACGCCTACGCCCCCGAACACCTGATCCTCGCCCTGCGCGAGCCGCGCCCATGGCTGCAGCGGGTCGAAGCCGCGGGCTCCGTGTTCCTCGGCGACTTCGCGCCGGAAGCGCTCGGCGACTACTGCAGCGGCACCAACCACGTGCTGCCCACCGGTGGCGCGGCGCGCGCGCTGGGCGGCCTGGGCGTCGGGGCGTTCCAGGTGGCGATCAGCGTGCAACAGGTCGACGCGAAGGGCCTCGCCACGATCGGGCCCACCGCGATCGCGTTGGCCGGCGCCGAAGGGCTGGGTGCGCATGCACGCGCGGTCGCCCTGCGCATGGAGGCAGCATGAACACGCTTCCACGCGCCGACCTGCGCGATTTCCCCGGCTATCGCTCGGCGCGCAGCGATGCCTTGGCAGGTGACATCTGGCTCAACGCCAACGAGGCGGCCGTCGCCAACCACGCCGACGCCGATGGCGGCGTGCGCCGCTATCCGTCGCCGCAGCCCGCGGCGCTGCGCGCCGCACTGGCCGCGCTGTACGGGGTCGTGCCCGCGCGCCTGCTGCTCGGGCGAGGCAGCGACGAGATGATCGACCTGCTGGTGCGCGCGTTCTGCGCCCCGGGTGGCGACGCGGTGCTGGTCACGCCGCCGGTCTTCGGCATGTATGCGGTGTGCGCGCGGCTGCACGGAACATGCGTGGTGGAGGTGCCGCTGCGGGATGCGCACGAGGATTTCCGCGTCGACCCCGAAGCCGTCGAGGAGGCTGCGCGGCGTGCGGGCGCGAAGCTGGTGTTCCTGTGTTCGCCGGGCAATCCCGCCGGCGGCGCGTTGCGTGGCGATGCGGTGTTGGCGCTGGCGCGCGCGCTCGCCGGCACCGCGCTGGTGGTCGTGGATGAGGCCTACGTCGAGTTCGCCGACGTGCCATCGCTGGCCGCGCAGGCGGGCGTGCAATCCAACCTGGTGGTGCTGCGCACGTTGTCGAAGGCGCACGCGCTGGCCGGTGCGCGCATCGGCTGCGCGATCGCGGGCGAGGAGGTGATCGACGTCCTGCGTCGCTGCCAGGCGCCGTATCCGCTGCCCGCGCCCTGCGTCGGGCTTGCCCTGCGCGCGCTGTCGCCGGCGGCGCTGGTACGCACGCGCGCGCTCGTCGCGGCGACGCGCGTGGAGCGGGAACGCCTGCGGCGAGAACTGGCGCGCCTGCCCGACGTCCGCCGCGTCCATCCCTCGCAGGCGAATTTCCTGCTGGTGCGCTTCGACGATGCCGAAGCGGCGCTCCGGCGTTTGCTCGCCGCGGGCGTGGTGGTTCGCGACGTGCGTGCGCAACCGCAGCTCGGCGACGCATTGCGCATCACCGTCGGCACCGCGGGGGACAACGACCGCGTGCTTGTCGCGCTGGCGGCCGGGGAGGGCGTGCCGTGAGCGGCACACCGATCCTGTTGGTCGACCGCGACGGCACCCTGATCGAGGAGCCGGAGGATTTCCAGATCGACAGCTACGCCAAGCTGCGCCTGGTCGCCGATTGCATTCCGGCGCTGCTCCGCCTGCGCGATGCCGGCTACGCATTCGTCCTGGTGAGCAACCAGGATGGCCTCGGCACCGCCGCGTTCCCGCAGCAGGATTTCGATGGCCCGCATGCGCTGATGCGCCAGGTGTTCGCCAGCCAGGGCATCGTGTTCCGCGAGGAACTCATCGATCGCAGCCTGCCGGCCGACAACGCTGCCACGCGCAAGCCGGGCATCGGCCTGGCCATGCACCTCCTGCGCGACCGGAGCATCGACTGGACGCGCTCGGCGGTCGTCGGCGACCGCGACAGCGACCTCGCCTACGCCGCCAACCTCGGCGTGCGCGGCTTCCAGTTGCGCACGTCCCGCTTCGGCGGCGATTGGGACTGGCCCGCCATCGCGCACGCGCTGGTCGACGCACCGCGTACCGCGCGCGTCCGACGCGAGACCCACGAGACCCGCATCGAGGTCGCCGTCGATCTCGATGCGCCGGGCGCGCCCCGCGTCGCCACTGGCCTGGGCTTCTTCGACCACATGCTGGAGCAGCTCGGCAAGCACGGGGGCTTCGGGCTGTCGCTGCGCTGCGACGGCGACCTGCGCGTGGACGAACACCACACCGTCGAGGACTGCGCGCTCGCGCTCGGCCAGGCGTTGCGCGAGGCGCTCGCCGACAAGCGCGGCATCGGCCGCTATGGCTTCACCCTGCCGATGGACGAGGCGCTGGCCAGCGTGACGCTCGACCTGTGCGGACGAGGCTGCTTCGTTTTCGAAGGCCGCTTCACGCGCGAGCGCATCGGCGACCTGCCGACCGAGCTGGTCGCGCACTTCTTCCGCTCGCTCGCCGACGCGGCCGGCATGGCGTTGCACCTGTCCATGCGCGGCGACAACGACCATCACCAGGTCGAGGCCTGCTTCAAGGTGGTGGGGCGCGCGCTGCGCCAGGCGATCCGACGCGACGGGCGCGACCTGCCCACCACCAAGGGGCTGCTGTGAGCCGGGACGCGATGAACACGGTCGCGCTGATCGACGCGGGTGGTGCCAACCTCGGTTCGGTGCGTTATGCCCTGGAGCGACTCGGCGCGCCGGTGCGCATCGTCCGCGACGCCGACGAGCTACGCGGCGTCGGGCGCATCGTCCTTCCAGGCGTCGGCGCTGCGTCGAACGCCATGTCGTTGTTGCGTGCGCGCGGGTTCGACGCCGCGCTGCGGGAATTGCCGGTGCCGTTGCTCGGCATCTGTCTCGGCATGCAGCTGCTGTTCGAATCCTCGGAGGAAGGCGATGTGGCCTGCCTCGGGCTCCTGCCGGGGCGCGTGCGCCGGCTCGGGGTCGAGAAGGGCGTGCGCGTGCCGCACATGGGCTGGAACGTGCTGGCGCCGCTGGGCCACAGCCGGCTGCTGCGTGGGCTGGGTGATGACCAGCGGATGTACTTCGTGCACGGCTATGCCGCGCCGGTGAGCGGCGACTGCGTGGCGGCGTGCACGCACGGCGCGCACTTCGCCGCCGTCGTCGAGCGCGGCAATGCCCTGGGCGTCCAGTTCCATCCGGAGCGTTCGTCCTCGGCGGGCGCGCGCCTGCTCGCCAACTTCCTGGCGCTCGACGCATGAGCTTCACCATTTATCCCGCCATCGACGTACGCGACGGCCGCGTGGTGCGCCTGCGCCAGGGCGATTACGCGCAGGAAACACGTTATCGCGACGACCCGCTGGCCCTGGCCCAGGCGTTGGCCGCGCAGGGGACGCGCTGGCTGCACCTGGTCGACCTGGATGCCGCGCGGGCCGGCGGCTACACGCTGCATGCGCTTCTCGGCGCCATCCGCCAGTCGACCGGCCTGTGCGTGCAGACCGGTGGCGGCGTGCGCTCGGAAACGGACGTCGAGGGGTTGCTTGCCGCCGGTGCCGAGCGGGTGGTGGTCGGATCGCTCGCGGTGCGCGAGCCGGAGCGCGTCGCGCGATGGCTGCGACAGTTCGGCACGGAGCGACTCGTGGTTGCGCTCGACACGCGCCGTGATGACGAGGGCCGATGGCGCTTGCCGTCTCACGGCTGGACGCAACAGGGAGAAGGCACGCTCGAACAGTTGGCCGACGGTTACCTCGCCGCAGGCCTCCGCCACCTGCTGTGCACCGACATCGACCGCGACGGCATGCTGGCCGGCCCCAACGCCATGCTGTACCGCGTGTTGTGCGCGCGCCTGCCGGGCGTCGAGGTCCAGGCCAGCGGCGGCGTGCGCGACGTCCCGGACCTCGACGCGCTGCGCGCAGCCGGCTGCGGCGGCGCGGTGCTGGGCAGGGCGCTGCTCGACGGCGCGCTGCCGCTGCGCGAGGCGCTGACATGCTGAGCCGACGCATCATCCCCTGCCTGGACGTGCGGGACGGGCGCGTGGTCAAGGGCGTGCGCTTCCGCGACCATGTCGACATGGGAGACATCGTCGAACTGGCGCGGCGCTACCGCGACGAGGGCGCGGACGAACTGGTGTTCTACGACATCGCCGCCAGTCCGCAGGGGCGCGCGGTCGACCGCGCCTGGGTGGAACGCGTGGCGCGCGTGCTCGACATCCCGTTCTGCGTCGCCGGCGGGATCCGCAGCGTGGACGATGCGCGCAACGTGCTGCACGCGGGCGCCGATAAGGTCTCGGTCAACACACCGGCGCTGGAGCGCCCGGCGCTGGTCGACGAACTGGCCGACGCGTTCGGCGTGCAGTGCGTGGTCGTCGGCATCGACAGCCTGTGCGAGGCCGACGGCGAGTGGCGCGTGCGCAGTCACACCGGTGATCCGTCGCGTACCCGCGCATTGTCGCGGCGCACGGTCGACTGGGTCGCGGAAGTACAGGCGCGCGGTGCCGGCGAGATCGTGCTCAACTGCATGGGCAGCGACGGCGTGCGCGATGGTTACGACATCGCCCAGCTGCGCGCGGTACGCGCGGCGTGCGCGGTGCCGCTGGTCGCGTCCGGTGGCGCCGGCGCGGCCGCGCACTTCGTCGAAGTCTTCCGCGCGGCGGACGTCGACGCCGCGCTCGCCGCAAGCGTCTTCCACAGCGGTGCGCTGCGCATCGGCGAACTCAAGCACGCGTTGCGGGCCGGTGGCGTGGAGGTGCGACATGCGGCCTGAGGCGATCGACGCGCTCGCCTGGGAGAAGCAGGGCGGCCTGTTGCCGGCCATCGTGCAGGACGCTGCGACATTGCGCGTGCTGATGCTCGGCTACATGGACCGCGCTGCGCTCCAGGCGACGCTGGACAGCGGCTTCGTCACGTTCTTCAGCCGCAGCCGACAACGCCTGTGGCGCAAGGGCGAGACCTCCGGCAACGCGCTCGCCTGCATGTCGGTCGCGGCGGACTGCGACGGTGACGGCCTGCTGGTGCTTGCGCGGCCGGCGGGGCCGACCTGCCACCGCGGCACCACGAGCTGCTTCGATGGTGCGCCGGGCGACGTGCTCGGCGAGCTCGATGCACTCGTGGAGCAACGGCGCGCGCAGCCGTCGCCCGGCAGCTACACCGCGCGGCTGTTCGCCGCCGGCGTGCGTGCGATCGCGCAGAAGGTGGGCGAGGAGGGCGTGGAGACCGCGCTCGCCGCGGTAGCGCAGGAGGACGACGCGGTGCTCGACGAGTCCGCCGACCTGCTTTACCACCTGCTGGTGCTGCTGCGCGCGCGGGGCCTGTCGCTGGACGCGGCGCGCGGGCGGCTCGCGTCCCGGCGCGGCTGACGCAGGCGCCAGCGCAGCCGATAACATCGGCGCATGCCCAGCACCCCCCGCCGCCCAGCCCGACTGCCGTTCGCCCTCCTGCTCCTCGCCTGCTGCGCCGGCGCGCAGGCCGCCTGCACGCAGGGCCACGTCTACCTGGACGCCAACGGCAACGGCCGCCGCGATGCCGGCGAAGTGGGCATCGCGCGGGTGCTGGTCGCCGACGGACGCAACATCGCCACCACCGACGCGCAGGGCGCCTACCGGTTGCCGGCCGCACGCGGCAGCGTGTTCGTCGTCAAGCCGGCGCGCTACGCGTTGCCGATGCGTGGCAATGGCCTGCCGGACAGCTGGAGATCCGCCGACGCCGCAAGCTGCGACTTCGCGCTGCGTCCCGCGCCGGTGCCGGCCTCCTCGACGCAGGTGCTGGTGTTCACCGATCCACAACCGAAGAACGTCGTCGACGTCGGTTACTACCGGCGCGACATCGTCGAGCCGCTGCTCGGCCGTCATCACGCGCGATTGGGCCTGACCCTCGGCGACATCGTCGACGACGACCAGAGCCTCTATCCCGGGGTCGACGCGGTCACCAAGCGGCTGGGCGTGCCATGGCTGACCGTGCCCGGCAACCACGACGTGGACCGCGATGCGACGGGCGACGACGATTCGCTGCGCACCTTCACCGCGCACTACGGGCCGGACAGCTACGCGTGGGAGGAAGACGGCGCGAGCTTCCTCGTGCTCGACGACGTGGTGTACCGGCCAGGTGGCGACCTGCGCTATGTCGGCGGCCTGCGCGCCGACCAGTTCGCCTTCCTGGAGGCGCTGCTGCCGCGGCTGCGGAGCGACCGGCTGCTGGTGGTCGCGGTGCACATCCCGCTGTTCGACGCGGCCCCGCCCGGGCGGCCGGCGACGTTCCGGCCGGAGGATCGCGAGCGCCTGTTCGCCCTGCTGCAACGCTTTCCGAACGTACTGGTCCTCAGTGGCCACAGCCATGCGCAACGGCAGGTGCTGCACGGCGCCGCCGATGGCTGGCATGGCGCGGCGCCGCTGCTCGAATACAACGTCGGCGCGGCCTGCGGCGCGTTCTGGTCCGGCACGAAGGATGCGGCGGGCATTCCCGATGCGACCATGAGCGACGGCACGCCGAACGGCTACGCCACGCTCGACATCGCCCGCGACGGCCGCTACGCGCTGGCGTGGCACGTGGCGCGCGATCCGGCCGATCCGGCGATGGCGCTGCATGCGCCGAAGGTGCTGCGGCAGGGCGCATATCCGGCGTGGGGCGTGTACGCGAACGTGTTCATGGGGCGCGAGGACACGCCGGTCGAATACCGCGTCGACGACGGTGCCTGGCAGCCGATGCAGCACGTGCTGCAGCCCGATCCCGTGTTGCTGGCGGAAAACGCGCGCGACGATGCGGCCGATGCGCTGCGCGGCTACGACCGCTCGCCCGAGGCCACGCCATCCACGCACCTGTGGCGCGGTGCGCTGCCGACGACCCTCGCGGCCGGCATGCACCGGGTCGAGGTGCGCGCGCGCGATCCGTGGCGCGGCTGGCGGCAGGCCGCGACGAGCTACCGGCTCGACGTGGCGAGTCCCTGACGCGCCCTCAGGCGCCGACGTCGATCGCGTCGAACGCAGTGACCCGCGCGTGTCCGTGCGTGGCCTCGCCGGTGCGCGGCTGCGGGTAGTCTTCACGCCGGTCGACCAGCACCGTGCGCAGGCCCGCTTCGCGCGCCGCATCGAGTTCCTCCACCACGTCGGACAGGAACACCATGTCGCCCGGCGCGCGGTTGAGGGCTTCGGCGATGCGGCGATAGCTCGCGGCATCGCGTTTGTGGCCGACCTCGGTATCGAAGAAGCCCGAGAACAGCGGCGTCATGTCGCCCGCCTCGCTGTGGCCGAAGAACAGACGCTGCGCGGGCACCGAGCCCGACGAGTACACCGCCAGCGCAAGGCCGGCGTCGTGCCAGCGTTGCAGCGCCTGCGCCGCGTCCGGATAGACGTGCGCCCGATAGTCGCCCTGCGCGTAGCCGTGGGCCCACAGCCGGCCCTGCAGCGCCTTGAGCGCGGTGTGCTTGCGGTCCTCGTCGATCCAGCCCTGCAGCGTCTCCGCGATCATGTCGTCGCTGCACATGGCGCCGTTCTCGGTGGCGACCGCATCCAGCCAGCGCCGCACTTCCGGATCGCCGCCGTGTTCGCACACGAAGCGCGGCATCGCGCGGCGGGCGTAGGGGAACAGCACGTCCCTCACGAAGGAGATCGACGAAGTGGTGCCTTCGATGTCGGTGAGGATCAGGGGCTTCATGGGTTCAACAGCTGCGGGCGGCGGCGGTGTGGCGCGAAACGTCGCTGGATGCCGCCTTGTGGGAACGACGGACCTGGGACGACTAACGCGCCTGGCCCTTTTCGTAGCGCGGGAATTTCCGTGCGATGTCGGTGCCGGTGAAATGGCCGACCCAGCCTTCCGGCTCGGTGAAGAAGCGGATCGCGACGAAGCTCGGCTCCGGGCCCATGTCGAACCAGTGGGGCATGCCGTCCGGCACGGCGATCAGGTCGCCGGCCTCGCAGCGCACCTCGTACACGCGGTTGTCCACGTGCAGCGTGAACAGGCCCGAGCCGGCGACGAAGAAGCGCACCTCGTCTTCCTTGTGGAAGTGCTCGTCGAGGAACTTGCCGCGCATCGCCTCGCGGTTCGGGTTGTCCGGCGCGATGCTGACCACGTCGACGGTGCGGAAGCCGCGTTCGGCGACGAGCCGGTCGATGTCGGCGCGGTACGCGTCCATGATCGCCTCGGGCGTGTCGCCCGGCTTCACCGGCTGCGTGGCCTGCCACTGTTCGAAGGCGACGCCGATGGCCTGCAGCCCGCGGGCGATCGCATCGGGCGTGTCGGCGACCAGCAACGGTTCGTCCGGATGGTCGTCGGCGAAGATGCGCAGGCGGCTCACGGGCACAGCTTCCTCAGTTCGAGCTCGCAGCCGAGCAGGAATTCGAACGCCTCCAGGTGGCGACGCGCTTCGGCCATGTCGCGGCCCCAGGCGTACAGGCCATGGCCGTCGATCAGGTAGCCCCACATCGGCTGGTTGTCGAGCAGCGCGTCGACCTGCGCCGCGAGCGTGCGCATGTCCTGCGAGTTGGGCAGCACCGGGATGTCGAGCTCGGTGTCGTGCGTGCTGGTGCCGGGGAAGGCCTTCAGCAGCTCGTAGCCCTCGAGGTGGACGCGGCCGGCGCCCGCGTACAGGCGCGAGGCCACCGTCTGCGCCTGCGAATGGGTGTGCAGCACGCAGCCGACGTCGGGGAAGCGGCGGTAGAGCTGGGTATGCAGCAGCGTTTCGGCGGACGGGCGGTGTCCGGTCTCGACCGGGTTGCCGTCGAGGTCGACGACCATGATGTCGTCTTCGTTCAGCCGGCCTTTGTCGCGGCCGGAGACGGTGATCGCCACGTGGCGGTCGTCGAGGCGCCGCGAGAAATTGCTGCTGGTCGCCGGCGTCCAGCCCGCGGCGGCGAGCTCGCGCACGTTGGTGATGATTTCGCCGGCGAGGTGGCGCAGCTGCCGGGGGTCGTAGGCGGACGGATCCATGGCCGGATTCTAGCGAACCGGCCTCGCAACGGCGCGAATGCCGCCCTCCAGCCGGCGCGCCGCGGTGGTTACCGCGCGGCGCCGACCAGGCTGTGCCGGTAGCCGTACAGGAAGTAGATCAGGAAGCCGAACGCGGTCCAGATCACCATTAGCATCCAGTTGTGCGCGGTCATCGTCGAGAGCAGCGCCAGGCAGCTCAGGATGCCGGCGATGCAGACGGGCCATGCGAAGCGGATGCGGAAGGGCCTGGGCAGGTCGGGCTGGGTCCGGCGCAGGACCAGCACGCCGGCGCAGACCGCCGCGAAGGCGATCAGCGTGCCCATCGAGGTGAGTTCGCCAAGCACGTCGAGCGGGAACACGGCCGCCAGCGCGGCGATGCCGATGCCGGTGATGACGGTGTTGATGTGCGGCGTGCGGTATTCGGGATGGATTTTCGTGAACACCGGCGGCAGCAGGCCGTCGCGCGCCATGATCATGAAGATGCGGGGCTGGCCGATGATCATCACCAGCACCACCGACGACAGGCCGATCAGCGCCCCGATCTCCACCACCACACGCAGCCAGCCGAGCTGCGGGTGCGCGGCGACGGCCGTCACCACCGGTTCGGCGGTGCCGAGCTGCGTGTAGGAGATCATGCCCGTCATCACCGCGGCCATCGCGATGTACAGCACGGTGCAGATGGCGAGCGACAGCAGCATGCCGATCGGCAGGTCGCGCTGCGGCTTGTGCGACTCCTGCGCTGCGACCGAGACCGCCTCGAAGCCGATGTAGGCGAAGAACACCATCGCCGCGCCGCGCAACACGCCCTCCCAGCCGAACTTGCCCGGGCCCTGGTTGGCGGGAATGAACGGGTGCCAGTTGGCGGGATCGATGTATTTCCAGCCGGCCAGGATCACCAGCACGATCAGGCCGCTCTTGAGCAGCACCATCGCCATGTTCATCGCCGACGACTTGCGGATGCCGACGTAGCACAGCCATGTCAGCAGCAGGACGATGCCCGCGGCGGGCAGGTTCGCGATCGCGCCGGTGGGCTGGAGCTTGGCGTCGAGCGGCGCGTTCACCAGCGCCGCCGGCAGGTGTACGCCGAAGTGGTCGAGCAGGCTGAGGAAATAGCCGGTCCAGCTCACCGCGACCGCCGATGCGGAAACCCCGTATTCGAGCACCAGCATCCAGCCGATGAACCAGGCGGCCAGTTCGCCGAGCGTGGCGTAGGTGTAGGTGTACGCGCTGCCCGAGACCGGCACCATCGCCGCGAACTCGGCGTAGGCGAGCGCGCAGAACGTGCAGCAGATCGCCGCGAGCACGAACGACAGCATGATCGCGGGGCCGGCGTGCTCGGCGGCGGCCTGCCCGGTGATCACGAAGATGCCGCCGCCGATCACCGCGCCGATCCCCAGGGCCGTGAGGCCCCAGGGTCCGAGGGTGCGGTGCAGTTGCAGCTGGTTGGCGTCGCCGGTGACGGCGTGCGGGTGCTTGGTGGCGAACAGTCGCTTGAACATGCGGGATTCCTGCCGGGCGCCGGCGGTCGTGCCGGCGCCTTGCATGGCGGTGCGGCCGGTCGAATGCCGGCTTACTTGAGGTCGACGGGGGCGAGGTCTTCGGGCTGCGCGTTACCCGGCGCGAGATGGCTGCGACGCTTGCCGTAGAGCACGTAGAAGACCAGTCCGATCGCGGCCCAGCCCACGAACACCGACTTGGCGATCCAGCTCAGGTTGACGAAGAGCAGGGCGCAGCCGAGCACGGCGAGCGGGCACACGACCCACGCCATCGGCGTGCGGAACGGGCGCGGCCGGTCCGGCTGCACGCGGCGCAGCATCAGCACGCCGATCGACACCATCGCGAACGCGAGCAGCGTGCCGGCGTTGGACGTGTCGGCCAGCTTGCCGACCGGGAACAGCGCCGCGCAGATCGCGACGACGATGCCGGTGAGGATCGTGACCACGTGCGGGGTGTGGAAGCGGGAGTGGATGCGGGACAGCGCTTCCGGCAGCAGGCCGTCGCGCGACATCGTGAAGAAGATGCGGGTCTGGCCGAACATCATCATCAGGATGACCGACGGCAGGGCGACGACGGCGGCCAGCGCGATCAGGTTGCCGATCTGCGCGAAACCGAGCATGCGGATCACGTGCGCAAGCGGCTCGCGGCTGCACACCAGGGCGTCGGCGTTGGCCGGCAGCAGGCAGGCGGCGGTCATCTCCGGGGTGCCGGGGTCGAGCGCCACGCCATTCGGCCCGAAGAGCGGCTGCGCACCGACCGATCCCGCGGCGCCGTAGCCGACCAGCAGGTAGAAGACGGTGCAGATGCCGAGCGCGCCGATCAGTCCGATCGGGATGTTGCGGTTCGGGTTCTTGGTTTCCTCGGCGGCGGTGGAGACCGCGTCGAAGCCGACGTAGGCGAAGAAGATCGACGCCGCCGCCCCGAGCACGCCCATGCCGCCGGTGGGGCTGCCCCAGCCGGTCGGCAGGAAGGGATGCAGGTGGGCGCTCTTCACCGCGGGCAGCGCGAGCGCGATGAACGCCGTGAGCGCGATGATCTTGATGGCGACCAGCACGGCATTGACCTTGGCGCTCTTCGAGGTGCCGATGACCAGCAGCCAGGTCACCGCGATCCCGATCAGGAAGGCCAGCAGGTTGAAGCCGCCGCCGGAGAAATAGCCGGTCTGCAGCGATTCGGGCAGCGAGAGCGTGCCCGGCGTGACCAGTCCGAAGATGCCGCTGTTCAGCAGGCCGTTGACGTATCCGGACCAGCCGACGCACACGGCGGTCGCGCCGATGGCGTATTCGAGCACCAGCGCCCAGCCGACGATCCAGGCGATGACCTCGCCCATCACGCCATAGGTATAGGTGTAGGCCGAGCCCGACACCGGGACCATCGACGCGAGTTCGGCATAGGCCAGGGCCGCGAGTCCGCATACGACCGCGGCGATCACGAAGGCGACCATCATCGCCGGACCGGACTTCTGCGCGGCCTCCGCGGTCAGCACGAAGATGCCGGTGCCGATGACCGCGCCGACGCCGAGGAGCGTGAGCTGGACCGGCCCGAGCTGGCGGTGCAGGGATTTCTTCTCGGCCGTCGCGAGAATGTGGTCGAGCGGCTTGACGCGCCAGAAAAGCATGCAGTTCTCCCCCGGGGATGTGGTCGGGCCGCGATGAGGACAACGGCCATCCGCCGACCTTACCGGGCGCCCGGGACGTGCACAAGCGCCAACGGGCATCCGCGTCGCGCGGAACGTTCGCGCCTGCGCGACCAGCGATAATGCTGCGATGGAACCAGCCTTCGATTCCCGGACCGATGCGGCGCCGGCCGACCCGCTCGCAGCCGCCTTCGACGCTTACCGCAACCGCTGGCCGGAGGAGGCGGACGTGGTGGCGCATTTCCACGCGCTGCTGGCAGACGCGGTCGATCCTTTCCTGCGCGAGCGCCTCGCCGGCCACTTCACCGCATCCGCCTGGCTGGTCAGTAGCGACGGAGGTCGCGTACTGCTGACGCACCATCGCAAGCTCGGCCGCTGGCTGCAGCTCGGCGGCCACGCCGACGGCGACCGCGACCTGGCGCGGGTGGCGCTGAAGGAGGCGGAAGAGGAGTCGGGGTTGCCCGGGCTGCGGCTCGAACCCGGGCTGTTCGACCTCGACCGGCACTGGATTCCCGAACACAGGGGCGTGCCGGCGCATTGGCATTACGACGTCCGCTACGTGGTGCGCGCGGGCATGGACGAGGCCTTCGTCGTCAGCGATGAATCGCACGCGCTCGCGTGGCGCGCGGTGACCGGGATCGCCGCGGACGGCGCCGCCGATGCCTCCGTGCGGCGGATGGCGCGCAAGTGGCTGGAGCGCGCCGGCACCTGAAACGCTAAGGGACGAGTTCGAGCAGCGGCCGTGCCCACGCCACGCGCCCGCGCGGCGGCTGCTCGCCGACGCGCACGGCGCCCATGCGCAGGTAGAACGGTTCGGCCGGCGGATGCGAGACGATGCGCACGCGGTGCGCGCCGAGCGCGCGGGCGGTCTTCCGCATGTGCGCGAACAGCAGCGCGCCGACGCCGCGGCCCTGCGCCGCATCGTCGACGAACAGCAGGTCGAGTTCGGCGTCACCCGCGACCCGATCATGCACCAGGCTGTAATAGCCGAGCAGGCCCCCGTCTTCGTCGAAGGCAGCGTGGCAGGCGTCGCGCGCGACCTGCGCCGCGGTGATCGCATAGCCCTCGAGGATCGCGCGATAGCGACCCTCGTAGGCGCGGCTGCGCTGGGTCAGCGCGGTGAGCGCATCCGCATCCGCGCCCACGGCGCGACGGATGTGGACGGTCGGGTCAGTCGGCACGGCCGGCGAATTCACCGGTGGTCGTGTTGACCCACACTTTCTCGCCGTTCCCGATGTATTCCGGAACCATGATCTCGATGCCGGTTTCGAGCGTCGCCGGCTTGGGCCGCTTAGTCGCCGTGCCGCCCTTGAGTTCCGGCGGCGTCTCCACCACCTGCAGCGCCACGCTCTGCGGCAGTTGCAGCGCGACGGGCGCATCGTCGATCAGCGCGACGTAGCAGCCGGCGAGGTCGGGCACGATGTAGCCGGCCGCATCGCCCACCGCGGACGCATCGAGGGTGTAGGGCGTGTAGTCCTCGTCGTCGAGGAACACGAAGGCCTCGCCGTCCTTGTACGAGAAGGTCGCCTGGCGACGGGCGAGTTCGACCTCGCGCAGCTCGTCGTCGGCGTCGAAGCTGGCGTCGACCTTGTTGCCGCCCGGCACGCTGTACATGGTGAAGCGGTAGCGCACGTTGCCGCCACGGCCCTGCGGCGAGCTGCGCTCGATGTCGCGCACCTGCCACACGCCGCCGTTGTGGTCGACCACGTTGCCTTTCCTGATGTCGTACGCCTTCATGTCCTGTCGTTCTCGTCGAAACCGAGTTTGCGGTAGAGGAATTCGTTCCAGTGCCAGGTGACCAGGCCCCACAGCAGGCCGGCGGGAATGCACAGCGCGGGCACCAGCGGCGCCACCACGCCGAGGTGCAGCCCCTGGCGGCGCTCGGCGAGCAGCAGCATCGCGTAGACCACCAGCGTCATGCCGCCGCCGAACACGAACCCGCCGCGCACCACCACGAAGCGCAGTCGCCCCTGCGCGCGGATCGCCGGCCAGCGCGTCTGCAGCCAGCTCTTCACTTGGGCGCGAGGCGCGTGGCGCCGTCGAGGCGGATGGTCTCGCCGTTGAGGTAGCGGTTCTGCAGGATGTAGGCGACGAGGTCCGCGAACTCCTCCGGCCGGCCGAGGCGCGAGGGGAACGGGATCGATGCGCCCAGCGACTGCTGCACCGACTCCGGCATCCCATCGACCATCGGCGTCCAGAAAATGCCCGGCGCGATGGTCATCACGCGGATGCCGAAACGCGAGAGCTCGCGTGCCATCGGCAGGGTCATGCCGACCACGCCGCCTTTCGATGCGGAATACGCGGCCTGGCCGATCTGGCCTTCGTACGCGGCGACCGATGCCGTGTTGACGATCACGCCGCGCTCGCCGTCCTCGCCCGCGGCGTTGTGCTGCATCAGCGCGGCCGCGCCCTTGGCGACGTTGAAGCTGCCGACCAGGTTGACCATCACCGTCGACTGGAACTGCGCCAGCGGCATCGCTGCTTCCTTGCCGAGCACGCGACCCGCGCCGAGGATGCCCGCGCAGTTGACCAGCGCGTTGAGGCCGCCGAGGAACTCCTTCGCCGCGGCGAGGTTGGCGACCACGCCGTCCTCGGACGTCACGTCGGTGCGGAAATAGCGCGCCTTGCCGTCGCCGAGTTCGGCGACCGCGGCCGCGCCCTTGTCGTCGTTGACGTCGAACAGCGCGACCTTGCCGCCGTGCGCGACGAGAGGGCGGGCGACCGCGAGGCCGAGGCCGGAGACGCCGCCGGTGACGACGGCGCGGATGTCGGAAAGCTGCATGGCAAATCCCGGGGGACGAAACCCGGGATTCTACCGCCGCGCGCCGGCACGCCACAGCGGCTTCCGCCGCCGCGGCGCTGGTTCAGCGCGTGCCGGCGGCGGCCGCGGTTGCCGGCGTGCCCGTCGCGCGGACGAACGCCGGATCGTCGAAGAGCCTGCCCAGCAGCTTCTGCACGGCAGCGACGTAGTTGTCGACCGCCGCCGGGATGGCGATGGCGCCGACGAACGACGAGTCCCAGTCGTGCTGCACCTGTACCGGCCTGTCGTACACCCTTGCACCGTCCCGGGCCACGACGAACCGCGCAGACAGGACCGCATGTCCCTTGGCGGCGCCCGAATCGAGGTCGTTGCGCATCAATATCGCGGACAGACGCACGGGTGACGCGGCGTCGTAGCGCCCGGCCGTGGCGAGTTCCCGGACCGCCGCGTCGTGGAGGTAGGTCGAGAATTTGCCGTCCCTGGGGGCAGTGAGCGGCGACCCACGGACACTGAGTCCCGTGTCGTTGACATCGGGCGCCGCGACGAAGTCCTCGACCGCGATCTTCTGTCCCGGGCTGCGGAGCAG
This sequence comes from Lysobacter sp., assembly GCA_013362405.1. GTDB lineage: Bacteria > Pseudomonadota > Gammaproteobacteria > Xanthomonadales > Xanthomonadaceae > JABFWF01. Next base: position 7,307 of record JABFWF010000067.1, on the reverse strand, counting down.
CGCTTCGGTGTTGGAGACGCCCGGCTGGTAGCCGGGCGCCGTCATGTGCACGCAGCCAGCGAGGCCTGCGAGCGCGAGCGCGGACAGCAGCATCCGCAGCGGGCGGAGCACGCCGCCCATCAGTCGAACGCCTTCTTGTCGGAAAGCTGCTTGAGCACGTTCCAGGTCAACTGGTCCATGACCTGGTTGACCGCCGTCTGCGGATCCAGCGCCGCGAGCCCGGGCGGCCCGGCATGGTTGCCGATCGTCGTGTGCAGCGCATGCTTGGCCGTCGCCTCGGTGGTGACGCCGTTCCGCGAATAGGTCGCGGTGCAGACGTAGCCATCGGTCACCATGCTGCCGACGAGACCGAACGTCAGGCCCGTGCCGAAACCCTTCGCCATCGCGTTGTCGGTGATCGGCACGTTGTCGATGACGACCTTGAGCACCCCGCCGCCGTTGACGTTGGACGAGACGTTGGAAAACAGGCCGGATTCGGCCGCGACGGCCACCACCCGCGGCTTGATCTGCTCGGTGGCGCGCGAATTGGCGTTGCCCTTGGTGCGGAACTCGAACAACACCTGCACGGGCTGCGGCTGCGCCGCCTGGACCAGGTCGCCTTTGGCGACCTTCGGAAGGGCCGGATCGACATACATCTTGGCCGAAAGGCAGCCGGTCATCGCAAGGCAGGCGAGCACGACGGCGAGCGCCCGCGAGGCGCGCCGGATCGGATTGAAGGTCACGAAATTTCCCCTTGAGTGAGTTGAAGCGCGTTCCACCCCTGGAACGCGCTCGTTATATAGCCGAGACCCGGGGCCTCACGCCACCCGGCTCGCGACAACTACGGCCTGCGGTACAGCACGCCGTCCTTCATCACCAGCACCGGGGCGCGCAACGCCTGGATGTCGGTAGTCGGATCGCCATGGAAGGCGACGAGGTCGGCGCGCAGCCCGGGCGCGACGCGGCCGATCCGGTCCTGCTGGCGCAGGATGCGCGCGGCGATCGAGGTGCAGGCGCGCAGCGCTTCCACCGGACGCATGCCGAGCTTCACCATCCATGCCGGTTCGCGCCAGTTCTCGCCGTGCGGGAAAACGCCCACGTCGCTGCCGCAGCCGATGGTGACGCCGGCGTCGCGGGCGAGGCGGAAGCCGTTCGCCGCTTCCTGCATCTTCGGCGTCGGCGCATCGCCGGGCCTGTAGTGGTTGAAGTACGTCTCGGTGGCCTCGACCGCGGTCAGCGTGGGCAGGTAGGCGACGTTGTGCTCGCGCATCAGGCGGAAGGTGGCCGCGCTGCCGCCGTAGCCGTGCTCGATGCTGTCCACGCCGGCGCCGACCGCCATGCGCATGCCCGCGTCGCTCTGCGCGTGCGCGGAGACCGGTCGCCCGGACGCATGCGCGGCTTCGACCAGCGCGTGCAACTCGCCCGCGGTGAAGGTCGGCTGCGTGCTGCCGTCGGTGCCGATGCGGTAGTCGGTGTAGACCTTGATCCAGTCGGCGCCGCGGCCGGCCTGTTCGCGCACCGCGCGGATCGCCTCGTCCGCGCCGCTGACTTCCTGCGCGCCGCTCGGCAGCTCGAGATCCGGACGGAAACCGCGCGGACCCGGCCCGTAGCTCGAGGTGGCGACGATCGCGCGCGTGGCGACGAACAGGCGCGGACCGGGAATCAGCCCGTCCTCGATCGCGCGCTTGACCGACACGTCGGCGAAGCCGGCGCCCTCGGTGCCGAGGTCGCGCAGCGTGGTGAAGCCCGCGAGCAGGGTGTCGCGCGCATGCTGCGCGGCTTCCAGCGTGCGATAGGGCTCGGGCTCCTTCAGCACCTGGTCGTTCCACAGCGTCTCGTTGTAGGGATGCAGGAACAGGTGCGAGTGCAGGTCCATCAGGCCCGGCACCAGCGTCGAGCCGGGCAGGGCGATGCGTTCGGCATCGGCGGGCACCCGCACCGTCGCCGGATCGCCGACCGCGACGATGGCGCCGTCGCGTACCAGCACCACCCAGCCGGCGTGCGCGTCGCCGTCGCCGGTCCAGACGCGATCGGGTTGCAGCAGGACGGGATGGGTCGCGTCGGCGGCGGACGCCGCGGCGAGCGGCGCGAGGCAGGCGAGCAGCAGGAAGAGGAAGAGGCGCATGGTCGCTCCGGTCGGTGTCCGTGGATCAACGTGGGAGTCGTTCGTGGTGAGCCTGTCGACCCATGAACGATCCTGATGACGCCCTTTGACAGGTCAGGGCGAACGGCGTGGTGGCTTCAGAGGTCGAGCAGGTAGAACGTATTGCACCCGCCGTGCCCGGTACTGCCCATCGGTCCGTCGATGCGGCGAAAGCCGCTGCGCTCGTAGAGTTTCATCGCGGCGTCCATGCCGGTCAGCGTCTCGAGGTAGCAGCGGCGGAAGCCGAAGGCGCGCGCGGCGTCGAGGCAGCGCGCCATCAGGGCGGCGCCTGCGCCGACCCCGCGCAACGACGGCAGGAAGTACATCTTGCGCAACTCGCAGGTATCCGCATCGCCGCCCTCGAGCGGTGCCACCCCGCCGCCGCCCTGCACCGCGTCGTCGCGCTCCACGATGAAATAGGCGCTGCGCGAGGCGGCGTAGGCACGGTGCATCCAGTCGACTTCCGGATCGCTGATGGCGAAGCCGCAGCCGGTCGCGCCGAATTCCGGCATGACCGTGCGGATGACGCGGGCGACATCGGCGTCGTCGCGGGGTTCGATCGGGCGGATGCGGAAGGCGTCGGTCATGCGGCTTGTGGTCAGAGATGCGTGCGTTCGAGGCGGAGTGCGAAATCGTCCGGCGCGAGGCCGGGCGCGAACAGGAAGCCCTGGCCGACCGGCACGCCGAGTTCGAGCAGGAAACGCCGTTGCGCCTCCGACTCGATTCCTTCGGCGACCAACCCGAGGCCGAGGCTGCGGGCGATGCCGGCCACCGCCTGGCAGACGGCGACGTCGGACTTGTTGCCCGGCACGCCCTGCAGGAAGTGCTGGCTCAGCTTGAGCCCGTGGATCGGCAGGCGGCGCAGGTAGTTGAGCGCGCTGTAGCCCTCGCCGAAGTCGTCGATGGTCAGCACCACGCCCATTTCGCGCAACCGCGCGAACGTGCGCAGCGTGTCGGGCGCGTCCTCGATCAGCACGCGCTCGGTGAACTCGAGTTCGATCGCGCTGCCGGGCAGGCCGGAGTCGTCGAGCACGCGCTGCACGACGTCGGCGAGGTCGTCGCCGAGGAACTGGCGGTACGAGACGTTCACCGCGATGCGGACGATGCCGAGGCCCGCGTCGCGCCAGGCGCACACCTGGCGGCAGGCCTCGCGCAGCACCCAGCCGCCGATGCGGACGATGTCGCCGGTGGTCTCGGCATGGCCGATGAAATGATCCGGCCGCATCTCGCCGAGCTGCTGGCTGTTCCAGCGGATCAGCGCCTCCGCGCCGACGATGGCGCCGCGCCGCAGGTCCACCTGCGGCTGGTAGACGAGGTGGAATTCGTTGTTGTCGGCCGCGCGGCGCAACTGCGTCTCCATGCGCAGCCGCTCCTGCTGCGACAGCGCCAGCGCGGGGTTGAACGCCTGCCAGCCGTTGCGGCTGCGCCGCTTGGACTCGTACATGGCGGCGTCGGCATTCTGGATCAGCGCCTGCGGCCGGTCGCCATCCTCCGGCGCGCGCGCGATGCCGATGCTGGCGGTGACGCTGAATTCCTCGCTGCCGAAGCAGAAGCTGTCGGTGAACGCGGCGAGGATGCGCTCGGCCACGCGCTCGGGCGTGGACGCGTCGTCGGCGACGCTGCACACGACGAGGAACTCATCGCCACCGAAGCGCGCGATCAGGCCTTCCGTGCCCACCGCGTCGACGATGCGTCGCGCGGCGGTGGCCAGCAGTTCGTCGCCGGCAGCGTGACCGAGCACGTCGTTGACCAGCTTGAAGCGGTCCAGGTCGATGTAGAGCACGGCCACGTGCGACAGCACCGGATCGGCGAGGCGCGCGTCGAGCTCGCCGAGGATGGCGTCGCGGTTGAGCAGGTTGGTGAGCGGGTCGGTGCGCGCCTGCACGCGCAGGGTTTCCTCGGCCTGCTTGCGTTCGGTGATGTCCTGCAGCGTGCCGGTCAGGCGCTGCGACAGCGGTTCGCCACGACGCACCTCGCCGATGAAGCGCGCCCAGAACGCATGGCCGTCCTCGCGGCGTCCCTGCAGTTCCAGGTCGAAATCGCCCCCCTCGGCAAGCACGCGTTCCATCGCCAGCTGCAGCTGGCGGCGGTCGTTCTCCACCAGGCAGGCTTCCACCTGTTCGAGCGACGTCGGCGCGGCGCTGCGGCCGAGGATGCGCACCGCCTCGTCGCTGAGGTGCAGCCGGTCGCGGCCGGCATCCCATTCCCAGCCGCCGATGTGCGCGAGCGCCTGCACGCGGTCGAACAGCGCGCTGTCGCGCTTGAGCGCGGTGACGTCGGAAAACAGCGACAGCACCCGTGCCGGCTTGCTGCCGCCGGGCTCGAACTGCGGAACGCAGGTGACCGACAGCCATCTCAGCTGGCGCGTGCGGCGGCTGTAGAAGCCGAGCACCGTGCTCTCGACGATCCTGCTGGTGCGCAGCGCGTAGGTGGCGGGCTGTTCGTCCTTGGGGACTTCCCGGCCGTGCTCGTCGAAGGTCACCCACACCTCGCCGCGCAGGTCGTTTTCCATCGCCTGCTCGTCCTCGATGCCGAGGATGCGCATGGCGGCCGGATTGATGTGGGTGATCTGGCCATCCGCGTCGCGGACGATGATGCCCTTGTCGATCATCTCCATCAGCTCGCGGTAGCGCAGTTCGGCTTCCGCGCGGCCGCTGAGATCGCGCGCGACCGCGAGCACGGCGGGGCGGCCGTGGTGTTCGAACGCAGCTGCATGCACCTCTGCGGGGAAATGGGTGCCGTCCGCGCGCCGGTAGCTGAGCTCGGTGACGTGGCTGCCGCCGCCGGCGAGCGCCTCGACCACCCGCGCCATGTGCTCCTTCGGCAGGTCCTGGCCGAGCTGGCCGACCGGCATGCCGACCAGCGCATCGCGCGCGCGCTGGAAGGCGACGATGGCGGCCTTGTTGACGTCGAGGATCATGCCGTCGATCCCGAGGATCATCACCGGATCGGGCACCGCATCGAACAGGGCGTGGTAGCGCTGGCGCGCCGACTCGGCGTCGGTCGTCGCGGCTTGCTGCGCGTTGCAGGCCTGTTCGAGCAGCGCGCGCAGCGACGGTGGGAGGTCGGGGTCGTCGGAAGCCGCGCGCAGCGCCGCCAACACCTGGTGCGCGTCCGCGTCCTGCGGCAGCGCGAAGCGTCGGCGCAGCGCTTCGAGGTTCACGCAGAACTCCTCGCGCGTCCGACCTTGCTGCCGCTGTCGCGGCCGAGCAGCGCGGCGAGCCAGCGCCCGGTGTCGATCAGCGCGTCGAGGTCGACGCCGGTGTCGATGCCCAGCCCCTGCAGCATGTACACCACGTCCTCGGTGGCGACGTTGCCGCTGGCGCCCCTCGCGTACGGGCAGCCGCCCGTGCCGGACACCGCGGCGTCGACCACGGCGACGCCCTCCCCCAGGCAGGCGAGGAGGTTGGCGAGGGCCTGGCCGTAGGTGTCGTGGAAGTGCACGGCGAGCGCCGACACCGGCACCGCGTCGGCGACCGCGCGCAGCATCGCGCGTGCCTTGCCCGGCGTGCCGATGCCGATGGTGTCGCCGAGCGAGACTTCGTAGCAGCCGAGCGCGTGCAGGCGCCGGGCGACGCGCACCACGTCCGCGACCGGCACCTCGCCCTGGTACGGGCAACCGAGCACGGTGGAGACATAGCCGCGCACGCGCACGCCGTCGGCCGCGGCGCGTTCCAGCACCGGGCGGAAGCGTTCGATCGATTCGTCGATCGAGGCGTTGATGTTCTTCCGGTTGAAGGCTTCCGACGCGGCGGTGAACACGGCGACTTCGGCCGCGCCGACCGCGCGGGCGCGCTCGTAGCCCTGTTCGTTCGGCACGAGCACCGGATAGGACACGCCAGGCCGCCTGTCGATGCCGGCGTACACCTCCGCGGCATCGGCGAGTTGCGGCACCCATTTCGGACTGACGAAGCTGGTCGCCTCGATCGTGCGCAGGCCGGTGGCCGACAGCCGGTCGACCAGCGCGATCTTGTCGGCGGTCGCCACGAGCGTCTTCTCGTTCTGCAGCCCATCGCGCGGGCCGACCTCGACGATGCGGACGTGGGCGGGCAGGGCCATCTCAGCTCTCCAGGACCACCAGCACTGCTTCGGCTTCGACGAAGTCGCCGGCCTTCGCGCGCATCTCGGCGACCACGCCGTCCCGCGGCGCCTTCAGCGCCAGCTCCATCTTCATCGCCTCCAGCACCAGCAGTTCCTGGCCGGCGGTGACCTGGTCGCCCGGCTGCGCGCGCACCAGTACCACGCGCCCGGGCATCGGCGCCTTCAGGCGGTCGTCGCCCGCACCCTGCGCGCCCGCTTCGCTGCGGTAGGCGGCGATCGGCGCGACCGCAAGGCGACGCTCGCCGTCGTGCACCAGCACGCGGCGCGCGTCGGCGAATACGTGGAGGCGGCGGCCGCGCTCCCCGATGCGCAGGCTCAGCTGTTCGCCATCGAGGCGCGCGCCGGCGATCGCCTGCGCCTCGCCCGCATGCTCGATGCGGTAGTCGCCGGCGCTGCCGTGCGCGACGACGTCGACGCGCTCGCCGCGATGCAGGAAGGCGAGTTCGCGCTTGCCCGCATGGCCGAGGCGCCAGCCGTCGGCAATGGCCCATGGCGAGGTCGGATCGCCGGACCGCGCGGCCGCGGCGCGTGCTTCCGCTTCCTGGTCGAGCAGGCGTGCGGTGGCGGCGGCGAGCAGCAGGTCGGTGTCGACGTGCGGCGCCGGCAGGAACTCGTCGAGGTGGCGGTCGAGATAGCCGGTGTCGATGGTGCCTTCGACGATCGCCGGATGCCGCGCGAGCCGCTCGAGGAAGGCGATGTTCGACTTCGGCCCTTCCACTTCGCACTGCGCCAGCGCATCGCGCAGGCGGGCGAGGGCGGCGGCGCGATCCGCGTCCCACACGATCAGCTTGGCGATCATCGGGTCGTAGAAGATCGTCACCGTGTCGCCTTCGACCACGCCCGAGTCGATGCGCACGTGCGGCGACGGCGATGGCAGGCGCAGTCGCTCGAGCGTGCCGGAGCCGGGCAGGAAACCGGCTTCGGGATCCTCGGCGTACAGGCGCACCTCGATCGCATGGCCGTGCTGCGCCACGGCGTCCTGCGCGAGCGGCAGCGGTTCGCCGGCAGCGACGCGCAGCTGCCATTCGACGAGATCCTGCCCCGTGACCAGTTCGGTCACCGGATGCTCGACCTGCAGCCGGGT
>JABFWF010000143.1 GCA_013362405.1 Lysobacter sp. | reverse complement strand
CGGCATCTTGGCGACGTGGTGCGCGTTGCCCTTCCTGGGGCCGCGCCGGCGCATCGCGCGCACCAACCTCGCCCTGTGCTTTCCCGACCTCACTCCCGCGGCGCGCGCGCGCCTGTTGCGAGCCACGCTGCGCGACACCGTCACCGGCCTGCTCGAATCGCTGCGCGCGTGGTTTGCGCCGGACCCCACGCTGCGCGGACTGTGCGCGATCGAAGGCCTCGAGCACCTGCACGCCGCGCGCGCTGCCGGCCGCGGCGTGCTGCTGCTCACCGGGCACTCGCCGCACCTCGAACTCGGCGGGCGTTTCCTCGCCGACGCGATGGGCGCGCCGCTGGCGATCGTCGCCCGCCGCAACAACGACGCCTGCCTCGAGGCCTGGCTGGACGGCGCGCGCCGGCGCGCGTTCGCCGACGTGATCGCCAAGAAGGACGTGCGCGGGCTGCTGCGCACCCTCGCCGCTGGTGGCGTGGTCGCCTACGCGGCCGACCAGGACTTCTCCTACCAGCACGCGTTCGTGCCGTTCTTCGGCGTGCCGGCGGCGACGCTCACCGCGATCCCCGCGCTCGCGCAGCGCGGGAATGCGACGGTGCTGCCGTACTGGTTCGCGCGCGAGGCCGGCGGCCGCTACAGGCTGCGCATCGAAGCGCCCTGGGACGGCTGGCCGACCGGCGACGCGACGCGCGACGCCGCGCGCTACATGGCCGAACTGGAACGCGCCGTGCGCCGGCATCCCGCGCAATACCTGTGGGTGCACCGACGCTTCAAGACGCGGCCCGCGGGCGAGCCGCCGCTGTACCGCTAGTGCGTCATTGCCGGTAGGGATCCGTCGCGCCGTCCGGCTGGCGCTTGAAGCGACGATGGATCCACAGGTACTGCGACGGTACCGCGCGCACCATCGCTTCGATCGCCGCCATCACCCGCGCGGTGTCGTGCGTCGCGTCGCGGGTGGGGAAGCCGTCGAACGCCGGCGACAGCCGTAGCGTGTAGCCGCCGTCCGCGCGACGCTCGTGCGCGAACGCGAGCACGCGTGCACCCGACAGGCGCGCGAGCTGGTGCGTCGAGGTCAGGCTGTGCGCGGGGAGGTCGAAGAACGGTACGAACACGCTGTCGCCGCGGCGCGTGTCCTGGTCGGGCGCGAACCACAGCAGGCCGCCCTGCTTGAGGTGGCGGATCGCCGCCCGCAGCTGGTCGCGCCCGAACATCGCCGCCGCATAGCGCAGCCGCCCGCGCTTGACCGCCCACTCCATCGCCGGATGCGCGTGCGGGCGGTACATGCCGGCGAGCGGCGCGTCGTCGCACATCAGCCGGCCGCACACCTCCAGCGTGGTGAAGTGGCCGGATACCAGGATCACGCCGTGGCCCTGCGCGCGCGCCGCCGCGAGGTGTTCGAGGCCTTCCACGACCAGGCCCTGCCGCAGCGGCGCGATGCCGCCCCACCAGGCGCGCGCGAACTCGAACACGCCGATGCCCAGCGCGTCGAAGCTCTCGCGCAGCAGCGCCTTGCGCTCTTTCGGCGCGAGCGTGGGGAAGCACAGCGCGAGGTTGCGCGCGGCCACGCGCCGGCGCCCGCGCAACAGCACCCGCAGGCTGCGCCCGAGCAGGCGGCCGAGCGCACGCTGCAGCGGCCATGGCAGGCGCGCGAGCAGCACCATCGCGCCGATGCCGACCCACGTCGCCCATTGCGAAGGGCCACGCGGCGGCGGACCGGGGTCGGTGGGATCGCGCAGGGCTTCCTCGGACATCGCGCCAGTCTAGTGGCAAGGGCGATGCCCGCGCGCCGCAGGCGGCGGGGCCTTATCCTTCGCCACATGCGCATGGATCCCGCCGGGCGGCTGCTGCGTGCCCTGTACTCGCTCGCCCTCTATCTGCTGCTGCCGGTCACGGTCTATCACCTGATCTGGCGCGGGTTCCGCCAAGGCGCGTATTTCCAGCGCTGGAACGAGCGTTACGGCGTGTACGACCCCGCCATCCGGCCGTGCGCGCTGTGGGTGCACGCAGTGTCGGTGGGCGAGGTCAACGCGGCCGTGCCGCTGGTCGAAGCGCTGCGGCGCGACCGCCCGGACCTGCGCCTGCTGGTCACCACGATCACGCCGACCGGCTCGGCGCGCGTGCGCGCGCTGTGGGGCGACCGCGTCGAGCACGTCTACCTGCCGTACGACCTGCCGGGGGCGGTGGGGCGCTTCCTGCGCCATTTCCGGCCGCGGCTCGCGCTGGTGATGGAGACCGAGCTGTGGCCGAACCTGCTGTTCGGCTGCAGCGACCACGGCGTGCCCGCCTACATCGTCAACGCCCGCCTGTCGCAGCGCTCGCTGCGCGGCTACCAGGTGCTCCGGCCGCTGCTCGGGCGCGCGTTGCGCACGCTGCGCGCGGTGCTGGTGCAGTCGCCCGCCGACGGCCGCCGCTTCGTCCAGCTGGGCGCCAGCCGCGCGCAGGTCGCGGTCATGGGCAACCTGAAGTTCGACATCGGCGTCGGCGATGGCTGGCCGACCTTCGCCGCGGCATTCCGCGCCCATGCGGGCGAGCGGCCGGTGTGGATCGCCGCGAGCACGCATCCCGACGAAGAGGCCACGGTGCTCGCCATCCATCGGCGCCTGCGCGCGCGCTGGCCCGGCCTGCTGCTGTTGTGGGCGCCGCGCCATCCGGAGCGCTTCAAGCCGGTCGAGCGGCTCGCCGTCGATGCCGGCTGGCGGGTGGCGACGCGCCAGCTGACCCACTGGCCGGATCGCGACGACGCGGTGTTCGTGATCGACACCCTCGGCGAACTCGCGCTGTTCTACGGTTGCGCGCAGGTCGCCTTCGTCGGCGGCAGCCTGCAGCCCGTGGGCGGCCACAACCTGCTGGAACCCGCTGCGGTCGGCACCGCGGTCGTCACCGGCCCCCACCTGCACAACTTCGCCGACATCGCCAGGCAGATGCAGGCCGCCGGTGCGCTGCGCGTCGGCAGGGACGCGGACGGGGTGGGCGGATGCATCGAGGCGCTGCTCGCCGACGCCGATGCGCGGGTGGCGATGGCGAAGGCGGCGCGTGCGCTGGTGGAGCAGGGCCGCGGTGCGCTGGCGCGCGCGCTGGCGGCGGTCGCGCCGGACCTGCCGCGCGGCTGAGATGCGGGCATCACCGCGCGGCCTGCATCGAAGGCGCCGCGGCGAATACGAAAACGCCGGCGCGAGGCCGGCGTTGTTCGTCCGCAGCGGAAGCGCTCAGGGCGTCGGCTTGAGGTCGCCCGGCGCGAGCTTGGCTTCCGCGTCCGCGGTGAGCAGGCGGTTGACGTCCTGCACGTCGCCCACGTCCAGCGTGCCCGCCGACTGCTCCAGCAGCAGGCGGTTCTGCAGGAAGTTGTAGCGCGAGCGCGCGTACTCGCGCTGCGCGTTGAACAGGTTCTGCTGGTTGATCAGCACGTCGATGACGGTGCGCGTGCCGACCTCGAGGCCGACCTGCGACGCGTCGTACGCGCTCTGCGCGGAGACGAGCGCGAGGCGGCGCGCCTCGATCTCGCTGATGCCCGCGACCAGCGTCTGGTAGGCATTGCGCGTGCTGCGCTCGAGCCCGCGCTTCTGCTGCTCCAGCTGGTCCTGCGCGAGGTCGCGTCGCGCCAGCGCCTGGCGCACCTGCGACTGGGTGGCACCGCCGGAGAAGATCGGCACGTTCAGGGTGACGCCGAAGGACGGGCCCTTGCTCTCGCTGCCGATCGGGAAGTTGCTCGAGAACGGAGGATTCGAGCTGCTGAAGGTGTTGTCGCCCCAGGTGGTGGTCTTGCTGTAGGCGCCGTTGAAATACAGCGTCGGCAGGTGGCCGGCGCGCGCGGTGTTGACGTCGGCCTTCGCGGACCGCACCTGCAGTTGCTGCGCATGCAGCGCCGGGTTGTGCTCGATCGCGCTGGCGACCCATGCGTCGGCATCGCCCTTTTCGGGCAGCGCCGGCTGGAAGTTGGCCGGCAGGCTCTTGAGGTTGTGGACCGATTTTCCGGTGATTTCCGCCAGCGCCTGGTAGGCGTCGTCGAGCGCGTTGCGGGTGACGATGGTGTTGGCGCGCGCGCTGTCGTACTGGGCGCGCGCCTCGTGCACGTCGGTGATCGGGGCGAGACCGACTTCCAGGCGCTTGCTGGCGAAGTCGAACTGCTTCTTCAGCGCGGCCTCGGAGGCTTCCGCCGCGGACAGCGTCTCGATCCCGACCAGCACGCTGAAGTACGCGGCGGACGTGCGGGTGATGAGGTTGTCGCCGGCCGAGCGCAGCTGGAAGTCGGCGGCTTCGCTCAGCGCGTTCTGGCTGCGCACGCGGCTGAAGCTGCCGAAGTCGAACAGCACCTGGTTGACGTTGACGCCGAGGTTGCGGCTGCTGCTGGTGGTTTCGGAGTCGCCGGTGAAGCGGATCGGCTGGCCCGTCACCGGGTCGAACTGGCTCTGCGTCGACGGGCCGGTGCTGCGCGAATGCCGGTAGCTGGCGCTGCCGCTCAGCTGCGGCAGCAGCGCCGCGCGCGCCTGCACCGCGCCCTCGCGCGTCGCGCGCTGGGTGGCCTCGGCGCCGGCCAGCTGCGGATCGCCCGTGCGCGCGAGTTCGTAGGTCTGCAGCAGGTCTTCGGCGTGCGCGCCGGCGACCGGCAGCACGACGAGGGCGAGGGCAAGGACGAGCGGGCTACGGCGCATGGGGGATCCTTTGTCGAAACCCGCACGGCCTGTGCGGGGGGTCGTTTATAGATGGAACTCGGGCGCGGGCGCGGCACCCACGAGGTAGGGCAATTCGGTCTCGAACAACGAATCGATGCGGCGGGCGTTGACTTCGTTGCGCACCAGCACGGCCGACATCGCCGGCGCGCGGCCCTGCACCACGAACAGCCGGCCGCCCGGCGCCAGCCATTCGAGGAACTGCGGCGGGATCGCGTCGACCGCGCCAGACACGCACATCGCGTCGAAGCGGCGCGTGTCCTGGTACTGCAGCGCGTCCGCGACCTCGATGCGCACGTTGCCGTCGAGGCCGTGTGCGGCGAGGCGCGCGCGTGCGGCGTCGGCGAGGTCCGCGTGCAGCTCGAGGCTCACCACCTCGCGCGCGAGGCGCCCGAGGCAGGCGGTGAGGTAGCCGCTGCCGGTGCCGACTTCGAGCACGCTGTCGCCCGGGCGCAGGCCGAGCGCCTGCAGGACGCGGCCTTCGACCACCGGTTTGAGCATCTCCTGGCCGTGGCCGAGCGGCAGCGCGAGGTCGGCGTAGGCCAGCGCACGATAGGCCTGCGGCACGAAGGCCTCGCGAGGCAGCTGCGCCAGCACCTCGAGCACGCGGGTGTCGAGCACGTCCCAGGGGCGGACCTGCTGTTCGACCATGGCCTCGCGGGCCTTTGCGAAATCGAGGGTGTCAACGTTCATGGCATGGAATTCCCGGTCGCGGAACCGGCCATTTTAGCGGGCACGGCGGGCGACGTCGGCGACAGCATGACTGTGGTAGGACACCCGTACTGAGTGCCGGAAGTCAGTGGGCCCACCGGCAGGCCCGCGCCGGCACGGTCAGCGTTGCGCATAGGCGCGCAGGAACAGGTCGACCGACGCGGCCAGGTGCTCCTCGATCTCGGGTTCGGCCGGCGCGGCGCAGCCGAACACCAGCTGCGCATGCGGCTCGCCCTTGAGAAGGGCGAAGAACTGCGCGGATGCGCGCGGCACGTCGTCGATGGCGAGTTCGCCCGCGGCGATGCGCCGGCGCAGCAATTCGGCGAATGCGTCCTGCACGCGTTGCGGCCCGGCCTCCCAGAACATCCGCGGTACCGGCGACTCGGCCAGCCGCGGCGTGCACAGGACGCGGTGGCCGGCCACCGCCTCGGGCGAGCACACCATCGCGAAGAACGCGCGCGCGATCTGCAGCAGGCGCTCGCGCAACGGCACGTCGGGCCGGGACTCGAACATCGAGCCCGGCAGCTGCTGCTCGCAGTAGGCCTTGGCGGCGGCGGCGAACAGCGTCTCCTTGTCGCCGTAGTGGCTGTAGACGGTGAGCTTGGAGACGCCGGCGTCGGCGGCGATCTGGTCCATGCTCACCCCCTCGAAGCCGTGCGTCACGAACAGCCGCTTGGCGGCGTCCAGAATCGCCGCGCCTTTTTCCACGTCCTTTGGGCGGCCGGGGGCCGCTGGCCTGGACTTCGGGAGGAAGGGGCACATCATCGGGCAAATACTAGACTAGCCGGTTCGTTATTTATAGCATACCCGCCAGTTCACTAATTGGCCGTGGGCCGGCGGGCGCAGATGACGGGCAGGGACGTGCGGATCGGACTGGTCGCGCTGGCGCTGGCCGGCGTGCTGGTGGGATGCGGCAAGGGCGATGCGGCGGTGGAAGCGCCGCGTCCGGTGCTGGTGGTGCACCCGGTCGCGGAGGACGGACGCGCCGATGTCGCGTACGCCGGCGAAGTGCGAGCCCGCGAGGAAAGCGCGCTCGCCTTCCGCGTCGGCGGGAAGCTGGTGCGGCGCCTGGTCGATGTCGGCGATCGCGTGCACGCGGGCCAGCTGCTCGCCGAACTCGATCCCGGCGACCTGCAGCTGCAGGCGCAGGCCGCGCAGGCGCAGCTCGCCGCCGCCCAGGCCGAACTCGCGCGCGCCGGTGCCGACCGCGACCGCTTTGCGAAACTCGCGCAACAACAACTGGTGAGCCGCTCCGCCCTCGACGCGCAAAACGCCGCCTATGCGGCCGCCGCCGGCCAGGCGCGCGCGACCCGTGCCCAACTCGACGTGGCGCGCAACCAGGCGGCCTACGCGCAGTTGCGCGCGCCACGCGACGGCGTGATCGCCAGCCGCCAGGCCGAGGCCGGGCAGGTGGTCGCGGCGGGGCAGCCGGTGTTCGTGCTGGCCGCCGACAGCGGGCGCGAGGTCGCGTTCGCCGTGCCGGAAAGCGGAGTCGGCAACGTGCACGCCGGCGATGCCGTCACCGTCGAACTCTGGAACACGCCCGACGCGCGCCTGCACGGCAAGCTGCGCGAAATTTCCCCCGCCGCCGATCCGCAGACGCGCACGTACGCCGCGCGCGCGACGCTTTCCGATGCCGGCGCGGTCACGCTCGGCCAGAGCGCGCGGGTGTTCCTCGACGGCGCTGGCGCGGATCGGCAGCTGAGCGTGCCGCTGGCCGCCGTGCAGCGCAGCGCCGGGAGCACGAGCGCGGTGTGGGTGGTCGATCCGTCGTCGCGTCGCCTGCATCTCACGCCCGTGCACCTCGGCGCCTGGGACGAGGATCGCGTGCCGGTGCGCTCGGGCCTGCGCGCCGGCGACTGGATCGTCGCTGCGGGCGGACACCTGCTGCGCGAGGGCGAAGTGGTCGCCCCGGTCGATCGCGAGAACCGTCCGGTCGCGGGGCGCTGACCATGCTGCGCTTCAATCTCTCCGAATGGGCGCTGCGCAATCGCGCGCTGGTCGTGTACGCGATGCTCGTGCTCGCGATCGTCGGCGCATGGTCCTACCGCCACCTCGGCCAGTCGGAAGACCCGCCGTTCACCTTCAAGGCGATGGTCGTGCGCACGGCATGGCCCGGCGCGACCGCGGAAGAAGTCGCGCAACAGGTCACCGACCGCGTCGAGAAGGCGCTGATGACCACCGGCCGGTACGAGTTCATCCGCTCGTACTCGCGGCCGGGCGAGTCGCAGGTGATCTTCATGGCGCGGGACTCGATGAAATCGAAGGACGTGCCCGAACTCTGGTACCAGGTGCGCAAGAAGGTCGGCGACATCCGCGCGACGCTGCCGGATGGCGTGGTCGGCCCGTTCTTCAACGACGAGTTCGGCGACACCTTCGGGAATATCTACGCGCTCACCGGCGAAGGCTTCGACTACGCGGTGATGAAGGACTACGCCGACCGCATCCAGCTCGAGCTGCAGCGCGTGCCCGACGTCGGCAAGGTCGAACTCCTCGGCCTGCAGGATGAGAAGGTCTGGATCGAGGTCGACAACGCCAGGCTGGCGACGCTCGGCATCCCGCTCGCCGCCGTGCAGCAGGCGCTGCAGCAGCAGAACGCGGTGACGCCGGCGGGATTCTTCGAAGGGCGCGACGAGCGCATCCAGCTGCGCGTGGGCGGCGCGTTCGATTCCGTCGAAGCGATCCGCGACTTCCCGGTCCGCGCCGGCGACCGTACCTTCCGCCTTGGCGACATCGCCCGTGTGTACCGCGGCTTCAGCGACCCGGCCGCGCCGAAGATGCGCTTCATGGGCCAGGATGCGATCGGGATTGCCGTCGCGATGAAGGACGGTGGCGACATCGTCAAGCTCGGCGGCACGCTCGAAAGCGACTTCGCGCGCCTGCAGAGGACGCTGCCTGCCGGCATGCAGCTGCGCAAGGTCAGCGACCAGCCGGAAGCGGTACGCGAATCCGTCGGCGAGTTCGTGCGCGTGCTCGGCGAGGCGGTCGCGATCGTGCTGCTGGTGAGCTTCTTCTCGCTCGGCCTGCGCACCGGCCTCGTGGTCGCGGTCAGCATCCCGTTGGTGCTGGCGATGACCTTCGCGGTCATGCACTTCTTCGACATCGGCCTGCACAAGATCTCATTGGGAGCGCTGGTGCTGGCGCTGGGCCTGCTGGTCGACGACGCGATCATCGCGGTCGAGATGATGGCCATCAAGATGGAGCAGGGCTTCTCGCGGCTGAAGGCGGCGAGCTTCGCGTGGGAGAGCACCGCATTCCCGATGCTGACCGGCACGCTGGTGACCGCCGCGGGCTTCCTGCCGATCGCGACCGCCGCGTCGAGCACCGGCGAGTACACGCGCTCGCTGTTCCAGGTCGTGACGATCGCCCTGGTGGTGTCGTGGGTCGCGGCGGTGCTGTTCATCCCCTATCTCGGCGACCGCATGCTGCCCGACCTGGCGCACGCGACGGCACCGAAACCAGGCTCGCCCGCAGCGCGCATGCACGCATGGCGCGCGCGCCTCGCCGACCGCTGTCCGCAGTACGCCTTCGCGCTGGCGCCGAAGCCGCGCGCCGCGCACGCGCACGATCCCTACCAGCGACCGTTCTACCGTCGCTTCCGCGCGCTGGTCGGCTGGTGCCTCGCGCATCGCTGGCTGGTGATCGGCGCGACCGTGCTCGCCTTCGTCGTGTCGCTGGCGCTGTTCCGCTTCGTGCCGCAGCAGTTCTTCCCGGATTCCACGCGGCCCGAGCTCATGGTCGACATGGAGCTCGCCGAGGGCGCCTCGCTGCGCGCGACGGCCGCGCAGGCGCACCGGCTCGAAGCCATGCTGAAGACGCGCAGGGGCATCGACAACTTCGTCGCCTACGTCGGCACCGGCTCGCCGCGCTTCTACTTGCCGCTCGACCAGCAGCTGCCGGCGACCAACTTCGCCCAGTTCGTCGTGCGCGCGGCGGACATCGAGTCGCGCGAAGCGCTGCGCGACTGGATCATCCGCGACGTCGCCCCGCGCTTCCCGCAGCTGCAGCTGCGCGTGACCCGGCTGGAGAACGGCCCGCCGGTCGGCTATCCGATCCAGTTCCGCGTCTCCGGCGAGCACATCGACCGCGTGCGCGCGATCGCGCGGCAGGTCGAGGCCAAGGTGCGCGAGAACCCGCACGTGGCCAACGTCAACCTCGACTGGGACGAACCGAGCAAGGTGGTGCGCCTCACCATCGACCAGGACCGCGCGCGGGCGCTCGGCGTCAGTTCGGAAACCATCGCGCATTTCCTGTCGGGCGCGCTGTCCGGCCTGCACGTGAGCACCTACCGCGAGGGCAACAAGCTCATCGAAGTGCTGATGCGCGGCTCCGACGTCGATCGCGCGCGGCTCGACCTGCTCGGCAGCCTCGCCGTGCCGACCAGCAGCGGCCAGTCGGTGCCGCTGGCGCAGGTCGCGCGGCTCGAGCCTGGCTTCGAGGAAGGCATCGTCTGGCATCGCGACCGCCTGCCGACGGTGACCGTGCGCGCGGACATCCGCGACGCGCTGCAGCCGGCCACCGTCGCCGCGCAGATCGAACCGACGCTCGACGGTGTCCGCGCGCGGTTGCCGGAAGGGTACCTGCTCGAAACGGGCGGTACGGTCGAGGATTCAGCGCGCGGGCAGAACTCGATCGCCGCCGGCCTGCCGCTGTTCCTGTTCGTGGTGGTGACGCTGCTGATGCTGCAGTTGCGCAGCTTCCCGCGTGTCGCGCTGGTGCTGCTGACCGCGCCGCTCGGGCTGATCGGCGTGACGCTCTTCCTGCTGGTGTTCCGCGTGCCGTTCGGTTTCGTCGCGATGCTGGGCACGATCGCGCTGGCCGGCATGATCATGCGCAACTCGGTGATCCTGGTGGACCAGATCGAGCAGGACATCGCCGCCGGGCACGACCGCTGGACCGCGGTGGTCGACGCCACCGTGCGCCGCTTCCGCCCGATCGTGCTGACCGCGCTCGCCGCGATCCTGGCGATGATCCCGCTCTCGCGCAGCGCCTTCTTCGGCCCGATGGCGGTGGCGATCATGGGCGGCCTGACCGTGGCGACCGCGCTGACGCTGCTGTTCCTGCCGGCGTTGTATGCGGCGTGGTTCCGCGTCGGGCCCGACGAGTCTCCACAGGCAAGCGCCTGACCCCTTCGCGTCCGGGCCGTCCACGGCTCCCTCCCCTCCGGCCGCGGGCGGCCCGGCACGCGATCTTCTGGCCTCCTTCACCGCCGCGTGGTGCAATAGCGCCCGAAGCGGGGGTACCGGCGGCGTTCCCGATGGAATCCGCCGGTTGAGACAGACCCTTCGAACCTGACGCGGTTGAGACCGCCGTAGGAAGCTTCGCCGGGCGCGCTGCGTCCGTGCGCCGCCCGCTTCGTCCGCTCGCCGCGAGCCTCCACAGGACGAATGCCCATGAATGCCGTGCCTTCCGCTGCCGTGAACCAGCAGCTCCTCCGCCAGACCGAGTCGCTTTCGGAAGCGGTGACGCGCCCGATCCCCGGCTCGCGCAAGATCCACGTCGGAGGCTCGCGCGCCGACCACCGCGTGCCGATGCGCGAGATCGCGCTGACGAAGACGCCGACGCTGTTCGGCGGCGAGGACAATCCGCC
>JABFWF010000148.1 GCA_013362405.1 Lysobacter sp. | reverse complement strand
CCAGCGGCGAGGTGGCGACCGTGGAGCAGGCGCGTTCGCGCGCGGCCGCGCAGATCAAAGGCGGCGCGGATGGCGTGAAGCTCTTCACTGGCGCGATCGTCGGCCCGCCGCAGGGCGTGCTGCCGATGTCGAAGGAGATCGCGCATGCGATCGTCGAAGAGGCGCACGCGCATGGAAAACCCGCGTTCGCGCATCCGACCGATCAGGCCGGGCTGGACGTGGCGGTCGACAGCGGCGTCGACGTGCTGGCGCACACGGCGCCGGACGCGGGCGAGTGGTCGCCGGCCCTGGTCGCGCGCCTGAAGGCCGCCAACGTGGCCTTGGTGCCCACGCTGACGCTGTTCGATTCGGAGCTTCGCCGCGAAGGCGCGCCGGAGGCCGTGGTGCAACGTTTCATCGGCGCGGTGACGCAGCAGACCGGTGCGATGTCGCGCGGCGGCGGGCAGGTCCTGTTCGGCACCGACGCCGGTTACATCGAGGTCTACGACACGCACCTGGAGTATCGGCTGATGAGCGCGGCGGGTCTGGACTGGCGCCAGATCCTGGCGAGTCTCACGACCGCGCCCGCGCAGCGCTTCGGGCAGGGCGCGCAGCGCGGTCGCGTGGCCGAAGGCTTCGCCGGCGACCTCGTCATGCTTCGCACCGATCCGCAGGCCAGCGCGGACGCCTTCGCCGACGTGCGCATGACGGTGCGCGGCGGACGCGTGATCTACGACGGCGCCGCCGCGTTGCCGCAGCGCTAGTCCGATACACGCACCACGAGCTTTCCGAAGTTGCGGCCCTGCAGCAGCCCGATGAAGGCATCGGGCGCCTGTTCGAGGCCGTCGACGATGTCCTCGATCAGCACGATGCGGCCTTCGTCGATCCACTGCGCCATGTCGCGCCGGAAGTCGGCGAACCGCTTCGCGTAGTGGTCGAGGATGATGAACCCCTGCATGCGCACGCGCCTGGCAAGGATGACGCCCAGCAGCTGCGTGCGTTTGTCGACGGACGCTGCACCGCCACGTGGCTGGTTGTAGTGCGCGATGAACCCGCACACCGGGATGCGCGCGTGCAGGTTCAGCAGCGGCAGTACCGCGTCGATCACCTCGCCGCCGACGTTCTCGAAATACACGTCGATGCCGTCGGGGCATGCGGCGGCGAGGCGCGATTTGAGATCGGGTTCGCGATGGTCCAGGCAGGCGTCGAAGCCCAGCACCTGGACCGCATGCCGGCACTTGTCCGCACCACCTGCGATGCCGACTACGCGCGCGCCCTTCAGCTTCGCCAGTTGACCGACGACGGAACCCACCGCGCCCGTCGCGGCGGCCACGACGACGGTCTCGCCCGGCTTGGGTTCGCCGATGTCGAGCAGGCCGACGTAAGCGGTGAATCCCGGCATGCCCAATCCACCCAGCGCCAGCGACGGCTGCGCCATCTCGCCCAGCGGCGTGAGGTCCGCGCCATCGGAAAGCGCGTAGTCCTGCCAGCCCGAGTTCGACAGCACGAGCTGCCCGACGCTGAAGCGCGGATGGCGCGAGGCTTCGACGACGCTGACCGTGCCGCCGACCATCGTCTGGCCGAGTTGCACGGCGGGCGCGTAGCCCGGACCGGCCTCGTCCATCATTCCGCGCATGTAGGGATCGAGCGACAGGTAGCGCGTGCGTAGCAATACCTGGCCGTCGGCCGGTTCCGGCACGGGTTCCGTCTCGAAATGGAAGTCGCGTGCGGTCGGCGTGCCCTGCGGACGCGCGGCGAGCGTGAAGCGGCGATTGAGGCGGGTCTCGCTCATGGTCGTGGTCTCAGTGGGACGCCGTGACGGCAAGGGGAGTGGAACCGCGCGGGCCGTAACGCAGCGTCAGCATCGCGCCGAGCGTCATCGCGACGACGGCGAACAGCGGACCGCCCAGTGCGCCGATGCGATCGACCAGCACACCGCCGCCGATCGCGCCGGTGGCGATGGCGGTCTGGAACGCCGCCACCAGCAGGCCGCTCGCGCCTTCGGCCTGGTCCGGCGCGGCGCGCACGATCCAGATCTGGAAGCCGACCGGGAACGCGCCGAACGCGAATCCCCACAGCACGATCGCCACCGACGCGACGCTGGCCGATTGCCCGGCCAGCAGCAGCGCGAGCGCCAGCGCGGCGATGAACACGCTGCCGAGCACGATCGCGTGGCGCTCGCTGCGCCCGGCCACGTAGCCACCGGCCAGGTTCCCGAAGAAGCCGCCGATGCCGTAGCCCAGCAACACCGCGGAAATCGCGCCGATCGACAGGTGCGTGACGTTCTCCATCAGCGGCCGGATGTAGGTGAAGCCGGCGAAGTGGCCGGAAATCACCAGCAGCACGACGACCAGCGCCGCACGCACGGGCCCGCGCGTGATGAGCTGGCCGAGCACGCGCAGGTCCGGTTGCGACTTCGGCGGCAGCGCGGGCAGGGTGAACCACTGCGCCACGAGCGTCACGACGCCCACCGCGCCGGCCGCGACGAACGCGCTGCGCCAGCCCCAGGTGTCGCCCATCCACGCGCCGATGGGCGCCGCGCACACGGTCGCGACCGACACGCCGGTGAGGATCAGCGACATCGCGCGCGGGAACAGCGCGTCGGGCACCAGCCGCAGCGCGAGCGGCGCCGCCATCGACCAGAAACCGCCCAGCGCGACGCCCAGCATCACGCGCGCGACGAGCAGGGTCGTCAGGTCCTTCGCGAACACGGCGATCGCATTCGACAGCAGCAAGGCGAGGGTGAGCGCGAGCATGACGCGGCGGCGGTCCATGCGCCGCGTGAGCACGGGGATCGACGGCGCGGCGATTGCGCCGACCAGCGCGGTGGCGGTGACGGTCTGCCCCGCCGCGCCTTCGCTGATGTGCAGGTCGGCGGCCATTGCGGTGAGCAGGCTCGCCGGCAGGAAGTCGGCCGTCACCAGGCCGAACACGCCGAGCGT
>JABFWF010000239.1 GCA_013362405.1 Lysobacter sp. | reverse complement strand
GGAGGGAGTCTTCAGCCTCCAGCGTGCAGTCCCACTCGCTGAAGCGCACGTCCACCGGCCGTACGGCGATGCCGTGCCGGCGCGCATCGTCGACGATCTGCGGTGGCTGGTAGAAGCCCATCGGCAGCGAGTTGAGCAGCGCGCAGGCGAAGGCCTCCGGGTGGTGGCATTTGATCCACGAGCTGGAATAGGTCAGCAGCGCGAAGCTGGCCGCATGCGATTCGGGGAAGCCGTAGTCGCCGAATCCCTTGATCTGTTCGAAGATGCGCTCGGCGAATTCGGCCGTATAACCATTTCCCGCCATGCCGCCGAGCAGCGCCTCGCGGTGTTTCTCGAGCCCGCCATGGCGCTTCCACGCGGCCATGTCGCGCCGCAGCTGGTCGGCCTGGCCGGGCGTGTAGCCGGCGGCGACCATCGCGATCTTCATCACCTGTTCCTGGAACAGCGGCACGCCGAGCGTGCGCCTGAGCACGTCCTCCAGTGTCTTCGACGGATAGTCCACTGCTTCCTGCTTCTGCCGCCGCCGCAGGTATGGATGCACCATGCCGCCCTGGATCGGCCCCGGCCGCACGATGGCGACTTCGATGACGAGGTCGTAGAAGGTTTCCGGCTTCAGCCTCGGCAGCATCGCCATCTGCGCGCGCGACTCGATCTGGAACACGCCGATCACGTCGCCGCGCTGGATCATCGCGTAGGTATCCGGATCCTCGGATGGAATGGTCGCGGTCGTGTAATGCAGGCCACGGTGCCGTTCGACCAGCTGCAGCGCCTTGCGGATGCAGGTCAGCATGCCGAGCGCCAGCACGTCGACCTTGAGCAGCTTCATCGTGTCGAGGTCGTCCTTGTCCCACTGGATGATGGTGCGGTCTTCCATGGCCGCGTTCTCCACCGGTACCAGCGTGTGCAGCGGATGCTCGGAGATGACGAAGCCGCCGACGTGCTGCGACAGGTGGCGGGGCTTGCCGAGCAGCTGCGCCACGAGCACGTGCAGGCGTCGCATCAGCGGGCTGCCTGGATCGAAGCCATGTTCGCGCAGGCGCTCGCCTGCCGGCGCATCGCTGCTCCAGGCACCCACCGTGCGGCTGAGCTGCGCGACCTGGTCTTCGGGCAGGCCGAGCGCACGCGCCACGTCGCGGATCGCGCTGCGTGCGCGGTAACGGATGACCGTGGCGGCGATCGCCGCACGCTCGCGGCCGTAGCGGGCGTAGATGTACTGGATGACCTCCTCGCGGCGTTCGTGCTCGAAGTCGATGTCGATGTCCGGCGGTTCGTCGCGCTCCTCCGACAGGAAGCGCTCGAACAGCAGGTCCATGCGCGCCGGATCGATCGCGGTGACGCCTAGCACGTAGCACACGACCGAATTGGCCGCCGAGCCGCGCCCCTGGCAGAGGATGTCCTGCGACCGCGCGTAGCGGACGATGTCGTGGACGGTGAGGAAGTAGGGTTCGTAGCCCTTGCGGCGGATCAGCGCGAGTTCCTTCTCGACCAGCGCGCGAGCCGTCGTGTCGATGCCCTCCGGCCACCGCACGCGGATGCCATCCTCGACCAGCTGCCGCAGCCAGCTCACGATGTCGTGGCCTTCGGGCACCAGTTCGCGCGGGTACTCGTAGCCGAGCGGTTCGCCGAGATCGAAGAGACAGCGTTCGGCGATGCGCACGCTTTCCTCCAGCAGCGCGCGCGGGTGGATCGCCGCCAGCGCGCGCCGCGTGCGCAGATGGCGTTCGCCGTTGGGGAACAGCCGACGGCCGGCCTGTGCGAGCGTGGTGCGCAGGCGGATCGCGGTCATGGTGTCCTGCAGCGCGCGGCGGCCGCGCACGTGCATGTGCACGTCGCCGCTGGCGACGGCGGGCAGGCCGAGTCCGGCGGCGAGCGCGAGCAGGTCGTGCAGGCCTTGCGCGTCGTCCGGGCCGCGATGCAGTTCGACGGACACCCACAGGCGACCAGCGAAGCGTTGCTGCAACCATGCCCCGTCCTCGCGCGACAGGCGCGCATCCGGAATCCACAGCGCGAGCAGGCCGGGCAGGCTGTCGTCGAGGTCGGCGCGCGTCAGCCGGTATTCGCCCTTCTCCGAGCGCCGCCGCCCGCGTGTGATCAGGCGGCACAGCGCACTGTAGCCGGTGCGGTCCTCGACCAGAAGCACGAGCTTGAGCGGCGCATTGCCGGTATCCGGCGTGCCGCCATCGATGATGAACTCGCTGCCGACGATCAGTTTCAGCCCGGTGATGCGCGAGGCTTCCAGTGCGCGCACGATGCCGGCGAGCGAGCATTCGTCGGTGATCGCGAGCGCGGTGTAGCCCTGCTGCTGCGCGCGCTCGAACAGCTCGCCCGCGCTGGACGCGCCACGGCCGAAACTGAAGTCGGAAAGGCAGTGGAGCTCGGCGTAGGGGGGAAGGGTGGGGCTGCGTTTGCCTGGCTTCCCCTCTGTCGGCGCGGCGGCAAAGTGGTCCGGGCTCGCCTGGGTGCTGGAAGGAGCGTCGGCAGCGGAGCACGCCGCAGGCATGCGCTCGCCGCCACCTTCGATCACGCGCAGCCTGGGCTGCTTCGCCTCGTGATCATTGCCGCTCACGCGAACCATCCCTGCAGCATGAAGCCGCCCTCGGCATCGCCGGCCGCGCGGTATACCCACGCGCGCTGGCCATCCGTGGTTTCGACGATGTAGTAGTCGCGGCGTACGTCGCCTGCGTCCCACCAGCCGCTTTCCAGGCGTTCGGGGCCGCTGAGCACGGCACGCACGCGTTCGCGCAGCGGAATGGGACGGTGCAGCAGCCAGGTCGGGCGTGGCGACGTGACGGGTGGCGACTTCGTTGCGACAGGCAGCGGCACGCGTCGCCAGGCGCGTTCGGGGCGATGGTCATCGGCCGGCACCAGCGCATGCACCGCGTCCTCGCCGAGCCGCGCGCGCAGGCGCTCGCGCAGCGTCGGCCACGGCACCGCCTGCGCCGGGCGTTCGTCGAACAGCTCGCGCCCGGCCGGCACGAACGGCGGCAGTTCGTCGGCGACGAGACGCATGCCACGGACGGGCGCGGGAATGCGTGCCTGTTCGAGGCGGCCTTTCGCAAGGTCGAAGAGCAGCGCCGCCTCGCGCTCGGCGGCGAGCAGGCCGACGGCGACGTCGGTATCCGCGTGGCCCTCGTGCTCCAGTCGCAGCACGAAGCGCTGCACGCCGCCATCGCGGCCGGCGAGGAAGGCGGCGAGGTCGGCGGTCATGCGCCGCAGCGGGACCAGCAGCGCCTGCGAGCTTTCCACCTCGTAGCTCAACTCGATGCGCAGGTCGAAGCGATCGGGCGGGCGATACAGGTCGAAGGGATCGGGCGCGCCGCGCAGGCGGTCGAGGTGCGCGAGCAACTGCGGCCCGAAGCGCCGCGCCAGCGACTCGCGCGGCGCGGCGAACAGCTGCGCCATCCGCCGCAGGCCCATCGCGTGCAGCGCGTGCGCAGTCTTCGCATCGAGGCGCGCGCGTGCGACCGGCAGGCGCCCGAGCGCGGTGTCGAGCGTCGCGTCGTGCGTGATCGCGAGTCCGTCCTGCGCGCCCGCGAGGACCCACGCCGCACGCGCGTTCGGTGCGACCGCGAGACGGTGGGCGAAGCCCAATGCGTCGAGATCCTCGCGCAGCTGCCGCTCGAAACGCGGCCACGGCCCGAACAGGCGCAGGCTGGCGCCGATCTCCAGCGCGATCGCATCGTCGAAGCCCTGCGTGACCTGCGAGCTGTAGCGGTAGGCCCAGGCGGCGAGGAAATCGCGCCAGCGCGCGACTTCGTCCGCATCGTGTTCGGCCATCGCGAAATCGGCGAGCAGCGCGTGCGCCGCCGCCAACGCCTGGCCGGCATGCAGGCCGTGCCGCGCGGCGGCCGGGTTGACCGCCGCCAGCACGCGTCGCTGCGCCGGGCCGGTGACCAGCACGAGCGGACGCTCTGGCTGTGGATGGCGGCGGAGCACGCCATCGAGCGCGAGGGTAGGAAAGTGCAGGCAGGCCCAGAGCACGGCGGTACGTCCGACTAGGCGGATTCCGTGTCGACGCGCGGCGCGTGGGCGGCTTGCGGGAAGGCCAGCACGTTGCCGGTCTGCCCGGCGGCTCGATGCAGCTCTGCGCGCAGGTCGCGCGTGGAAGCGGCAACTGGGCTCGCGACGCTGTTGGCTTCTACCGCAAGCGCACCCTGCGACGCCGCGGGCTGCGCGTGCAGGGAGATCGCCTGTGCAGGCGCATTGCCTCCGCGGCACTTGAGCACGCGCAAACGCATCGCCACCTCGCCCGCTGGGTCGAACTGCAGCCGCAGCGCCGCCGGCGACGGATTGGCCGCCGCACGCACATCGCGCATGGCGAAGCCGAGCGCCTGGCCGGTTTCCGCAGCGACCTGCAGCCGGCGCAGCGCGCGGTCGTCGGCCTGGCGCGGCCAGCACAGCACGGCGGCGAGGCTGCCGCTGCGCAGGCATTGCTCGGCAGCCCACAACGCATCGCGCGGCGCGGCATCGACGAGATGCACGTGCGCGAAGTCCACGCCGGCTTGGCGCCAGCCGTCCGGATAGGGCACGTAGGGCGGGGCGACCAGCACGATGTCGCGCGCTGCGCGGGTCAGGCGTGCCAGCGTCGGCAGCAGCAGGCGCAGCTCGCCGACGCCGTCGGCCGGGAGCAGCAGTTCGGTGAGCGCGGCCTCCGGCCAGCCGCCGGTGGGCAACGCGGCGTCCAGCGCGGCGAAGCCGGTCGGCTGCGTGGCCGGCGGCAGGCCCGCGGGCTGCCCGCGCCAGACGCGGCGGTCGGCCAGCAGGGCCTCCAGCGCCACGATCTCTCCGACGATCGCCGTGCCCATCTCAGCCCTCGCGCTCATGCATGACGCACCAGGCCGCAGTACACGCCTTCGATGGCGAAGTCCTGCCCGGGTTGAACGTCGATGGGCGGGTAGTCCGGATTGCGCGGCAGCAGGCGCAGCACGTCGTCGCGTCGCTGCAGGCGCTTGATGGTCAATTCGCCATCGAGGCGCGCCACCACGACCTGGCCGTCGCGTGCCTCGGGCGTGCGGCGCACGGCGACGAGGTCGCCGTCGAGGATGCCCTCGTCGCGCATCGAATCGCCTTCGACCCGCAGCAGGTAGTCGGGCGTCGTCGAGAACAGCGCGCAGTCGAGCAGCAGCCGGCGCTCGCTGCCGATGTCGGCGCCGATCGGCATGCCGGCGGCGACGCGGCCGAGGACAGGAAGGTCGAGGTGTTCGGCGCGCGCCTGTTCTCCCGCGTGCGGGGGAGGGTTGGGGTGGTGAATGCCCGCTTTGAGAGATCGGGCCAAACGAATCCCGCGCGCCTTGCCCGGCAACAGCGTCAGGTAGCCCTTGGCCGCCAGCGCCTGCAGGTGCTTCTGCGCCGCGCGGGTCTGGCGAAAGCCGAACGCCCGCGCGATTTCCGCCCAGGTCGGCGGCAGGCCGTCGGTCGCGATGCGCTCGCGGACGAAGTCGAGGATGGCCTGCTGGCGGGTGGTCAGGTCGGGCATGGTATGGATTTTAGTACCTATGCAGGCGTGCTTCCTGAAGGCGCGAGATGCTCATCCAATTCAAAGGCTTGCGTGTCTCAGTGGATGCGACACATGAAATGGGGCGCAAGGCAGGTCGTCATTCCGGCCCGGCATCTGCTTCCACAGTGAAAGCCATTGGATAGACGGACGTTCGTCCGCCGAAAGCCCGTTAGCGCGGAAACCACTGCGTGGGGATCGGAGCGGATCGTCCGTTGCGCCCGAGCCACTGGATCGTTGGCAAACCGCCGTCGTCTACGCCACGCCGCGCAGCAACCGCCGAGCCGCGGCGCGTGCCTCCTTGCTCACCTCGACCCCGCCGAGCATGCGCGCCAGTTCCTCCTCGCGCGCCTTCGCGTCCAGCGCCTGCACCGCGCTCTGGGTCACGCCGTCGCTCTCGGCCTTGCTGACGCGGTAGTGCGCGTGGCCCTGCGCGGCGACCTGGGGAAGGTGCGTCACGCACAGCACCTGCCGCTTCGCGCCGAGCGCGCGCAACTTCTGGCCGACGATCTCGGCGACCGCGCCGCCGATGCCGGTGTCGACCTCGTCGAACACCATCGTCGGCACCGCATCGAGGCCGAGCGCGGCCACCTCGATCGCCAGCGAGATGCGCGACAGCTCGCCGCCGGACGCGACCTTGCGCAGCGCACGCGGCGGCTGTCCTGCGTTGGCGGCGACAAGGAACTCGACGCGCTCGCTGCCGTTGGGATCCGGCTTGTGGGTGTCCGCCGGTTCCAGCGCGACTTCGAAGCGGCCGCCCATGCCGAGTTCGGCGATCAGCGTGGTGGTGGCCTCGGACAGCGCGCGTGCGGCGGTGTCGCGCCTCGCGCGCAGGACGGCAGCGGCCTGCTGCCAGCGCGAGGTCGCATCGGCGATTTCCGCGTCCAGCGTGCGCAGGCGCTCGCCGGCGCGCTGCAATGCTTCGAGTTCCGAGAACAGCGCGTCGCGTTGTGCCGCCAGCGTTTCCGGCGTGGCGCGATGCTTGCGCGCGAGGTCGTGCAGGCGGCCAAGGCGGCGGTCGAGTTCGACGAAGGCGGCCGGATCGAGGTCGAGGTCGGCGCGTACCTGCTCCAGCAGCGACAACGCCTCGTCGACCTGGATCGCCGCCGAGTCGAGCATGGCGTCGACTTCGCCCAGGCGCGGCTCGTGCTCGGCCTGGCGCGCGAGCTCGCCGCGGATCTGCTGCAGCTGGCGCGCGAGCGCCGGGCCCTCGTCGCCGGCGAGGCGCGCGACGGCCGCTTCGCAGGTCGAGACCAGGCTGGCCGAATGCGCATGGCGGCGATGGCTGGCGACCAGTTCGGCGATCGCGTCGGGCTCCAGCGATTCGCGCTGCAACTCGCCGAGCTGGTGTTCGAGCCAGGCGATGCGGTCGGAGACATCGCCCTGGTTGGACAGCAGGTCGCGCTCGCGCAGCAGCGAGGACCACGCCTGCGCCGCTTCGCGCACCGCGCCGGTCTCCGCGTCGTGGCGGCCGTAGGCATCCAGCAGCGCGAGCTGGCTGGTGCGCGAGAGCAACGCCTGGTGCTCGTGCTGGCCGTGGATCTCGACGAGGCGGCCGGCGAGTTCGGCGAGCTGCGCCAGCGTCACCGGCCGGCCGTTGATCCAGGCGCGCGAACCACCATCGGCGCGCAGGGTGCGGCGCAGCTGGCAGTCGCCGCCTTCGTCGAGCTCCGCTTCGCGCAGCCAGGCGCTGGCCTCGGGCGCGTCGCCGAGGTCGAACTGCGCGGACAGTTCGGCGCGCTCGGCGCCGTGGCGGACGATGCCGCTGTCGGCGCGCGAGCCGGACAGGAAGTCGAGCGCGTCGACCAGCAGCGACTTGCCCGCACCGGTCTCGCCGGAGATCACGGTGAGGCCGGGACCGAACTCGAGCTCGGTGGCGGAGACGACGGCGAAGTCGCGGATGGCGAGGTGGCGCAGCATGCCGATAGCGTAAGCAATCGGCATCTCAGGCGCAGCGACGGCGGCGGGCGCTGGTGTGGGGCTTCCAGCCGGCACGCCATCGGGTTCGCCCCCATTCCATCGCATCGTTCCAGGTTCGCGAAGCACCCGGCCCCTGAGTGCCTGGGCGGGACTCCGATCGAGCGAGGCCCCTTCTGCATTCGAAACGAGAAGACGCGGCCCGGCTTGCGCGTCCAGCAACCCGGGCTTATATCGACCCCATGTCCCGCCGCGCGCCCGACCCGCCTTCGATCCAGCCGACGCTCGACCCGCGTGCGCGGCAATTGCTGCGCACGCTGATCGGCCGCTACATCCGCGACGGTGAGCCGGTCGGTTCGCAGACGCTGGCGCGCCACGCCGGGCTGGACGTCAGTCCGGCCACCATCCGCAACATCCTCGGCGACCTCGAGGAGCTCGGCCTGCTGGCCTCGCCGCACACCTCGGCCGGGCGGGTGCCGACCGCGCAGGGCTATCGCGTGTTCGTCGACTCGCTGCTGCAGCTGCGCCCGCTGCCCGACGCCGAACTGGCGCGCCTGCGGCAGGAGCTGTCGGCCGGCACCGGCACCCAGTCGCTGCTGGGCAACGCGTCGGAACTGCTGTCGGCCATGAGTCGTTTCGTCGGCGTGGTCAGCGCGCCGAAGCGCGAGGCCTTCGCCTTCCGCCACATCGATTTCGTGCCGCTGGAAGGTCGCCGCGTGCTGGCGATCCTGGTGTTCGCCGACAACGACGTGCAGAACCGCGTGCTGCAGACCCGCCGGATGTACGACGCCGCGGAACTCGAGCGCGTGGCCAGCTACCTCAACCAGCACTTCGCCGGCCGCCCGCTGGCCGAGGTACGGACCACGCTCCTGCACGAACTGCGCGCCGCGCGCAGCGAGATGGAGACGCTGCTGGCGCATACGGTGGAACTGGCCGAACAGGCGCTCACCGACGGCGAGGAGGACGTGGTGCTCGCCGGCCAGAGCCGCCTGCTCGGCGTGCAGGACCTGTCCGACCTCGACCGCCTGCGCGAGCTGTTCGAGGCTTTCGCCCGCAAGCGCGAGATCCTGCAGTTGCTCGAGCGCACCCTGCGCGCGCCGGGCGTGCGCATCTTCATCGGCGAGGAGACGGGCCTCGCGTCGCTCGAAGGCATGTCGCTGGTGACGGCGCCCTACGTGGCCGGCGACCAGGTGCTGGGCGTGCTCGGCGTGATCGGCCCTTCACGCATGGCCTACGAGCGCGTCATCCCCGTCGTCAAGGCGGCGGCGGACGTGCTGGGGGCCGCCTTGAAAGCTGGCTGAGCGGCCCCCATCGCTCCCGTTCAGGCGGCGCGATCGCCGCGGACGGACCGGAGCATGACCAACGAACCGATGCAGGAGGCCGGCGCCCAGGCCGGCGTGGACGCGGGCGGCAACCCCATCGCCGCGGAGGTGGAGAGCCTGCGGACCGAAGTCGAGCAGCTGCGTGCGGACATGCTGCGCGAGCGCGCCGACATCGAGAACCAGCGCAAGCGCCTCGCCCGCGACATGGACAACGCACGCCGCTTCGCCAACGAACGCCTGCTCGCCGAGCTGCTGCCGCTGTTCGACAGCATGGAGGCCGGCCTCGCGGCCGCCGCGCAGAACGACCCGCTGCGCGAGGGCATGGAACTGACCCTGCGCCAGCTGCACCGGATCGCCGAGAACAACGGCCTGGCCGAAGTCGCGCCCGCACGTGGCGACAGCTTCGATCCCGAGCGCCACCAGGCGATGAGCATGGTCGACCCCGACGGCCTGCCGCCGGGGGCGGTCGCCCAGGTCTTCCAGAAGGGCTACGTGCTGAACGACCGGCTGCTGCGTCCCGCGCTGGTGGTCGTCGCCCGCCACGACTGACGCCGGAACGCCTTGAACGGCGCCCGCGACCGCCCCACATCACCGCCAGCGGCGCCGGGTGCGTCAAACGAAAACAGAGATCGGAGAGGAACACCAAATGGCCAAGATCATCGGCATCGACCTCGGCACGACCAACTCGTGCGTGGCGATCATGGAGGGCGGCAAGGCCCGCGTCATCGAGAATTCGGAAGGCGACCGCACGACGCCGTCGATCGTCGCCCTCACCAAGGACGGCGAAGTGCTGGTCGGCGCGTCCGCCAAGCGCCAGGCCGTCACCAACCCGAAGAACACCCTCTACGCGGTGAAGCGCCTGATCGGCCGCAAGTTCACCGACGCCGAGGTGCAGAAGGACATCGGGCTCGTGCCGTACAGGATCACCGAGCACGCCAACGGCGATGCGTGGGTCGAGACCAGCGACGGCAAGAAGATGGCGCCGCCTGAGGTCTCCGCGCGCGTGCTGGAGAAGATGAAGAAGACCGCCGAGGCCTACCTTGGCGAGCCGGTGACCGAAGCGGTCATCACCGTGCCGGCCTACTTCAACGACAGCCAGCGCCAGGCGACCAAGGACGCCGGCAAGATCGCCGGCCTCGAAGTGCGCCGCATCATCAACGAGCCGACCGCGGCCGCGCTCGCCTACGGCCTGGACAAGAAAGGCACCGGCGACCGCAAGGTGGCGGTGTACGACCTCGGCGGCGGCACCTTCGACATCTCGATCATCGAGATCGCCAATGTCGAGGGCGAGATGCAGGTCGAGGTGCTGTCGACCAACGGCGACACCTTCCTCGGTGGCGAGGACTTCGACAAGCGCGTCATCGACTACCTCGTCGAGGAATTCCAGAAGGACCAGGGGATCGACCTGCGCAAGGATCCGCTCGCCCTGCAGCGCCTGAAGGACGCGGCCGAGCGCGCCAAGATCGAGCTGTCGAGCTCGCAGCAGACCGAGGTCAACCTGCCGTACGTGACGGCCGACGCCTCCGGCCCCAAGCACCTCAACATCAAGCTGACCCGCGCCAAGCTCGAGTCGCTGGTCGAGGACCTGGTCAGGAAGACGATCGAGCCTTGCCGCATCGCCCTCAACGACGCCGGCCTGCGCGCCAGCGACATCAACGAGGTGATCCTGGTCGGCGGCCAGACCCGCATGCCGAAGGTGCAGCAGGCGGTCGGCGAGTTCTTCGGCAAGGAGCCGCGCAAGGACGTCAATCCGGACGAAGCCGTTGCCGTGGGCGCGGCGATCCAGGGCGGCGTGCTGCAGGGCGACGTCAAGGACGTGCTGCTGCTCGACGTGACGCCGCTCAGCCTCGGCATCGAGACGCTCGGCGGCGTGATGACCAAGATCATCGAGAAGAACACCACGATCCCGACCAAGGCGTCGCAGACCTTCTCCACCGCCGAGGACAACCAGACCGCGGTGACCGTGCACGTGCTGCAGGGCGAGCGCGAACAGGCCCGCTACAACAAGTCGCTGGCCAAGTTCGACCTCACCGGCATCGACTCTGCGCCGCGCGGCATGCCGCAGGTGGAAGTGTCGTTCGACATCGACGCCAACGGCATCCTGCACGTCAGCGCCAAGGACAAGAAGACCGGCAAGGAGCAGAAGGTCGAGATCAAGGCGGGTTCGGGCCTGTCCGAGGAGGAGATCCAGCGGATGGTGCAGGACGCCGAGTCGCATCGCGAGGAGGACAAGAAGTTCCACGACCTCGTGCAGGCGCGCAACCACGCGGATGCGC
>JABFWF010000051.1 GCA_013362405.1 Lysobacter sp. | reverse complement strand
GGAAAGAATGCCTCGCCGTTCTCCAGCAGGCGCACGCGATTGCCTTCGCGCCAGCACGCGCGTGCCATCGTCACGCATCGACCGCCGCGACGAGCGGCGCGTGGTCGGACAGGTGCGACCACGGCCGGGTCGACAGCACGCGCGGCTCCGGCGCGCGCGCGTTGCGCAGGTAGATGCGGTCCAGCGGCAGCAGCGGGAAGCGCGCCGGGAAGCTTCGCGCGAAGCGACCGTGCGCGGCGACGAAGGCCTCGTGCATGCCGCAATGCGCGAGCAGTGGATGGCCCTTGCCGCGCCAGTCGTTGAAGTCGCCGGCGACGACAAGCGGCGCGTCAAGGGGAATCTCGTCGTTCACCAGTTCGCACAGCAGCGACAGCTGCCTGCGGCGATGGCTTTCCAGCAGGCCGAGGTGCGCGCAGACCGCGTGCAGCTCGCGGCCGTCCGGCAGCGCGAGCACGCAGTGCAGGAGGCCCCGCTCCTCGTGGCCGGGCACCGACACGTCGCGGTTGTCGTGGCGCAGGATCGGGAACTTCGACAGCAACGCGTTGCCCTGGTGGCCGAACGGGAATGCCGCGTTGCGGCCGTAGGCGAACTGCGGCCACAGCGTGTCCGCGAGGAACTCGTAGTGCGGATCGTCCGGCCAGTCGGCATCGCGCGCCGCGTGCCCGCTATGCTCGCCGGCGACTTCCTGCAGGAACACCACGTCCGCCGACACGCTGCGGATCGCGTCGCGCAGTTCGGGCAGCACGAAACGGCGGTTGAACGGTCCGAAACCCAGGTGCGTGTTGACCGTGAGGACGTTGAAGACGGGCATGCGTCCGGCGTCTGCGGGCGGGTTCCGCATTCTGCCGCCGCTGGCGGGCGCGAGGCGTGAGGACGCGCGGGAACGCTTCAGGCGCCGAACAGCTCCGCCTGCGCCGCCACGCTGTCGCGCGCGACGAAGCCGGACAACCCCACGCCGACCAGGCGGTAGCGCGTGCGCGAAGGCAGGTCGACGCGCGCGCGCAGCGCACAGGCGATGTCGGCGACCTCCTGCAACGATACGGGACGCTCGACGGGCGTGAGGCTGCGCGTGAGGATGCGGAAGTCGTGCGTCTTGAGCTTGAGCACGATGGTGCGCGCGATGCGGCCGTGCGGGTCGGCGAGTTCGCGCGCGTAGCCTTCCCACGCCTTTTCGGCGAGCCGATGGATATGCGGTTCCAGCTCGTCGAGGCGCAGGTCCTGCGCGAAGGTGTCCTCGGCGGAGATCTGCATGGTCGGGCGCTCCGGTTGCACCGGATGTTCGTCGATGCCGAAGGACAGCTCGTGCAGGCGCCGGCCCCAGCGGCCGAAGCGCTGTTCCAGCAACGCCGGCGGAACGGCCCGCAGCTGCGCCACCGTGGCCACGCCGAGTTCGGCGAGCTTGCCCTCCATCACCTTGCCCACGCCCGGCAGGCGGCCGACCGGCAGCGGGGCGAGGAAACGCTCGACCTGGTGCGGGCGGACCACGAACAGCCCATCCGGCTTGCGCCAGTCGCTGGCGATCTTGGCGAGGAACTTGTTCGGCGCGACGCCCGCGGACGCGGTCAGCTGCGTTTCCTCGCGGATCGCGGCGCGGATGGCTTCGGCGGTGGCGGTGGCGGTCGGCAGCCGCGTCTTGGTCTCGGTGACGTCGAGATAGGCCTCGTCGAGCGAGAGCGGTTCGACGAGGTCGGTGTGGCGCGCGAAGATGTCGCGCACCTGCCGCGACACCGCCTTGTAGCGCACGAAGTCCGGCGGCACGAACACCGCATCCGGGCACAGCCGCTCGGCGCGCACCGCCGGCATCGCCGATCGCACGCCGTAGCGGCGTGCCTCGTAGCTTGCCGCGCACACCACCGAGCGCTGGCCGCGCCAGGCAACCACCACCGGACGCCCGCGCAGCGAAGCATCGTCGCGCTGCTCGACCGACGCGTAGAACGCGTCCATGTCGACGTGGAGGATCTTGCGCGGCAGGCCTTGCATGGCGAGGAATCGCGCGGAACCTAGCGCCGCGGGTGCAGCATCGCGAACGCCGCGACGTCGGAAAGCAGCCCCTCGATTTCCCGAATGACCGTGCGGCGCGGCAACGCATCGGTCGCCGCTTCGCCTGGAGCGTGGGCGTCGTCGGACGGGGGCATGCCGGTCGCCTGCAACGGGAACAGCCGGCAGGCTGGCAAAGCGACGCCGCGCTTGCAAGTCGCGGAAGAGTGGCCGAGATCGTGCGACGGCAGGGAGTGGCTGGCGATTCAGCGGCCGCGCGACTGGCGATCCATGTCGCCGTCGAGGTCGCCGTCGGTATCGGCGCCGAGTTGCTGCCCACGCGTGGCGCCGGCGTGCGGGCGCTTGCCGCCGACGGGACGATCCGGATTCCGATCCGGTTCGCTGCCGGCGGGCTGGCGGTTCATTTCCTGCTGCCGCGACTCCGGCCGATCGCGCGATGCATCTTCTCTGGCCATGGCGCACACCTCCAGGCTGGTCCCACGAGGGTGCCCCGGCGGGGATGAGCGATCCGTGAGATCGACGCCGCAGTCGCGCAGCGACGCCTACTGGATGGTCCAGCCGCCGTCGACGTCGATCGTGTGCCCGGTGATGTTGCGCGCCGGCGGCGAGACCAGGAACGCGGCGATCCCCGCCAGCTCCTCGAACGTGATGAACACGCCCTTCGGCATCGGCTTGAGCATCACCTCGCCGACTACCTGCGATTCGGGAATGCCGCGCGTGCGCGCCTGGTCGACGATCTGCCTGTCGACCAGGGGCGTCTTCACGTAGGTCGGGCAGATCGTGTTGATGGTGATGTCGGTGTCGGCAGTCTCCAGCGCGACCACCTTGGAGAAGCCGACCAGGCCGTGCTTGGCGGCGACGTAGGCGCTCTTGTACGGGCTGGCGACCAGCGAATGGATCGAGCCGATGTTGACGATGCGGCCGAAGCCGCGTTCGCGCATGCCGGGCAGGAGCGCGCGCGTGAGCCTCGCCACGCCGACCAGCATGACCTGGACGAGGAGGTTCCACCGGTCCATCGGGAATTCCTCCAGCGGCGCGACGTGCTGCAGGCCGGCGTTGTTGACCAGCACGTCGACCGGGCGCGACACCGCCGCGAGCGCCGCAGCGACGCTGTCGTCGGAGGTGACGTCGAGCACCAGCGCCTCGGCCGAGCCACCGCTGGCGCGGATGCCGTCGACGACCGACTGCGCGGATGCGAGGGCGACATCGGTGACGACGAGGTGGTGGCCGGCCTTCGCCAGTTCGGTGGCGATGCCGGCGCCGATCCCGCTGCCGGCGCCGGTGACGAGGATGCAGCGGGTGGTCATGGCGATGCACCGGGAGAGGGCATGCCAGCCTAGCCCGGCGCCCGCGCGCCCACCAGCAGGTCCTTCCGTGAGCAAGCCGATGCCGACGGCGCCTTGATATGGGCGGGCGCAGGATCGGGCCTCCTCCCCAGGATGCCCGCCATGCGCACCTTCCACGTCGGCTACCTGATCGGCAGCCTGTCCAGCACCTCGATCAACCGCCTGCTGTCGAAGGCGCTGATCAAGCTGGCGCCCGCGGAACTCGCGTTCACCGAAATTCCGTTCCGCGACCTGCCGCTGTATTCGCAGGACTACGACGGTGACTTCCCGCAGGTCGCGCACGACTTCAAGCACGCGCTGGCCGACGTGGACGCCGTGCTGTTCGTGACGCCGGAATTCAACCGCTCGATTCCCGGCGCCCTCAAGAACGCGATCGACTGGGCCAGCCGCCCGTACGGGCAGAACTCGTTCGCGCGCAAGCCTTCGGCGGTGATCGGAACCTCGCCGGGCGCGATCGGCACCGCACTGGCGCAGCAGGACCTGCGCGCGGTGCTGAGCTTCTGCAACGCGCCACAGATGAATGCGCCGGAAGCCTACATCCACTTCAAGCCCGGGCTGATCACGCCGGAGGGCGAAGTGACCGATGCCTCCACCGAGGAGTTCCTGCGCAACTACATGCAGGAGTTGCTGCGCTTCATCGAGCGCGTGC
This sequence comes from Lysobacter sp., assembly GCA_013362405.1. Lineage (GTDB taxonomy): Bacteria > Pseudomonadota > Gammaproteobacteria > Xanthomonadales > Xanthomonadaceae > JABFWF01. Next base: position 7,032 of record JABFWF010000051.1, on the reverse strand, counting down.
TGACCGTGCTGCCGTCGACGCGGCCGCGGGCCGGGGAACAGGCGCAACCGCGCGCCCACTGAGCCACGGCAGGCGGCGGCCGCGTCGTCTGCTTGCCGCCGTCACGCCCGCTTCGGCATGCTGGCCGCCGACCGCAAGCGGAGCGACCGATGCAGCCCAGGCGCCATTTCTCGATGCTGCGCGATTTCCAGCTGGCCGACTGGTTCACGCTGGGGAATGCCTTCTGCGGCACCGGCGCGATCTTCGCGGCGCTGCGCTTCCTGCAGGAGCGCAGCGCGTCGTTCGACAGCCGGCGCGACCTGCTGTGGGGCATGGCGCTGATTCCCCTCGCGTTCGTGTTCGACGCGCTGGACGGGCGCGTCGCGCGCTGGCGGCAGTCGGCGTCGACGCTCGGCCGCGAACTCGATTCGTTGTCCGACGTGATCTCCTTCGGCGTCGCGCCGGCCGCGCTCGGCTATGCCTGCGGCCTGCAGGGCGGCTGGGACTGGATCGTGCTGTCGTACTTCGTCGGCTGCGGCGTGAGCCGCCTGGCGCGCTACAACGTGACCGCCGAAGCGCTGTCCGGCGAGGAAGGCAAGGTCAGGTACTTCGAGGGCACGCCGATCCCCACCAGCGTGGTCATCGTCGGCCTGCTCGCATGGGCGGCGGCGCAGGCGCGCATCGGCGAGGCGCTGTGGTTCGGCGTGCACCGGCTCGGCCCGTGGCAACTGCATCCGCTGGTGCTGGTGTATGCGCTGTCGGGCTCGCTGATGATCAGCAAGACCCTGCGCATCCCCAAGCCCTGACGGGCGGCGCGGTAGCATGCGCACCCTAGGAGGACGCGCATGAGCAACCGGGCGCAGGACGATTTCGAGGCGCTTTCGCGCCGCTACTGGCAGGCGTGGGGCGACGCGTTGCGCCCGGGCGCGGCGGCCGGGCAGGGCGCGCCCGGCTGGAACGAGGCGATGCAGTGGTGGAGCGCGTTCGCGCCGGGTGCCGCACAGGCAGCGCCGGCAGCGCAGGCATCGCCGTGGCTCGACCTCATGCAGCAGCTCGCCGGCCGGTTCGCCGGTCGCGATCCGTGCGCCGCCGACATCGCCGCCGAATGGCAGCGCATGCTCGGCGCCAATCCGCTGCCTGACATGCTGCGCGGCCTGCGCCTGCAGGGCATGCAGGGGCTGGACGCGTGGTTCGAGGCGATCACACCGTGGCTGGATGCATGGCAGCGCGAGGCCGGCAGCTGGCTGCGCCTGCCGGCGTTCGGCATCGCGCGCGAGCACCAGGAGCGCTGGCAGCGCCTGGCGCAGGCGCAGCTGGACGTCCGCGCGAAGGAGGATGCGTTCAACCGCCTGTTGCTGCGCGCCGGCGAAGGCGCCTACGCGATCTTCGAACGCAAGCTCGACGCGCACGCCCAGCCGGGCAGGCAACTCGACAGCGCGCGCGCGCTGTTCGACGTGTGGATCGACGCCTGCGAGGAGGCCTACGCCGAAGTCGCGCTGTCGACGGAGTTCCGCGAGGCGTGGGCGGCGCTGGTCAACGCGCAGATGCGCCTGCGCGCCGGCGTGCAGAAGGAAGTCGAATTCGCGAGCGGCCTGTTCGGCATGCCGACGCGCACCGAGGTGGATGCGGCGCATCGCAGGATCGCCGAGCTCGAACGCGCCGTGCGCGGATTGCGCGACACACTCGACGCGACGGCGCGCGCTGCCGGCGGTGGAACATCGGCAGGCACGCCGCCGACCCCGCGCACCCCGCGGCCGGCCGCGAAGAAGGCGACCGGCAAGCCAGCGAAACAGCCAGCGGCAGCCGTGCAGGCGAGGCGTGCAAAGCCCGCGAAGCCCGCGAAGAGCGCGCCGCGCAGGGGAGGCCCGCGATGACCGGCCCGCTCGACATCACCCCCGCACGCCTCGCGGACGAAGCACTCGCACTGCAGCGCAAGCTCGGCGCCGCGCTGGGCACGCTGCGGGAGGTCGAGGACCCGACCGTCGGCGCGACACCGCGCGAAGAAGTCTGGCGCGACGGCAAGGTCGTGCTGTACCGCTTCCGCGGCGACGGCGAACCCACCGCGAAGACCCCGCTGCTGATCAGTTACGCGCTGGTCAACCGTCCGTACATGGTCGACCTGCAGGTCGACCGTTCGATCGTCAGGGGCCTGCTCGCGCGCGGCGAGGACGTGTACGTCATCGACTGGGGCTATCCCGACCGCTCGGATCGCTTCCTCACCCTCGAGGACTACATCGAGCGCTTCCTCGGTGGAGCGGTCGATCATCTGCGAGGGACGCACGGGATCGAGGCGGTCAACCTGCTCGGCATCTGCCAGGGCGGCGCGTTCTCGCTGTGCTATGCGGCACTGCATACGGACCGGGTGCGCAACCTCGTCACCATGGTCACGCCGGTCGATTTCCACGCCGGCGACAACATGCTGTCGAGCTGGACGCGCGAGCTCGACGTCGACCTGTTCGTGGACACGCTCGGCAACGTGCCGGCGGACCTGATGAACTGGTGTTACCTGATGTTGAAGCCGTTCCGGCTCAACCTGCAGAAGTACGTCGGACTTGCCGACATCCTCGACGACCGCAAGGCGGTCGAGGACTTCCTGCGCATGGAGAAGTGGATCTTCGATTCGCCCGACCTTGCCGGCGAGGCCTTCCGCCAGTTCGTGAAGGAGTTCTACCAGCGCAACGGCTTCGTCCAGGGCGGCGTGCGCATCGGCGGGCGCGAGGTGCACCTCGGCATGGTCGACATGCCGGTGCTGAACATCTTCGCCGAGCAGGACCACCTGGTGCCGCCGGAATCGTCGAAGGCGATGAAGGGCCTCGTCGGTAGCGACGACTACACCGAGCTGTCGTTCCGCGGTGGCCACATCGGCATATACGTCTCGGGTCGCGCGCAGAAGGAAGTGCCATCCGCGATCCACGAGTGGCTGGCGCAGCGGGCCTGAGCATGCGCGCGCTGGCGCTGGCTGCCGGCGTCCTGTGGGCGGCGCCGAACACGCTGCTCGGCCTGGTCGCGGGACTGGTCGCGCTGCCGTTCGGCGCGCGCCTCCACTGGCGCAGCGGCGAGCTGGCGCTCGTGTTCCAGCACTACCCGTGGGGGCCGGGCGGTGCGCTCACGCTCGGCAACGTGATCCTGCACACCGGCGACCGCCTCGACGTGGCGTGCCGTACCTACGCGCACCACGCGGGACTCGTCGAGGAAGCGCCCATCAGCCTCGCCGCGCACGAGCGCGCCCACGTGTTGCAGGCCATGGCGCTGGGGCCGATGTTCCTGCCGCTGTACCTGCTGTGTGGCGGCGTCAGCGCGCGCAACCGGTTCGAACGCGCGGCCGACCGTTACGCGCGCAGCGGTCGCGGCTGGTGGCCATGGGGCGATGCGCCGCCGGCAAGCCCGCCGACGAACGGCCGGCCGCCTTGACGTCGATCTCACTCCCGTCGCGATAGGCTGCGAGCGTCGGAGAAAGGAACAGACGACGCAGCTCGGACGTCAGTTCGATTCAGCGAAATCCGTTGTTTTCATCCGGCAATGAAGGTCCAGTCCCCTCCACGGTTTAGCGCCGCGTGAGACTGGGCCTTCAGCTTTTCCGGGGGTTGCTTCCGGCGCGATTCCGCCTCAGCGCAGCAGCACGCGCCGCATCCGCGCGAACGCCGGTGCGATCGCCTCCGCGTCGATCACGCCGTAGCCGAACGCCAGCGCGGGCTCCGGTTCCACCCCCGCGACCGCGTAATCCAGCGTCGGCTGCGCGCCGGGCGCATCCCGCCTGGCTGCCGCGAACACCCGCGGTGCGTCGCGCGGATCGCGCAGCCGCGCGGCGAGATGCAGGCCGGCCTCGGAAGGCATCGGTTCGAGCCAGTGGCCGAGCGGACCCGCGATGGCCTCGAGCAGCGCCGCCCGCCGCGCGTCGTACACCGCGCGCATGCGCCGCACGTGGCGGGCGAGGTGGCCTTCGCGAAGGAAGTCCGCAAGCACCATCTGCGTGATCGCATCGCTGTGCGAATCCACGCAATGCTTCACCGCGGCGAGCGGCGCTCGCGCCCATTCCGGCGCCACCACGAACCCCTTGCGCAGCGCAGGGAACAGGCTCTTGGAGAAGGTGCCGACGTAGAACACGCGGCCTTCGCGATCGAGCGTCTGCAACGCGTCCAGCGGGCGGCCGCCGAAGCGGAATTCGCCGTCATAATCGTCCTCGACGACCAGCGTGTCGTGGCGCCGGGCGAAGGCCAGCAATGCGCGCCGCCGCGGCAGCGACAGCGCCACCCCCGTGGGCGACTGGTGCGAAGGCGTGACGCTGACCACGCGCACGTCGTCCGGCAACTCGTCGACGCACAGCCCCTCGTCGTCCACGCGCACCGGCACCAGCTGCGCGCCCGCAGCGAGGAAGGCGGCGCGCAGTGGCGGATAACCGGGGTTCTCGACTGCCACGCGCGTGCGACCCGGGACCACCAGCAGCCGCGCAAGCAGGTCGAAGGCCTGCTGTGCGCCGGACGTGACCAGCACGTCGCCCGCGCTGCACGCGACCGCCCGCGCGAGCGCCACGTGGCGCGCGATCGCTTCGCGCAGCTCCGGCAGGCCTTCCGACGGCGGATAGCCGAACGGCGCGCGCGACCAGCGCCGCAACGCGCGTGCGTTCAACCGCCGCCAGGTGTCGTGCGGGAACAGGCGGTGTTCCGGCACGCCGAGGCGGAAGCTGCGCTCGGGCAGGATGCGCGGCGTTTCCGGTTGCAGTTCCGGCATCGACCAGGCGGGATCGAGCCTTCGCTCTCCGCGCGCGTGCGGGGAACGGCTGCCGCGGCGATGGGCAAGGTCGGCGACCACCGCGGTCGCGCCGGTGCGCGGCTGCACGTAGCCCTCGGCGACCAGCAGGTCGTAGGCCGCCACCACGGTATTGCGCCCGAGCCCCAATGCGGCCGCGACCCGGCGCGTGGCCGGTAGCGGCGTACCCGCCCCCAGGCGCCCGTCGAGGATCGCGGCGCGCAGTTGCTGGTGTAGCGCCCGCGTCAGGCCGTCCGGGGCCGGGCGCGGCAGCACGAGGGCGAACGGGAAAACTGGCTCCATCGATTTCCACGGAACTGGATTGAACAAGGAGCCAGCGTACGCCCAGACTGGCACCTCGCCAAACATCCGGTGCCCGCCATGCTCGACGTGTACGACAGCCCGACGCCCAACGGCCTCAAGATCCGCCTGTTCCTCGAGGAGACCGGCTTGCCGTTCCGGCGCATCCCGGTGCGGCTGTCGGCAGGCGAGCAGTTCGCGCCCGAATTCCTCGCGATCTCGCCGAACGGCAAGATCCCGGCGATCGTCGACCACGCACCGGCCGATGACGGGCCGCCGCTGGCGGTGTTCGAATCCGGCGCGATCCTGCTCTACCTCGCCCGGAAGCACGGCGTGCTGCTGCCCGAGGCGCCGCGTGCGCGCGAGGAAGCGACGCAGTGGCTGTTCTGGCAGATGGCGGGGCTCGGGCCGATGGCCGGGCAGGCGGGCTACTTCCGCGTGTTCGCCTCGCAGCCGGTGCCGTTCGCGGTCGAGCGCTACACGCGCGAACTCGCGCGGCTGTACGGCGTGCTCGACCGCCGGCTGGACGGTCGCGCGTGGATCGCGGGCGACGGCTATTCGATCGCCGACATCGCCTGCTACCCGTGGATCGTGCCGCATGCGCCGCACGGGCAGGCACTGGCGGACTTCCCGCATCTCGCGCGCTGGTTCGGGCGCGTCGCGGAGCGTCCGGCGACGCAACGCGCCTACGAGGGCATCGAGGACGTCTACGCCCGCCCGCAACTCGACGCGGCCGCCCGCGACCGGCTGTTCGCCGGCGACACCACGACCGCCTGAGGGCCGCATGGACCTTCCGATCTGCGACACCTGCGGCACCCAGTTCGACGCGTCGCCGCCGCCCGCGCGCTGCCCGGTCTGCGAGGACGAGCGCCAGTACGTCGGCTGGCAGGGCCAGCGCTGGACCTCGCTCGCGCGCCTGCAGGCCACGCACGTGCTGCGCATCGAGGAGGACGCCGGCCTGCTCGGCCTCGGCGTGCCCGGCTTCGCGATCCCGCAGCGTGCGCTGCGGTTGCCCACCGATGCGGGCAACCTGCTGTGGGAATGCGTGAGCCTGGTGACCGACGCGGGAGTCGCCGCCCTCCGCGCGCGCGGTGGCGTCGATGCCATCGTCATCTCGCACCCGCACTTCTATTCCGCGATGGTCGAATGGAGCGAAGCGCTCGGCGGCGTGCCGATCCTGCTGCACGCGGCCGACCGGCAGTGGGTGCAGCGTGCCTCGCCGCGCATCGAGTTCTGGGACGGCGACGTGCGCCGCCTGTCCGAGGAGGTCACGCTGGTGCGCTGTGGCGGCCACTTCGACGGGAGCACCGCGTTGCACTGGTCGTCCGGGCCACGCGCGGGCGGGGCACTGTTCCCCGGGGACGCGCTGCAGGTGGCCATGGACCGCCGCCACGTCAGCTTCCTCTACAGCTACCCGAACAACATCCCGATGCGCACCAGCGACGTGCGCGCGATCCGCGAACGCCTGCGTGGTGTCGCCTTCGAGGATGTGTACGGCTTCACCTGGGGCCGCAACATCCTCGGCGCGGCGCGCGCCGCGGTGGACGCATCGTTCGAACGCGCGCTGCGCATGGTGGCGGCATGAACGGCGTCGTGCCGCGCAGCATCGCGGACGTCATCGCCTTGCACGCCGCCGCCCTGCGGCTCGTGCACGATGGCGAAATTCCATGGGTGCCGTCCTCGACGCCCGGCAAGTCGGCGCGCCCGCTGTGCTTCCTGCGCGACGGCTTCGTCGAACTGCTGCGCATGGAGCCCGGCGTGGCCATGCCGCCGCATCGGCATACCGGCGTCACCCACGTCTTCCAGTTCGAAGGCTGGCGTCGCCTCGACGACGGCCGCCTGGCCGGGCCGGGCGACTACGCCTGCGAGCCGGCGGGACACGTCGATGCCTGGGACGTGGTCGGCGAGACGGCGCTGCTCGCGCTGGTGATCGTCGGCGGCGAGGTGGAAATGCTGGCCGACGACGGCAGCATCCGGCTTCGCATCGATGCGGCATCGCGTCGCCGG
>JABFWF010000180.1 GCA_013362405.1 Lysobacter sp. | reverse complement strand
AACGACGCGGCCGCGCGCGCGAGGCGGTCCGCGTCGTCCGGCGGCGGATTGATCTCGCCCAGGCGCGGCCATGCGGCGGTTTCCCCCGCGTTGCACCACGGCGTGGCGGTGGCGATCGCGGCATCGCGCGCCAGGCAGGCGGCGAGCTGCTGCAGCCAGCCCGGCAACGGCAGCGCGTCGGGGGCGAGCACGACGACATCGGCCTCGCCGCAGGACGCGAGCGCCTGGTCGAGATGCGCGACCTCGCCGATCGCGCGCGGCCGCCGGCCGTACTCGGCGGTGAGCGGCGTGTGCTGCAGCCAGCGTTCGACGATCGCCTGCGCGCGCGGTCCCGCCTGGGCATCGTCGACGAGCCACACGCACGCGCCGGCCGGCGTGCCGGCATCGAGCGCGCCGAGGCAGGCGTCGAGCGCCTCGTCGTCGACGCCCAGCGGCAGCAGCACGACCGGCAACTGCATCGCGGCGCCCCGCGCCGGGGTCACTTGCCCTTCGGTGCGCGGTTCAGCGGTTCCATCGCGCGGAAGCGGCGGCCGTACTCGTCGGTGAGGTCGCGGGCTTCCTGCGGGTCGCGCACGATGGTCGGCGTGATCAGGATGATGGTCTCGTTGCGTGCGGTCGACGAGTTCTGGCCGCCGAACAGGCCGCCGATCACCGGGATGCGGCTCAGGCCCGGCAGGCCGCCGCTACCGCGCGAGGTGCTGTCCTTGATCAGGCCGGCGAGCATGATGGTGTCGCCGCTCTGCACCGCCGCCTGGGTCTGCAGCTTCTGCGAATTGATCTGCACGTTGCCGTTGCGGTCGGGGTTGCCGGCGGGCGAACTGATCTCCTGCACGATGTCGAGGAACACCATGCCGTCCTTGGTGACGCGCGGGCGCACCTTGAGGATCACGCCGGTGTCCAGGTACTGCACCTGGCTGAAGGTGCCGTCGGCGGTGCCGGTGCCGGTGGGATTGAAGGTGACCGAGGCGATCGGGATGCGCGCGCCGACGTTGAGCATCGCCTCGGCGTTGTTGCGCACCATCACCGACGGCGTCTGCAGCACGTGCACGTCGGTGACCTGGTCGAGCGCGTTGATCACCGCGCCCGCGTTGCGGCCGAGGAAGGTCCAGCCGATGCCGTTGAGCTGGCTGATGCTGCCGGCGATGTCGCTCCAGCTCCTGCGGCTCTGCGCGCTCGCGAGCAGGTCGGACTGGGTCAGGCCGGGCACGGCCGGCATGTTGCCCACCGAGTGCTCGAAGAACCAGTTGACGCCGTACTGCAGTGCGCCGGTCAGGTCGACGCTCGCCACCTGCGCCTCGATGTGCACCTGCATCGGCATCACGTCCAGCCGCTCGACCACCTCGCGGATGGACTTCCAGGCCTGCGGCGTCGTCCGCACCAGCAGGCTGTTGGTTTCCTCCACCGCGGAAACGCCGACACGGTCGCCGTTGACCTGCAGGGTGACCGAGCCGTTGCCGCTGTTGGCCTGCGGCAGCGCCAACGTGCCGGTCAGGCCGTTGCCGTTGCCGGTGCCGGTGCCCATCGATCCGGTCATGCCGGTGCCGGCGGTGTTGCCGCCGATGGTGGCGCTGCTCACGCCGCTGGTGTTGTCGACGCCGGCGTCCTTGATCTCGGTCGGGTTGAGGCCCGGCATCAGGCCCGGCGCGCCGGGGCCCTGCTGGCCGGACGACGGACTGCCGCCGAACACCTCGGCGAGGCGGTCGGCGAGATCCTTGGCCTTGATGTACTTGAGCTCGTAGGAGAACAGCTGCACGCCGCCGCTGGCCCCGTCGATGCGCTCCAGCCACTGCTGGATGTCGTCGAGGTAATCGGCCTGCGAGGTGATCACCAGCACCGCGTTCGCCGCTTCCAGCGGCATGAAGCGGAACATGCCCGCGACCGGCGACTTGCTCTGCTCGCCGAACACCTTCTCGAGGCTGGCGACCACGTCGGTCGCCTTGCCCGACTGCAGCGGGAACACCCCCACCGACATCGACGACATCCAGTCGACGTCGAAGATCTGGATCGTGCGCAGGTAGTTCTCGAGCTCGGCGCGGGTGCCGGCCACGGTGATCACGTTGCGGCCGCCGTCGACGTTGACGATCGAATCCTTGCGCGCATAGGGCTTCAGGATCTTTTCCATCTCCGTCGCCGAGATGTACTTCAGCGGCACTACGCGCGACTCGAAGCCGCGCGCCAGCGTCGGGCTGCCGGTGCGCGGGGCGATCGTGCCGGCCAGCGACTGGTCGGCCGGCACGATGTTGTAGCGGCCGTCGCTGTAGACCATGCGCGCGTTGTTCCAGCCGAGCACCATTTCCAGCAGGCTCATCGCCTCGGCCGGGCTCACCGGCTTGGGCGTGGCGAGCGTGACCGTGCCCTGCACGCCCGGCGCGATCACGTAGTTCTGGCCGAGCATGTCGCCGAGGATCGCCTTGACCACCGCCGGCAGCGACTCGCCTTCGAAGTTGAAGGTCGCGGCGCCGGTGGTGCCGCCGAGGCGGGGCGGCGGCGCGCTGGCCGCGCTGCGGTTGATCACCTTGCCCGTGCCGCGGCGGATCACCGGCGTGGGGCCGGTCTGCTCGGGCGGCAGCGGCTCGGCCTGGGCGGGCGCGTTGCCGGGTGTCCCCGCGACCGGTGCGCGCTGTACCGGCGCGTGGCGCTGGATGACCGGCGTGGACACGCTGGCGCAGGCCGCCAGCAGGCCGGCGAGCGTGGCGAGGAGCAGGACGCGGAGGCGGGCTCTGTCGGAGCAGGGTCGGTTCTTGCGGTCACTCTGGTGGCGCCGGTCAGGGCGGGCTGCCGGGCGGCTGCTGGGCTTCGCGGCGCAGCTGGGCGCGCCGCTCCTCGATGCGCTTGCGGATCGCGTCCATCTGCTGCTTGGCGCGCGCCGCTTCGTCCTTGTCGGCCGGCGGCGCCTCGTTGAGGCGGCCACCCGCGTTGGCCGGCGGCGGTGTGGCCGGCGGCGGAGCGGGCAAG
>JABFWF010000136.1 GCA_013362405.1 Lysobacter sp. | reverse complement strand
GCGCACCCTGCTTTTTTGCCTCCAGAAACAAAAAGCCCCGCCGGAGCGGGGCTTTCAGAGAGAGGCGGAGTCAGGACTCAGTCGTCGCCCTTCGACATGTCGTCGTCGGCGACCACCTCGGCGGCGGCCCATTCCATCGCCTCGCGCTCCTTGCGCTCGCGTTCGGCCTTCTCGACCGCGTCGATGTAGTCGGTGTCGATGCGGCGCGCGGCGATCTCGCGCAGCGCCAGCACGGTCGGCTTGTCGTTGGCTTCGGCGTTGTCGATCTGCGGCTCGACGCCATTGGCCAGCTGGCGCGCGCGCTTGGCGGCCATCATGACGAGCTCGAAGCGGTTATCGACCACCTGCAGGCAGTCTTCGACAGTGATGCGGGCCATGCGGACTCCCGGACGGGCCGAGCGGCCGGTCCTGACTTGGCGAAGGGGGCGGCCATTCTAAGGGCGGCCGCAGGCGCAGGCAAGCCTTTCCTTATGAATCAGTTGGTTAGGGACTGGCCGATCACCGTTCGGCCTTACCCTTCGAGCAGGAAAGGAAAAAGAAAGCCGCTCAGGTGCCGCCAAGCAGGGTCGCGATCAGTCCCGCGTGCCGGCGCGCCTGCACGTCCCGCCGCAGCCGGCTGGCGGTGAAGACCGCGCACATTTCCTCGACGGCGGCGTCGAACACCTCGTTCACCACCACGTAGTCGAAGTCGGCGTAGTGCGACATCTCCTCGCGCGCGGCCGCCAGGCGGCGGGCGATCACCTCCTCGCTGTCCTGGCCGCGGTGGCGCATGCGCTGCTCCAGCGCCTCGCGCGACGGCGGCAGGATGAACACGCCCACCGCGTCGGGCACCTTGGCGCGCACCTGCGCCGCGCCCTGCCAGTCGATCTCCAGCAGCACGTCGTGCCCCGCCGCGAGCTGCGGCTCGACCGACTGCCGCGCGGTGCCCTTCCAGTCGCCGTGCACGCGTGCGTGCTCGAAGAAGTCGCCCGCCGCGACCATCGCCTCGAACGCCGGCGCGCTGACGAAGTGGTAGTGCTCGGCATGCCGTTCACCCGGGCGCGGGGCGCGCGAGGTGAACGAGATCGACAGGCGGATGTTGGGATCGCGCGCCAGGCAGGCGTTGACCAGGCTCGACTTTCCCGCGCCCGATGGCGCGGCGACGATGAACAGGATCCCGCGGGTGGCAGCGTCCGCACTCATGTCGTCGTCACTCGATGTTCTGGATCTGCTCGCGGACCTGGTCGATCAGCACCTTCAGCTCGATCGCCGCCTGCGAGGTACGCGCGTCGACCGATTTGGAGCCCAGCGTATTGGCCTCGCGGTTGAACTCCTGCAGCAGGAAGTCCAGCCGGCGGCCGGCCGGTTCCTTCTGCGCGAGCACGCGACGCAGCTCGGCGACGTGGCTGTCGAGGCGGTCGAGCTCCTCGTCCACGTCGAGCTTCTGCAGCCACAGCACCAGTTCCTGCTCGACACGCCCAGGATCGGCGGGCGTCGCCAGGTCGGCGAGGCGCGCTTCCAGTTTCTGCCGCTGCCCGGCGCGGATGACCGGCAACAGGGCGCGGACGTCGACGGCGATCGCGGCGATCGCGTCCACCCGTTCGCGGATACCGGCGGCGAGCGTCGCGCCCTCGCGCTCGCGCGCGGCGATAAACGTGGCGAGCACGGTGTCGAGCAACGCGACCGCCTCCGCCTGCAGGGCGGCACCGTCGACGCCGCCGCCCTGGACGACGCCCGGCATCGCGAGCAGGTCGGCCAGGCCGACCTGCAGGTTCGGGAAACGCGCATGCAGCGCCTGTGCGAGCGCGGCGAGCGCATCGACGCGGGCGGGGTCGAGCTGCAACACCTCCGCTCCCTCGGGCGCGCGCAGGCGCAAGGTGAGATCGAGCTTGCCGCGGGCGACGCGGGTGGCGATGCGCTCGCGCAGCACCGGCTCCAGCGCGCGGAGATCCTCGGGCAGGCGCACGCCGATGTCGAGGAAGCGGTGGTTGACTGCGCGCAGTTCGCAGCCGAGCGTGCCCCACGCGGTGGCGCGCTCGCCCGACGCGAAGGCGGTCATGCTGCGGATCATGCGGGCTCCTCGACAGGGGCGGCAGTATGCCATCCGGGGGACTGGGAGCTGGGAGCCAGGGGCCCGCAAGAAGTACGCGCTGCCCTGCTTGATAGACTGCCCCGCCGTCCAGCGCGCACCGCATGAACACCACTCCGCTCCGCCCCAGCGGTCGACTGCCGACGCAGTTGCGTCCGGTCACGCTCACCCGTGGCTACACGCGCCACGCCGAAGGCTCGGTGCTGGTCTGCTTCGGCGAGACCCGCGTGCTGTGCACGGCCAGCGTCGAAAACAAGGTGCCCGCGTTCCTTCGCGGCAAGGGCGAGGGCTGGATCACCGCCGAATACGGCATGCTGCCGCGCGCGACGCACACCCGCGGCGACCGCGAAGCCGCACGCGGCAAGCAGGGCGGGCGCACGCTGGAGATCCAGCGGCTGATCGGCCGCGCGCTGCGCGCCTGCGTCGACCGCGGCGCACTCGGCGAGCGCACGATCACGCTCGACTGCGACGTGCTGCAGGCGGACGGCGGCACCCGCACCGCCGCGATCACCGGGGCCTACGTCGCGCTGGTCGACGCGGTGCGCTGGCTGGTGGAGCGTCGCGAGATCGTGCTCCGCGGCGGGCGCGACCCGATCGTCGGCGCGGTGGCCGCCGTTTCGGTCGGCATCTTCCGCGGCATGCCGGTGATCGACCTCGACTACGCCGAGGACAGCGCCTGCGACACCGACATGAACGTCGTCATGAACGACGGCGGCGGCTTCATCGAGCTGCAGGGCACGGCGGAGGGACACGCGTTCCGCCGCGACGAACTCGACGCGCTGCTCGCGCTGGCCGACGCCGGCTGCCGCGAACTGTTCGCGCTGCAGCAGGCCGCACTGGCGCAACCGCTGCGCTGATGCGCCGGTGAAGGTCGTCCTCGCCAGCGGCAATGCGGGCAAGCTGCGCGAGCTGCGCGCCTTGCTGGAGGGCGACGGCTTCGAACTGCACGCGCAGTCGGAATTCGGCGTCGACGATGTCGCGGAAACCGGCCTGACCTTCGTCGAGAACGCGCTGCTCAAGGCGCGCCACGCGGCGCGCGCCACCGGCCTGCCGGCGCTGGCGGACGACTCCGGCCTGTGCGTCGACGCGCTCGACGGCGCGCCGGGACTCTATTCGGCGCGCTACGCCGGTGAGCATGGCGATGCCCGCGCCAACATCGCCAAGCTCCTCGATGCGTTGCGCGCGGAGCCCGACGAGCGGCGCGGCGCGCACTTCCGTGCGGTCATCGTGCTGCTGCGCCACGCGGACGATCCGCAGCCGCTGATCGCCGAAGGCAGCTGGCACGGCCGCATCCTGCACGCGCCGCGCGGCAACGACGGCTTCGGCTACGACCCGGTGTTCTTCGACCCGGTGCACGGCGCGAGCGCGGCCGAACTCGATCCGGCGTTGAAGAACCGCATCAGCCACCGCGGCCAGGCACTGGCGGCGTTGCGCGAGCGCCTGGCGCAACTGCGCTGACCCGATCATCCGCAGTCCATACTTTCATGAGGCTCGACGACGCGGGCTGTTCGCTTCCGGATGATCGCCGTGCCGCCGGCAGCGGCCCGGCCGGTGTCGGACCGACCGAGCGTATCGGGGAAAATCGGGCCGATACCGGCCGGGTCGCCCTCGTTGGTTGCCTGAACACACCCCGCATCAGCCAGACGGTCCACCGTGCTTGCTTCGAAAAGCAACAATTGCACCGAATGCGCACCGCCGCTACGCGCGACAATAGGCCATGTCGCTGACCCTGCCGCCGCTCTCGCTTTACGTGCACCTGCCCTGGTGCGTGCGCAAGTGCCCGTACTGCGACTTCAACTCGCACGAACGCCGCGGCGACCTGCCGTTCGCTGCCTACGTCGCGGCGCTCATTGCCGACCTCGACCACGACCTCCCGCTGGCCTGGGGCCGCACCGTGCACTCGGTGTTCTTCGGCGGCGGCACGCCCTCGCTGTTTCCGCCGGAGGCGATCGACGCGTTCCTGCAGCAGGCATCCAGCCGCCTGCGCTTCGCCCCCGACGCCGAAATCACCCTGGAAACCAATCCCGGCACCGCCGAGCACGGGCGCTTCGAAGGCTACCGCGCGGCCGGCGTCAACCGCCTGAGCTTCGGCGTGCAGAGCTTCGACGATGGCTGCCTGCGGCGCCTGGGCCGCATCCACGACAGCGCCGAAGCCGAACGCGCGGTCAGACTGGCCCAGGACGCGGGCTTCGACAACTTCAACCACGACCTGATGTACGCGCTGCCCGGACAGACACGGGCGATGGCGGAAGAGGACGTCGCCCGCGCGATCGCGCTCGAACCCGCGCACGTGTCGCACTACCAGCTCACCCTCGAGCCGAACACGCTGTTCGCCGCACGGCCGCCGCGCGACCTGCCCGACGAGGACGGCGCATGGGACATGCAGGAGCGCTGCCAGGCCTTGCTCGCCGACGCCGGCTACGCGCAGTACGAGGTCTCGGCCTATGCACGCGCCGGGCGGCAATGCCGGCACAACCTCAACTACTGGGAGTTCGGCGACTACCTCGGCATCGGCGCAGGCGCGCACGGCAAGCTGACCCTGCCGGCGGGGATGCCGGGCCACCCCGCACCGACCATCCTGCGCCGCTGGAAGCAGAAGCATCCGGCCAGCTTCCTCGCCCATGCCGGCAGCGCCGCGGTGATCGGCGGCGACGAGCACCTGGCGCCGGCGCGCCGGCCATTCGACTACATGCTCAATGCGCTGCGGCTGAATGCCGGCTTTGCGCTACCGGCGTTCGAAGCGCGCACCGGGCTGGCGCGTGCGACGATCGCGCCGCAGCTCGGGTCGGCGCAGGCGCGCGGCTGGCTCGCCCACGACGGCGAACGCGTCGTGCCCACCGAGCTCGGACTGCGCTTCGCCAATGACGCAATCGGGCTGTTCCTGACTGATTGAGTCGTCCCGCAGCGCATTGCGTCGGCGCCGCGGCCGGAACCGCGCCGGCACGCTGGCCCAGCACCGCTCCGGCATGTTAATTAGCGAACCGGGTCACACTGAGCGTACGGATGTCCTTGCCGCCCACCGCTCCCGAATCGACGGCGCCTCAGACCCTGGCGACCGCCGTGCTGCCGCGCCGGGTGCGCCAGGTGCTCGAACACCTGCTGGCGACCGCGTCGGACGAGCTCGAGCGCCACCTCACCACCATGCTCGCCGAGTTCGAGCAGCAGCTGTTCCGCCTTGCCGACCACGCGCGCAACCCCGGCTCCGAATCGGTCCACCTGCAGACCCTGCGCACGCTGCGGCTGACCCGCGCCGACCTCGCGCCCCGCTTCATGGCCGGCCTGGAAACCAGCCTCGCGCGGCTCGGGCGCCAGCCTGCCCAGCCAGGCGCCGCCGCCAACGGTCCCGTCGCGCCGCTGCAGGCGCAACACCTGAGCCTGCTCGACGACCGCGAACTCGAGGAAGACGCCCTGCTGCGCGACATCGCCGTGCGGCAGGAATCGCGTGCGAGCCTGACCCTGCACCTGCTCGGCCAGCGCTTCGGCGTGCTGGCCGGCACGCCCGCCTTCGATGCCGACCGCCTTCCGCTCGGGCCCAAGGCGCTGTGCACGATCATGCGCGACGCGGCGCACGAGCTGCAGCTCTCGCTGGACGCACGGCTGCTGCTGTATCGCATCTTCGATCGCAAGGTGATGGCGCAGTACGCGCCGATGGTCGAAATGCTCAACCTCTCGCTGGCCGCCGACGGCATCCTGCCCAGCCTGACCTACGTGCCGCTGCGCATCCGTCCGGCGCCGAACGCGGCCGCCGCGGCCGAGGCCGCCGCTCCCGGCGCGAAGTCGAGCGCCCGCCGACGCGCCGCAGCGCGTGATGGGCACGATCCGCAGCGCCCGCACACCGGCTGGCTGGGGGAAGGCAGCAGCGAGGCGGCGCGGGTGGACGAGGCCGCGGCGTTCGACCTGCTGCGCCAGTTGCTGTCCGGCCGGCGCGAACTGATCGGCAAGTTGCGCCCCGAGGCACAGGCCAACACGCGCGAGCAGCTCGCCACGCCCGAGCTGGTCGGCGCGCTGGGGCAGTTGCGCCAGGGGGCCGAGCCCGCCACGACCCGCAACCTGCTGGAGATCAAGCAGGCGCTGCTCGCGCAGCTCCGCCAGCAGCGCGGACGCGGCGCCAGCCTGACCCGCGAGGACAACGACACCTTCGAGCTGCTCGGCATGCTCTACGGGCAGATCGAGCGCGAGGTGAAGCCGGAATCGGCCGCCGCCACGCTGCTGCGCGAACTGCAGCTGCCGCTGCTGCGCGTCGCCCTGCAGGATCGCGCCTTCTTCGTGCGGCCGCAGCATCCGGCGCGCGAGCTGCTCAACGCGGTTGCCGAATCCGGCGCGCGCTGGCTCGACCAGGACGACCTCGACCCGCAGCTCGTGCAACCCTTGCAGCGCGCCGTGCAGCAGGTGGTGCAGAATTACGACGGCGACGCCAGCGTGTTCGAGGCGAGCAACCGCGAGCTGCAGGCACAGCTGCAGGGCCTGGTGCGCAAGGCGGAGATGACCGAGCGTCGCTACGTCGAAGCCGCGCGCGGCAAGGAAAAGCTGGAGATCGCCAAGCAGCAGGCCGCCGACACCATCGCCGGCATCGTCGGCGAGCAACGCCTGCCCAAGTTCGTGCGCGCCCTGCTGCACCAGGCATGGGCCGACGTGCTCACGTTGACGCTGTTGCGCCAGGGCGCCGAGTCGCAGGAGTGGCGCCAGCAGCTGGAGATGACGCGCCATATCGTCGCCACCTGCGGCCGCAGCGGCGCGCCCGTCGAACCCGACCTCGCGCCGCGCATCGAGGCCGCGCTGGCGCAGGTCGGCTACCACCACGAGGAAGCCGCGGCGATCGCGCGCCGCCTGACCAGCGCGCTCGACGACGACGAGGACGATCCCGCTTCGCGCACCGAGCTGACGATGCGCCTGAAGGCACGCACGCGGCTGGGCGAGGAGGCCGAGAAACGCCGGCTGGAGCTGCCGCCGCGCACCGCCGACGAGCAGGCGCGCTACGAGCAGCTGCGGGTGGTGCCCTACGGCACCTGGATCGAGTTCATCACCAACCAGCAGGGCGACGTGTTGCGCCGTCGCCTGTCGTGGTACAGCCCCGTCACCGACAATGCGCTGTTCGTCAACCAGCGCGGACAGCGCGTGGGCGAGCAGTCGCTCGACGGCGTCGCGCGGATGCTGGCCAAGGGCCAGGCGCGCATCGTCACCGCCGAACGCGGCCGCCTGGTCGATCGCGCCTGGCAATCCACCCTCAACGCCCTGCGCAGTTTCGCCGGCCGAGGCGAACGTCCCGCCGAACCGGAGGCGAACGCGTGATCGACGAGTTCCGCCGCGCGCGCCGGCGCAAGGTCCCCGACACGGTGCTGGTCACCGACACCATGACCGACAGCGTGGTCGGCCGCGTGGGCAACCTGTCCGAGACCGGCATGATGCTGATCGCCAGCGCGCCGCTGGTCGAGGACGCGCTCTATCAGTTCCGCTTCCGCCTTCAGGACGACAAGGGGCGGCAGCAGGCCTTCGAGGTCGGCGCGCACCTGCTGTGGCTGGACCGCGCCAGCGCGCCCGGCCAGGCCTGGACGGGCTTCCGCTTCATCGCGGTCCCGGCCGACCAGGCCGAGCAGTTGCGGCACTGGATCGACGCGCCCGGCGGCCAGTACGTCTGACGCGCGCCGCGCGCGCCGGTCACCCTTCGCGCTGGAACAGCGCCGGCTCCGGCCGGTGCAGGGCGAAGCCCTGGCCGTAGTCGACGCCTAGCCCGCGCAACAGCGGCACGACGCCCTCGTCGGCCACCCACTCGGCGACCACGTCCAGCCCGCGCTGGTGGCCGATCTTGCAGATCGCCTCGACGATCGAGCGGCTCATGGCATCGGCCTCGATGTCGCGCACGAAGCTGCCGTCGATCTTGATCGTGTCCACCGGCAGGTTCTTGAGGTAACCGAACGAGGACATGCCGGCGCCGAAGTCGTCCAGCGCGACCTTGCATCCGATCACGCGCATGCGCTCGATGAAGCGCATCGCGCGGGCGACGTTGCGCATCGCTTCGGTCTCGGTGATCTCGAAACACACCCGCCGCGGCTCGACGCCGTGGCGCGCGATGAGGTCGAGCACGTAGTCGGCCAGCCCCTCGTCCTCCAGCGTCGAGGCCGACAGGTTGATGGCGCAGCAGCCCGGCGCGCGGCCGCTGGCGTGCAGGCGGTCGAAATGCGCCAGCGCGTTCGCGATCACCCAGCGGTCGAGCAGCGGCATCATCCCATAGCGCTCGGCCGCGGGCAGGAACGCGCCGGGAAAGACCACTTGGCCATCCTCGTCGCGCAGGCGCAGCAGCAGCTCGATGTAGGGAGCGCCGTCGTCCTGGCCCTGCAGCGGCACGACTTCCTGGTAATGCAGCAGCAGGCGGCCCTCGTCGACCACCCAGCGCAGCCGGTTGGCCCACTCCATCTCGCCGCGCCGGCGCAGCGCGTCGGCGTCCTGCTCGGAGTAGAAATGCACGCGGTTGCGGCCGCGATCCTTGGCGATGTAGCAGGCGGCGTCGGCCTGCGACAGCACCTCGCCAAGGGTGAGGCCCGGATGGTCGAGCAGCACCGCGCCGATGCTCACGCTGATCGTGTAGGACTGCTTCTGCCACACGTAGACGAAACCCTCGATGCGAGCGCGCAACCGCTCCGCGAGCGCCTGCGCGCCCTCCACGTGGGTGTCGTGGGCGAGGATGCCGAACTCGTCGCCGCCCAGCCGCGCGAGGATGTCGCCTCCGCGCAGCTGCTCCGCCATCGCCAGCGCGAGCTGGCTGAGCAGCTGGTCGCCGGCGAGATGGCCGGAGGTGTCGTTGATCAGCTTGAACTGGTCGAGGTCCAGGTACAGCAGCGCCGCCGGCGGCCCGTCCTTGCCCAGCCCGTAGAGCGCGCGCTGCACCTGGCGCTCGAACTCGCGCCGGTTGTACAGCTCGGTCAGCGTGTCGTGGCTGGCCTGGTAGCTCAGCAGCTCGGTGAGCTGGCGCTGTTCGGAGATGTCGGTCGCGACCATCAGCAGCCGGTCGCGCTCGCCCACGCGCACGCGCGAGATCGACGTCGAGGCCCAGAAGCGGTCGCCGTTGAGCGACACCAGCACGGCCTCGACGTTGGTCCAGGCGCTGTCCCCGTCATGCGCCTGCAGGCGATGGTGCAGGGCCTCGTCCTCGAACAGGCTGGCCAGCGCGGTATCGCGGATGATGCCCGCGCCCAGCCGCGCGCACGCCGCCTCGTTGGCGTACATGATCGCGCCGTCGTCGGCCTGGGCCATCAGCACCAGCGCGGGCAGCAGCTCGTTGAGGGTGCGGAAACGCTCCTCGCTCTCGCGGAAGCGCTCGCTCATCTGCCAGCCGAGGGTGAGCGCGCGCCGGCGGGTGTTGGCGATCGACCACAGCAGCAGCGCGAACAGCACGCTGGCCACCAGGCCGCCGATGGCGAAGGTCCACAGCAGCGGCGCGGCCGCGCGCTGCGCGGGCTGCAATGACAGTTCCCACCGGCGCCCGCCGTAATCGACGATGCCGCCGTAGCGCAACCGGCTGATCGCCGGCGCGCCTTCATCGAGCAACACCTGCGCACCGGCGGTCACGTCGACCACGCGCACGTGGTACTGGCGCAGCAGGCCCGGCGGCAGCGCGAAGAGCAGCAGGGGACGCACGCGGATGCTCATCGCCAGTGCGCCAATCTCGCGGCGCCTGCGCTCGTCGGTGCCGGCAGGCGCAGGCCCCGGGGTGAAGACCGGCAGGCGCATCACCACGCCGGTGACATCGCGCGGATCGCGTGCGGGCTGGTGCAGCTGGAAGGGCGCGGACAGCACCGGCTGGTCGACGTCGCGCGCACGCGCGAGCGCTGCGATGTTCTGCGGCTGCGTGACGATGTCCAGGCCGAGCAGGCTGCGATTGGGTGCGAGCGGCGCCACCTGCGTGTACGCGTAACGCGCGTGACCCGCGGCGTCCACCGACCGCGGTGCGTAGGCCACCGCGAGCATGCTGGGCACGCCGCGCTGCGCGTCGAGTTTGGCGACGATGCTGACGAAGCGTGCCTCGTCGATGTCGGTCGCAACGAGGTAAGCCGCCTGCAGCGCGCGCAGCTGCAGGCCGGCCGCCTCGAGCTGGCGCTCCACCTGGGCGACGGCCCGGCGCGCCATCAGCGCGTGGCGCGTGCGCGCTTCACGGGCGACGTCCTGGTGCTGGAGGAGCAGCACGGCGAAGGTCGCCAGCAGGCCGAGCAACAATCCACCCAGGGCCCACGCCCATGCGGGCATGCCGAGCATCAACGCGGGCGATTCGGCCGCTGCCGGCTTGCTCTCCGTTCCGGCAGAATGCGAATTGTCTCCCACGCGTGGCCCCGGCGATGTCCCTTCCCACCATGCTATATGCCGATCACCTGAATGTGTTGCAAAACCGGGCGGTAGAAGCCCTCGCACGCGGCAGTTTCGATCACCTGGTGATTCCCAGTGGCACGCTGCACTACCAGGCCTTCGACGACCGCGACTATCCATATGCGGTGAACCCCCAGTTCAAGGCCTGGCTGCCACTCACGCGCAACCCCGGCAGCTGGATCGTGTTCACTCCCGGCGCGCGGCCGAAGCTCGTCTACCTGCAGCCGTTCGACTACTGGCATTCGGTGCCCGCGTCGCCCTCGGGCGACTGGACCACGCACTTCGACATCGTGATCGTCCGTACGCCGGAGGAAGCACTGGCGCACCTGCCCGATCCCGCGCGCAGCGCGATCCTCGGCGAACCGCAGAGCGCGCTCGGCGGCGCTTCAGGACGGCATTACGCGCCCAACAATCCGGCTGCGGTCATCGCCCATCTCGAATACCACCGCGCCTTCAAGACGCCGTACGAACTGGCGATGATGCGCGAGGCCTCGCGCATCGGCGCGCGGGCGCACCGGGCGGCCGAGCGCGCGTTCCGCGCCGGCGCGAGCGAGTTCGGGATCCACCTCGTGTACTGCCAGGCCGCCGGCCAGGACGCCAACGACCTGCCCTACAGCAACATCGTCGCTATCAACGAGCACGGCGCGGTGCTGCACT
>JABFWF010000056.1 GCA_013362405.1 Lysobacter sp. | reverse complement strand
GCTACTACGGCACGCACACGCCGAACGTCATCCTGCGCAACATCCTCGAGAACCCCGCCTGGTACACCGCGTACACGCCGTACCAGGCCGAGATCTCGCAGGGCCGCATGGAAGCGCTCATCAACTTCCAGACGATGTGCGCCGACCTCACCGGCATGGAGATCGCGAACGCCTCGCTGCTCGACGAGGGCACCGCGGCGGCGGAAGCGATGACGCTGGCGAAACGCTCGGCCAAGTCGAAGTCGAATACCTTCTACGTGTCGAACGGCGTGCATCCGCAGACGCTCGAAGTCGTGCGCCAGCGCGCCGAGCCGCTGGGCATCGACGTCCTCGTCGGCAGCGATGCCGACGCGATGAACGCCGACGCATTCGGCGTGCTGCTGCAGTACCCCGACACCTTCGGCGCGGTGAACGACTACCGCGCGCTCGCCGACGCCGTGCATGCGCGTGGTGGCCTGGTCGCCGTGGCCACCGACCTCCTCGCGCTCACGCTGATCGCCGCGCCCGGCGAATGGGGCGCCGACATCGTCGTCGGCAACTCGCAGCGCTTCGGCGTGCCGTTCGGCTTCGGCGGTCCGCATGCGGCCTTCATGGCCTGCCGCGACGCGTACAAGCGCTCGATGCCGGGCCGCCTGATCGGCGTGTCGGTCGACGAGGAAGGCAAGCCCGCCTACCGCCTCACGCTGCAGACGCGCGAGCAGCACATCCGTCGCGAGAAGGCGACCTCCAACATCTGCACCGCGCAGGTGCTGCTGGCGGTGATGGCGTCGATGTACGCGGTCTACCACGGCCCCGAGGGCCTCACGAAGATCGCGCGCCGCACGCACCGCCTCGCCACGCTGCTGGCCACCGCGCTGCGCAAGGCCGGCGTTGCGGTCGGGGAAGGCTTCTTCGACACCCTGCACGTCACCGGCATCGATGCCGCCGCCATGCATGCGAAGGCGAACGCCGCCGCCATCAACCTGCGCGCGATCGACGGCAAGAGCGTCGGCATCAGCTTCGACGAGACCAGCACGCGCGCCGACGTGGCGGCGCTGGCTGGCCTGTTCGGCGCCGACCCGGGCGACATCGATGCGCTCGACGCCGCCACCGCCGACGCGCTGCCGCAGGCGCTGGTGCGCCGGTCGGAGTTCCTGACGCATCCGGTGTTCAACACCCACCACAGCGAGCACGAACTGCTGCGCTACATGCGCGCGCTCGCCGACAAGGACCTGGCGCTCGACCGCACCATGATCCCGCTCGGCAGCTGCACGATGAAGCTCAACGCCACGGCGGAGATGATCCCGGTGACGTGGCCGGAGTTCGGCAACATCCATCCGCTCGCGCCGGCCGGGCAGACCGCCGGCTACAAGCAGCTCATCGACGAGCTCGAGGCGATGCTGGTCGAATGCACCGGCTACGACGCGGTCAGCCTGCAGCCGAACTCCGGCGCGCAGGGCGAATACGCGGGCCTGCTCGCGATCCGCGCCTACCACCGCGCGCGTGGAGAAGGCCATCGCGACGTCTGCCTGATCCCCGAGTCCGCGCATGGCACCAACCCGGCGTCCGCGCAGCTGTGCAACATGCGCGTCGTGGTCACGAAGTGCGACGCCAACGGCAACGTCGACGTCGAGGACATCCGCCGCAACGCCGAGAAGTACAGCGACCGGCTCGCGGCGATCATGATCACCTACCCCTCGACGCACGGCGTGTTCGAGGAGGACATCGTCGCGATCTGCGACATCGTCCACCAGCACGGCGGGCAGGTGTACACCGACGGCGCCAACATGAACGCGCTGGTCGGGGTCGCCAAGCCCGGCAAGTGGGGTTCGGACGTCTCCCACCTCAACCTGCACAAGACCTTCTGCATCCCGCACGGCGGTGGCGGCCCGGGCGTCGGCCCGTGCGCGGTGAAGTCGCACCTGGCTCCGTTCCTTCCGCGCACCTTCGGCGGCGAAGGCGACGTCGGCATGGTGAGCGCGGCGAGCTTCGGTTCGGCCTCGATCCTGCCGATCAGCTGGATGTACGTCACGATGATGGGTGCCGAAGGCCTGCGCCGCGCCACCCAGGTCGCGCTGCTCAACGCCAACTACATCGCCAAGAAGCTCGCGTCGCACTACGAGACGCTCTACACCGGGCGCAATGGCCTGGTCGCGCACGAGTGCATCCTCGACCTGCGCCCGCTCAAGGACGCCACCGGCATCAGCGCAGAGGACGTCGCCAAGCGCCTGATCGACTTCGGCTTCCACGCGCCGACGCTGAGCTTCCCGGTCGCCGGCACGCTGATGGTCGAGCCGACCGAGTCCGAGTCGATGCACGAGCTCGACCGGTTCTGCGACGCGATGATCCAGATCCGCGAGGAGATCCGCGCGGTCGAGGACGGCCGCCTGGACCGCGAGGACAACCCGCTCAAGCACGCGCCGCACACCGCGACGCAGGTCGCGGCGAGCGAATGGACGCACGCCTATCCGCGCGAACTCGCCGCGTTCCCGCTGCCCACGCTCAAGCTGCAGAAGTACTGGCCGCCGGTGGCGCGCGTGGACAACGTGTACGGCGACAAGAACGTGTTCTGCAGCTGCGTGCCGATCAACGCCTTCGCCGGCGACATCGAGGCATTCAGCGAGCCCAACGTGTCCTGACGAAGCGAACACCTGACGGCAAAGCCCCGCCGCGCGCGGGGCTTCTGCTTTCTGGCGGAATGGTCGAAGGGCATCTTCCGCAACAAGCCGCTTTTTGTAGGAAGCCGCGAGTCCTTCCGCACGAACGATCCGCTTGGATCATTTTTGCAGGAGCGACGCAAGTCGCGACACGGCGCTTCAGGTCGCGACTTGCGTCGCTCCTGCAACGGGCCGCAAGAACGCCTGAGAAAACTCGCGGCCATGCACCGCCCCCGCGAAACGCAAATGCAGGCGCGTCAGCGCAGCAGCGCGTGGGCGACCTGCCCGATGCCGTAGATCGCGCCGCCGATCAGCGCGCCGACCGCGGTGCCGTTGTAGCGGATGTACTGCAGGTCGGTGCCGATGCTCAGTTCCAGCTCGCGGGTCAGCTCCTCCGCGCTCCACTCCTCGATCCGCTCGACGATGAAGACGCGGATCGCGACCCGGTAGCGATCGATCAGCGGCTCGCAGGCGTCCTGGATCCAGCCGTTGAGCCAGGCGCGCGTGTCGGCGTCCGCCGCGAGGCCTTCGCCGAACGCCTGCGCGGCGCCCGCGATGCGCGCGCGCACCGCCGAATCCTCGCGCCGCACGTCGGCCTGCAGCCACGCGATCAGGTCGGTCCACAGGCTGCGCAGGTACGCGGCGAGTTCGGCCTGCTCGAGCAGCTGGTCGCGGAACTGGTCGATGCGCGCACGCAGCGCCGGATCTTCCTCCAGTCGCAGGATCAGCGCTTCCAGCTGCGCGGCCAGGCGCAGGCGCATTTCGTGTTGCGGATCGCCGGCCATTTCGGCGACCAGCGTGGTGGCGCCGTCGACCAGCTTGCGCGCGACCTTGTCGGCGACGACCCGGTCGAGCCTCACCAGGCGAAGGATCCGCCAGACCTCGCGCCCGGCCAGCGCGGCGAGGCGCCCGTGCGTCTCCGGCGCGGCGAGCACGCCACGCAGATAGTCGAGGAAGGCGTCCACCAGCTGCTCGTGCCGGCCGCTCGCGGTGAGCTGGCGCAGGCCGAACGCGGTGAGTCCCGAGAGATCGACCTGCCGCAGCCGCGCATCCACCAACCGGTGCAGGAAGAGGTGCAGCTGCTCGCTGTCCACCAGCGCGACGAGGTGCGGCATCGCGCGGGTCAGCGCATCGCCGAGCTTCTCCGCGGTGCGCGGCGTCGACAGGCTAGTGGCGAGCCGCCCGGCGATATCGAAGGCGCGCAGGCGCGACGCGAGTTGCTCGCGGCTGAGGAAATGGCGGACGAGGAAGTCGGCGAGGTTCGCGCCGAGCGCGTTCTTCTTCGACGGGATGATCGCGGTGTGCGGGATCCAGCGCTGCCCGAGCGGATGGCGGAACAGCGCGACCACCGCGAACCAGTCGGCGAGGCCGCCGACCAGCGCCGCCTCGGCCATCGCCGCGAGCAGGTCGAAGATCCAGTGCGGATGCACGTGCCGCGCCCACATGCACGCGGCGAGCAGCAACGCGGCGAACACCAGCATGCCCGTGGCGATCGACTTGCGCCGCTCCAGCCGCGCGGAGCGATCGGCGCGCATCGCGGGCGCCGTGCTCTGTCCGGCTTGCTCGTTGGGCGTGGTCGGATCGGCTTGCACCCCAGCACCCTAGCCGGTTTGCGCTGGAGGCGCAGTGCAGGCGCGCGCGGCGCTCAGCCGCGGGCGCGCCGCCGCGATGCAGCGTCGTGGGCCGGTTGTGGCGCCGGCTCCCAGCCGAAGATGCTGCGTCCACCGTATTCGTGCGAGCGCCTGCGCTCCTCGTCGATGAACTCCGCGACCGACGGCCCGCGCGCCGTCGCCTCCAGCCGCCGCGCCTGCGCATCGAGGCGCCGGATCGCCTGCAGTTCTTCCTCGCGCCCGAGCTTCGCTTTCACCACCGCCGACTTCAGCACGCCGATGGTGTGGTCCATCACCTTCGTCGGCACCGGAAACGGGTGACGATCCTTGCCTCCGTGCGCGAGCGAGAAGCGCGCCGGATCGCTGAAGCGGCACGGCGTGCCGTGCAGCACTTCCGCCACCATCGCCAGGGCGCGCACGGTGCGCGCGCCGACGCCCGGCACCTGCAGCAGCTCGGTGAAATCCTTCGGCCCCTGCTCCGCCGCCGCCGCGAGCGCGCCATGCAGGCGCCGCGCGACGACGTCGCTGGCGCGCACATCGTGGTGGTCGGGCATCGCGAGGTGGGGCAGCAATTCCAACTGCGCGGCTCCTCCCTCCCCTCCCTGCTGGGGAGGATTGGGGAGGGGTCGCGTTTCCGACGACGACCCCGCACCGATCCTCGCGAACTCCCGCGCGATCGCATCCGGCGCCATGCCTGCCAGCAGCGCTACCTGCGCATCGCGCGACCTCGCCGCGCGCCGGTCCGCCAGGTTGACGATGTTGCCCTGCCCCGGTCCGTCGACCGCCGCGTGCGGGTCGTCGAGGAAACTGGTCAGTCCTTCCGACAGCCAGTGGTAGCGGCGCGCCTGCTTCACGTCGCCGTTCATGCCCTGCTGCACGACCACCCAACGGCCATCGTCGGTGACGACGAAGCCGTGCAGGTAGAGATCGAACCCGTCCTGCACCGCCGCGCTGTCGACTTTCGCGACGAGACGGCTCGCCCGCGCGAGCGCTTCGCCGTCGAAGCCGACGCGCTCGCCGATCGCGACGAGTTCACCCGGCGTGTTGCGCGCATGCCGGCCGCGGCCGCCGCACACGTGGATGCCGAGCTCGCCCGCGAGCGGCGTGAGCCCGCGCTTGAGCGCGCCGATCACGCTGGTGGTGATGCCCGACGAATGCCAGTCCATGCCCATCACCGCGCCGAAGGACTGGAACCAGAACGGATGCGCCAGCCGTCGCAGCAGCTCGTCGCGCCCGTACTCGAGCACGATCGCCTCGCCCATCACCGCACCGAGCCGCGTCATGCGGTCGGCGAGCCAGCGCGGCACGCGGCCACCATGCAGCGGCAGGTCGGCGGAGCCGGAACGGCGGGTCACGGAGCGGGGATGCAAACGACCATGCGCGCATGATCGGCCACGCGCGTCTCCACGCACGCGGCGCGTGCGCATCACGCGCTGAATGATTCAGTGGCCAGCGCAACCAGTGCGGCTTGGCACTCGCAAGGCGCTACGCCGGCTCCTCCGGCGGCGGCTGCAATGTCACCGCCAGCTCTTCCAGTTCCTTGATCGCCGCTTCCACCGCGTCGTAGAACTCGCCCTGGCGCGTCATCAGGTCCTCGACGACCGCCGCCTTGCCCAGCTTCTTCAGCTCACCGTCGAACAGCAGCCACTGCGTCGTCAGCAATTCGACATTGTTCTTCGCGTAGTGATGCATCTCCTTGAGTTGCGTCACCGTCGCATTGACGTGATCCAGCGGCGTCCTGGCGTTTTGGTCCGACATGGGTGTCTCCATCGGAAGGAGTTTCCCGAAGGTAGCGACGGACGCACGGCCGGGAATGTGAAGACGATGGACGCCCACGACCTATGACGCGCCGCCTGCGAAGACGGCGATCCATTCCGCCGTCGCGTCGAGCAGCTCGCCCATGATCTCCGTGTCCTTTCGGCCGCTCTTCGCGGGGACATGGAAGCTGTGGTCGGCGTCCTCGAAGGTGGCAAGGGTGACGTTGGCGCCGAGGCGCTCGACGACGGGGGCGAGCAGGTCGAGCGATGCGAGGGCGTCGCGGGCGCCCTGCAGGAACAGCATCGGCACGGTGATGCGCTCGAGGTGCGCGGCGCGATCGTCCGAGGGTTTGCCGGCGGGATGCAGAGGGAAGCCGAGGAAGACGAGGCCGCGCACGCCGGGTAGCGGGTCGGCGGCCTGGGCCTGCGAGGTCATGCGGCCGCCGAAGGATTTGCCGCCGGCGAACAACGGCACGCCGGGCAGTTGGCGCGCGGCGTCGGCGACGGCTGCACGCACGGTGCCCTGCGCGATGGCGGGCGGGTCGGGGCGCCTGGATCCG
This sequence comes from Lysobacter sp., assembly GCA_013362405.1. GTDB lineage: Bacteria > Pseudomonadota > Gammaproteobacteria > Xanthomonadales > Xanthomonadaceae > JABFWF01. The sequence goes on along the minus strand of JABFWF010000056.1, from coordinate 4,518 downwards.
CGCTCCATGGACGGGAACTGGTAGCGCAGCGTCGCGACATCGCGCGCAGCAAGGCCGTCGGCGATGGCCTGCAGGAAAGGATGCGCCATGCCGGCGCCGGCGCCGTGGGCGAGGACTAGGCAGGCGCGCGGGTGGGCCGGCGCCTGCAGCAGCGCCGAGACGGCGTGATCGTCGGCGAGCGGGAGGCGGAGGGCGCGGGGGGTGGGCATTGGGTGTGCGGCGGTCGGGAGGCGGGTAGCCCAGTAGTTTCCGGATTCCGCTTCCGCAGGAGCGCATGAAGCGGCGATCCACGCCTTCCACGAGTTCCCGATTCCTCTCCCTTTTAGGAGCGACGTAAGTCGCGACCCCACGCCCGTAGTGCGAGGGGACGGGTCGCGACTTACGTCGCTCCTACAAAAAGGGGTGGCGCGCGGCGGGCGGGACTAGCCCTTCTTCCGCCCGAACAACCAGGCCAGCAGGGCGATGACGATGATGATCGCGACGATGCCGACCCACACGCCGGCCTTGAAGATGCCGGCGACGGCCGAGCAGGCGGCCAGCGCGAGGACCAGGCCCGCAAGCAGCAGGAAGCGGACGATGAACATGGAAGGCTCCTGACCGCGGCGGGAACGCCGGGATCGGCTGCGATGCTGCGCGCCGTGCTGTCACGCGGGTGTCGCGATTCCGCCATCCGGGTTTCACGGGCACGCGCGAGGCTATGCCGCATCCCTGCACAGGGCCGCGCGAACCGCATGCATTACGCCGTCGTCACCGAAACCTGGCCGCCGGAAGTCAACGGCGTCGCCCTGACCGTGCAGTCGCTCGAGCAGGGGCTGCGCGGGCGCGGGCACCAGGTGTCGGTGGTGCGGCCGCGGCAGGCCGGCGACGCGCCGGTGGTGGCGAACACGCTGCTGGTGCGCGGCCTCGGGCTGCCGCGCTATCCCGGATTGAAGTTCGGCGTTCCATCCAAGCGCGCGCTGCTGCGCCAGTGGCGCGCGGCGCGGCCGGACGCGGTGTACGTGGCGACCGAAGGCCCGCTCGGCTGGTCGGCGCTGCGCGCGGCGCGGCGGCTGCGCATCCCGGTGGCGACCGGCTTCCACACGCGCTTCGACCGCTACATGCGCGACTACGGCCTCGGCCTGCTCGCGGGCACGGCGATGCGCTGGATGCGCGCCTTCCACAACCGCGGCAACGCGACCATCGTGCCGACCGGCGAGCTGCAGGCATTCCTGCGCGAGTCGGGCTTCGCCAACCCGGTGCGGGTGCCGCGCGCGGTGGACGCGGCGCTGTTCGATCCGCTCCGGCGCGACGCCGCGCTGCGCGCGCAGTGGGGCGTGGACGACGACGCGCTGGTGGTGATCCACGTCGGCCGCGTCGCCGCGGAAAAGAACCTGGAACTCGCGGTGCGCGCGTTCCGCACGTTGCAGGAAGTGCGGCCGGACGCGCGCTTCGTCTGGGTCGGCGATGGCCCGGAGCGCGAACACCTGCAGCGCGAGCATCCGGACTTCGTGTTCTGTGGCGTGCAGCGCGGGGAGGCGCTGGCGGCGCATTTCGCGAGCGCGGACCTGTTCGTGTTCGCGAGCCGCAGCGAGACCTTCGGCAACGTGACGCTGGAGGCGATGGCGAGCGGCGTGCCGACGGTGGCGTTCGACTACGGTGCGGCGCGCGAGCACCTGCGCGACGGCGTGCATGGCGCGACGGTGCGCGACGGCGACGACGCGGGCTTCGTGACCGCGTGCCTGCGCCTGGCGCGCGACGCAGAACGGCGCGCGGCGATGGGGTTCGCCGCGCGGCAGGCGGCCGCCGACCTGCGGCCCGAATCGGTCTCGGCGGCGTTCGACGCCGTGCTGCAGCAGCTCGCATCGGCGGAGGTGTCCCATGGCTGGCTTGCCACGACCTGAGGCGCTGCGGCGCGAGCACGGCTGGTGCCTGCGCGCCAACCGGCTGTGCGTGCGGCCGGACGTGCGGCGGATCTTCGCGATCGTCAGCCGGCTCGGCGATGGCGCGTTCTGGTACGCGCTGATGGCGGCGATGGTGGCGTGCGACGGCATCGACGGCCTGCGCGCGTCGGCGCACCTGGCGCTGACCGGCGCGGTCGCGCTGGCGCTGTACAAGCTGCTCAAGCGCTGGACGCGGCGGCCGCGCCCGTTCGCCAGCGACGTGCGCATCCGCGCGTGGGTCGCGCCGCTGGACGAGTTCAGCTTCCCTTCCGGGCACACGCTGCACGCCGTCGCCTTCAGCCTGGTCGCGATCGCCCACTACCCGGTGCTGGCCTGGCTGCTGGTGCCGTTCACCGCCAGCGTGGCGGCCTCGCGCGTCGCGCTCGGCCTGCACTGGCCGAGCGACGTGCTGGCGGCGATCGCGATCGGCACGGGGCTGGCCAGCCTGTCGCTCTGGCTGGTGCCGGGCGTGTCGCTGTTCGCCTGATGGACATGCGTGCGACGGCGCCGCGCGCGCCAGCCTATCTCGCGCGCAGCCGGCCGGCCGGCCGCGGGCGGCTGAACCTGCTGCTGCTTTCGGACGTGTACTTCCCGCGCGTCAACGGCGTGTCCACGTCGATCCGCGCGGGCATCGAATGGCTGCTGCGCGAAGGCCACGCGGTGACGCTGGTGGCGCCCGACTACGGCAGCACCAGCGGCCAGGCCCGCTTCGATGCCGAATTCGGCCCCGCGCTCGACGTGCTGCGCCTGCCGGCACAGCCGCTGTTCTTCGATCCGGAAGATCGCCTGATCGAAACGGCCCCGATGCGCACGGCGCTCGCGCGGCTGGCGATCCGGCACTGGGACGCGGTCCACGTGCACACGCCGTTCCGCGCGCACCAGCTCGGCGTGCGCCTGCGCCGGCGCACCGGCACGCCGGTGGTGGAGACCTACCACACCTACTTCGAGCAGTACGCCGCGCACTACCTGCCGTGGCTGCCGGCGCCGCTGCTGCGCGCGGCCGCGCGCGCGGCGTCGCGCCACCTGTGCAATGCGATCGACCACATGGTGGTGCCGACGCGCGAGATGGATGCGGTGCTGCGCCGCTACGGCGTGCGCACGCCGACCACCCTGCTGGCGAGCGGCATCGAGCCGGGCTTCGAAGGCGGCGACGGCGCGGCGTTCCGCGCGCGCCACGGCATCGCGCCGGACCGCCCGGTGATCGCCACCATCAGCCGGCTGGCGATCGAGAAGAACATCGGCTTCCTGCTCGAAGTCGCCGCGCGACTGGTGCGCGAGCGGCCGGAGCTGCTGTTCGTCGTCGCCGGCGAAGGCCCGGCGGCCACGGCGTTGCAGATGCAGGCAACGCGCCTCGGCCTTCGGGACAACGTGCGCTTCTTCGGCAACTTCGACCGCGTCACGCTGCGCGACTGCTACCGCGCCGCCGATGCGTTCGTGTTCGCCTCGCCGACCGAGACGCAGGGTCTGGTGCTGATCGAGGCGATGGCGCTGGGCGTGCCGGTGGTGTCGACCGCGGTGATGGGCACGGCGACGGTGCTGCGCGATGCGCAGGGCGCGCTGGTGGCGCCGGAGGACGTGGAAGGCTTCGCGCGCTGCGTGCTGCAGGTGCTCGGCGACGAGACCCTGCGTGCGCGGCTGGCCGCCGCCGGACCGGCGGACGCGCAACGCTGGCGCAGCGATGCGCTGATGCCGCCGCTGCTCGCGCTGTACCGGCATCTGGCCGGCGGCACGGTCGCGTCCAACTAGCGCGGCTTAATGCGCGCCTAGGCGGCGCGGCTGTCGCACCAGGCGGCATCGGTCGGCGCGACGCTCTCCACTTCGGCCAGCAGCACCTGCACGTGCACGAGCATGCCGTTGCGCGGATGCCGCCAGGTGCGCAGGCCGGGACGGATGTCGCCGACCAGCGGATCACCGATCCAGCCACCACCGCCATCCAGCATCTGGCCGAACACGAGCCGGCCATCGACCTCGAGCGCGATGCGTCCGCGATTGTCGATCGAGCGGACGTGGCCATGGCGGATGCACTGCAGGTCGGGCATGGCGTCCTCGCGGGTTGCCTGCAGCTTCGCAGGCGGCGATGACAGCCGCTTTGCAAACCGCTCGCCGTCGCGTGACCTAGCGCCAGTGCGCGGCGCGCGCCGCGCGTTCCTGCGTGGCGTTGAACGCATCGCCCTGCATGCGCGCATCGATCGCGGCCTGCACTTCCGGTGGCAGCGCGCTGCCGGCTTGGCGCACTTCGCCGGTTTGCGCGGCGGCGTGCGAGAGCACGGCGATGGCCCAGGCATCGCCTTCGCGACACGCCAGTCCGGCGAGCGCGCCGCGGGTGAAGCTGCGGCAGACGTGGCCGTCCTGCGCGCGGAAGCTCAGGCCGACGGCCGTCCGCGCGCGCGGCTGCGGCGCGCTGGCGAGCGCAACGTCGAGCGCACGCGCGAGTTCGCCGGTGGCGACGAGGCGCCCGTCGTCCTGCACGCGCACCGGCCCACCGGTGTTGCGCAGCCACAGGCTCGCGGCGAGCACCAGCAGGGACGCGGCGAGCGCATAGACGGGCACGCGCCAGGCGGGACGACGGCGTTGCGCGAGGTCGACGACGTTGCCCGCC
>JABFWF010000020.1 GCA_013362405.1 Lysobacter sp. | reverse complement strand
GTTGCCGGCATCGACCGCGCTGTACAGGCCGCGCACCTGGCGCACGGTGTTGGCGAGGTTCGCGACGGCTTGGTCGTAGGCGACGCGCGCGTCGTTCGGGTCCAGGTGCACCAGCGGCTGGCCGGCTTCGACCTTCATGCCGTCGTCGGCGTCGATGCTCACCACCGTGCCCTGCGTCTGCGGGACGATGCTGACGACGTTGCCCTGCACGTAGGCGTCGTCGGTGTCTTCGTGGAAGCGCGCGACGGTGAGGTAGTACGTCGTCCAGCCGATGCCGGCCAGCACCGCCACGGCGGCGAGGATCGTCAGCGCCTTCCTGCGCTTGCCGTTGGACTGCGGCGCGGGCGTCGCCGCGGCCTTCGCGTTCGGATTGGGTTCGGTGGTCATGGCGTGGAGGCCTTGGCGATGTCGGATTCGGAAGTCGTCGGGGAGGTCAGGACCAGGCCGCCGCCGAGCGCACGGTCGAGGTCGATGGAAGCGGCCAGTCGCTGCGCGCGAAGCACGGTGAGCTGGCGATCGCTGTCGAGCAGCGGACGCTGCGCGGCGAGGACGTCGAGCTGCGTGCCCAGGCCCGCCTTGTAGCGCTGCGTGGCGATGTCCCACGCACTGCGCGCGGCATCGCGCGCCTGCGTCGCCGAGGCGATCTGCGCATCGAGCGAGCGTGCCGAATGCACCGCATCGGCGACTTCGCGCAGCGCGGCGACCAGCGACTGGTTGTAGTTCGCCACGGCGAGGTCGTAGCTCGCATCGCTGCTGGCGAGGTTGTTGCGCAGGCGGCCGCCGTCGAAGATCGGCAGGTTCAGCGCCGCGCCACCGAGCAGCTGCAACGCGTCGCCGCTGAAGATGTCGCCCAGGTCGCCGGCACCCACGGCAAGCGCGGGCAACGCGACGAGGTTGATGCTCGGGTAGAACGCGGCCTTGCTCGCCTTGATGCCGTGCTGCGCGGCTTCCACGCGCCAACGCGCGGCGACCACGTCGGGACGATGGCCGAGCAGCTCGCTGGGCAGCACCGACGGCACGCTCGGCGTGGACGCCTGCAGGATCGTCGGGCGGGCAATGTCGCGACCGCGGTCCGGTCCCTTGCCCAGCAGCGCGGCGAGCGCGTTGCGCGTGACTTCGATCTCGTGCTCGCTGGCCTGGATCTGCTGCTGCGCGCTGGCGACGGCGCTTTCGGCGTTGTGGATCTGCAGCTGGTTGTCGAGGCCGGCGGCGACACGCTGGCGGCCGAGGTCGAGCAGTCCGCTGGCGCGCTGGAAGTCGGCCTTCGCCACGTCGTTCGCATCGAACGCCTGAGCGAGCGAGACGTAGGCGCGCGCGATGTTCGACGACAGCGTCAGCCGGGCGGCCTGCGCTTCGATTTCCGCCGCGTGCGTCTGTCCGACGGCGGCCAGCCACTTGGCTTTCTCGCCGCCCCACAGATCGAACGTGTAGTTGAACGTCAGGCCCAGCATGGCGATGTCCGTGTAGGACCCGCCGAGCGGCGGCGCCGCGAGGGTTTCGGGAAGCTGCACGCCGACGTACTGCGCGCTGCCGCTGAGCGTGGGTTTGCGCGCCGCATCGGCCAGGCCTGCCTGCGCGACGGCCTGGCGAACGCGCGCGTCGGCGGCGGCGAGGGTCGGCGTGCCCTGCAGGGCTTCGGCGATCAGCGAATCGAGCTGGGCATCGCCGAGCGAGGTCCACCAGTCCTTCGTGGGGAACGCCGCCGGAGACACGGTCGCATCGGACAGCGAACGCTGCGTCTGCAGGCTGTCGGCATCGAGCAGCTGGCCTTCCGGCGCAAGGCCGCGCGAACTCGCGCAGCCGGCCAGGACCAGCACGCTCGCCAGCGCGACCGCCAGCGTCGGCGTCGCCTGCAGGGACACGGGCTTCAGCCCGCGGAGCGGGCGAGGGAAGGAATGGGCCATGGTCAGGTGTCGGAAAGGGAGAGGTTGTCGCGGACCTGTTCGAGCATCCGCGTGAGCTGTTCGCGTTCGGCGTCGCTCATGCCGTGCATCGCGCGCTCGCGCACGCGCTGGCCGCACTGGTTCACGTCGAGCCACATCGCGCGGCCGGCTTCGGTGAGCTGGATGTTCACCGCGCGGCGGTCGGCCGGATCGGCTTCGCGCGCGAGAAGCCCGCGGGCTTCGAGCTTGTCGAGCAGGCGGGTCATGGCGCCGGGGTTGAGCTCGGCGGCCCGGGCGAGGTCGGTGACGCCGTGCGGCCCGTCCGACAGCTTCTTCAGCGCGATGTACTGGCTGAAGGTGAGCTCATGGCCGGCGGCGGCCAGTTCGTGCTCCATGCGCGACCACATGGCGTCGCGGACCTGCCGGAAAAGCAGGCCGAGCGTCGAGCCGCTGCAGGGGGCGAGGGAACGGGATGCGGACATGGGTGCGCATCTTCTTCGCCCGGGCAATATTTGTCAATGCAAATATTGTTTCAGCAATGGAAACGAACCGTCACCGTGAATGGAACGGCCTGAATGGGGATCAGGCGGGGCGGCGGAGGACGAGTTCGAGCACGAACTTGCTGCCGAAGAAGGCCAGGATCAGCAGCGCCATCGCCGTAAGCGTCCAGCGGACGGCCACCGCCCCGCGCCAGCCGTAGCGCCAGCGACCGGCCAGCAGGCCGCCGAACAGCAGCCACGACAGGACGCTGAGCACGGTCTTGTGCACCAGGTGCTGGGCGAAGAGGTTTTCGACGAACAGCAGGCCCGTCAGCAAGGTCGCGGTGAGCAGCGCGAATCCGACCGCGATGGTCCGGAACAGCAGGGTTTCCAGTTCGACCAGCGGGGGCAGGGCGCGCAGCCAGCGGTGGAATTCGCGCCGACGCAGTGCGCGCTCCTGCGCCCACAGCATCACCGCCAGCAGCGCGGCGATCGCCAGCGTCGCGTAGGCGAGCAGCGCCATCCACGCGTGGAGTTGCAGGCGCCAGTCCAGGCGCTCTCCCAGGACGTGGCCGTGGTGGTGGTAACCGAACAGCGCCAGCGCCGCGATCGGGAACACG